>NZ_JBBKBP010000006.1:0-190942 GCF_037890165.1 Blautia sp. HCN-1074
AAACCGTTCTCAATCAATGAAGTTCGTTTCTTACGAATCGAACCGCATTCGCATCTTTCGATGCTCATGTGTAAAGAATTTTCGAGAATCGTATGTGTTTCACTGTTTAGTTATCAAGGTTGTCTGTCTTGCGACAGCTTGTTTACTTTATCACATCTGTTTTTCTTTGTCAAGCACTTTTTTAAGTTTTTTTCAAAGTTTTTCGGACTCTTTCGATTTCTCGAAACGTTTCCCAGATGTATGACTGTCAGCTCTGTTCAAGCGACTTGATTACTTTAACATGTTTGTTTTAAGTTGTCAAGCACTTTTTTTAATTTCTTTTTTCTTTCAGAAATCTATTTAAATTGTTTTTATCTTATAAACAATTATTTCCGACAGCTCATCTAATATAACACCGAAAAACCACAATGTCAACAGTTAATTTCATAATTTGACAAACTTTTTTATTTCCACCTTAGAGCGTGTTTCAAACACACTCCAGGATTCACCCAGTCCACATCAGACATTCATCCCATCTGACACCTGAATTCCATCCCTCCGCCCTCATCCAGCCCTGCCCTACACACAGCACCCACATACCATATATACACAACACCCCAGCTTTTCCGTCCCATTCATACTATATATAGGAAACTTTTCTATTTCGCAAAACCAACAAACCACCATACCCCTTCTCCTTCAGCCGTTTCAGTCACAGCCAACAGCCAGCAAGCTCAAATCATTCTCTTCGGCGACATTTGCAGGGTCTTTAGAAAATCTTAGCCCCGGAAAATCTGCGTTATTCGCAGATCACTCACTGTCTGAGCGCAGCGAGTTTGAGTTATCTGCGAATGCTTTTAGCTGATTTTCCGGGGCTTAGCTTTTCTTAAGACCCGAAACCGAGCCGAAGAGAATGATTTGAGCTTGCGTCCACTTCAGCTGATCTTACAAAAACTTCACTATCTCTTCTGTATCCTTCCTCTTTGGTCGTCCAGGCTCTTCCCCCGGAACTCCGACCGCAATTACCGCAACAACTGTCTCCGTTTCCGGAACAGAACAAAATTCTCTGATCTTATCCGCATCCCTGATCCCCATAATAAGAGTTCCATATCCCAGTTCTTCTGCCTTTAATATCAAGTTCTCATTCTGCAGCCCGAGATCATAGCATCCCCATCCATTTCCAAGTTCATTATCCGCAGTTCCATCTTTTTGAAAACCAGCTCTGTTATGTACGAAAGTACTGACCAGCAATACTGCATTCTCACATTTACCTGCATTCATTTCCGACAGACATTCCCGTCTGAACTGATCCACATCCTTCGTATCCATAATACAGTAATAACGTCCTGTCTGAGAATTCTTCCATGAAGGCGCCTCCTGAGCAGCTTTTATCATACTCAGAATTTCATCCTTAGTCACAGTATTCCCCTCTGCGTATTTACGAACACTCCGCCTCTTTTCAATCAGATTCTGAAATTCCATGTTTGTACCTCCTCTATTCTTTCTCTTTGATCAGACAGACGAAATCCATCCTATATATCTTTAATAAATAATAATAGGATATCCTCCATCTATCGTATTATATATCAATGCTGCCTGATCTTCCGGCAGATTGATACATCCATGACTTCCATTTCCTGTCTTATATCTGTTTCCTCCAAATGCAGACTGCCAGGATGCATCATGAAGTCCCTGCCCATAAACAAATGGCATCCAGTATTTCACGTTCACTGCATATCCATATTCATCACTACTTAACGTAAACGGGCTTGCTTTATATGCTATTGGCCATGCACCTCTGTATGTCTCACGTTCTGCTGTCGGCGCGCCGCTGACAATATCTGTTTCTGTAACCAGTGCACCGTCTTTATACAGCCATAAATGCTGTGAATCAAGACTGACTTCTATATAACTGCCTGCCAGATCATCTGTTCCGTTTCTCTTCATGCCACTGCTGCTGTACACCGGCTCTCTGGATATATTTTCACCACTTTTAAGATCTTCAAGAAGCTGTGTCAGCTCTGCATCCTGATCGATCCTGTATCCATATTCATTATCAGAAACTGTCACATCTGTTCCCAGCGATGTATGAAAGGCACGTGGAACATAAATCGTATTATATTTGTTCGCCATATTCGATATGTAGTCTGCCACCGCATCCTTATCAAGGCTGATACCACTGTTTTTGATTTGCAGCCAGGAACTGATCGTATCTGATTCCAGCACCTGTGTTTCCTCACCAAACAGATAAGTAACTGTTGTACTGCGGTATTTTTTCAGCAGACTATTTAATTTCTTTACCTTCTGTTTCATTTCACCAGATTCTTCAATATCCGGCTGGCGGTAAACTTCTTCACCCAGATTGATTTTCACATCAGATGCAAGCAGTTTAGTCTTAAAATTTTTCTCCAGAGTTTCCTCCACATAGTTAAGCAGCCTGTTTTCATCAATCTGATTTCCCTGAACCTGTTTAACCAGAATATATTTTTTCTTCTTTTTACTGTATCTAATATGGGCATCCGCTGATTCTGTTCTTTCTTTATTATCGAAGTTCTCTGCTGCCAGAGCTGTCTTTTCCTGATTTTCATTCTTAATGATCTGATAATCAATTGTATAATCTTTCTCAGATGCAAAGAGCCTGAAATCCTGACTCCTCTCCTGCTGCAGTGTTTCCAACTCATTTCTCAGACTGTCCGGCTCCAGGCTGTATCCAAGCTGAGCCATAGAAACACTGTAAACATCCTCTCCATCTTCATGGAATATTATGTTTTTGTTATGAAATGCCTCATTTATCTTCTGCTGTGCTTTCTCTGCTGTAAGCTTTGACACATCCAAACCATATATGGAAATCTTCCGTCCCAGAGTTTTGGTATCGATCATATGTATATAGGCAAATAAACCAATTCCTATAGACAATACTGCCGCAATGCAGATTCCCAGAAGCAATTTCCATGTCCTTTTTGTGATCGTCTTTTTCGTCATAGTTTCTTCCCCTGCTTTTGTTATATTTTTGTAACTCTTCATCAACTGTTGTAAAGATACTGAACAGTTACATATTTTCATTTTATCCAATGCTTATTATATAAAAAGAAACGAAAGTATCTGTAACTCATACTTTCGTTTCTCGTTTTCTATTCATCGCAGTTATCTCGGATATTCTGCAAAAGCTGAGTTCCTCCCTGGGCATACCACTCCTGCACAAATTCATCGAAATAGGATAATGGCTGCCGTCCCATAATAATCTGGATAAATGCATCTCTTTCAAGAGTCTGAAGCATCTGTGGCACCTCAAGATCCGAAGTTTCCAGGTAAATTTTACCCGGTGGCTGATAGTGGGCCTCCACCAGTACTCCTACTGCTGAAATCCTTGACTTGTAAGCAGCCCAGTCCTCCCCTGTAACATTTTTACCTTTCAGATAATTCATACAGGCTGAATAATAAGATTTCTCAATGGCACTCAGTTCCTCCTCCTGCATTTTCCCTGCAATAACTTTCTGCATATCCTCCGTTACCTTATAAGTAGCCTCATTATAATCTACATTGATCACCAGTGGTCTTGCTGTAGGATCTACATTCAGGGCAAAATAACTGTTGACTTCCTCTGCATCATCTGCTTCATACCTGGTATAGTCAAACAGTACACTGAGTATTTTCATCACTATTTCCGGATGTTCATATCCTTTCCTGACTACCACATATTTATTATCACGAAATGAGGCATAGGTTTCCGATGCAGTCTTCATATCTGCCGGAAAATAATAAGGTTCCCAGTCTGATTCCGGATTCTTCTCATGTTCTTCCATCAAAGGATTGTTAGGGGTCCACCAAAGTCCGAAAAACGCTCCACATTTTCCGTTAACCACCAGATCCCTGAGATTATTAGAAGCCCGGAGTGCAAAGTTCTGATCCAGGATTCCACGTTCATACAGCTTATTCAGATATTGCAGTGCGTCTTTTGTCTCTTCTGTCAGTGAACCGTAAACAATCCTTCCATCCTCACTTCTCTGCCATCTCTGAGGATTAGCCCCAAATTCCTGAAAAACAGGATCTACTGAATAGCTGCTGCTGGTAGTCCCCACCAGAGAAGTATCACATACCAGACCAATAGGATTTTCCCCATCTTCTGCTCCCATACGGTTTTTCTGAAATTCCTCTATTATATTAAATGCATCTTCCAGAGATTCCGGCTCTTCAAGCCCCAGCTGTTCCATCCAGTCTTTTCTGAGCCACAGCAGACACGGGCCATGATCGATAACAGTCTCCGGCATTGCCATCAGCCTTCCGTCATAGCGTACAGAATCCAGAAGTTCAGCTCCATAGCTGTCATACATTTCCTTGATCTTATCAGAAGTACAGCAGTTATACACATCCGTCAGATCTTCCACAAGATCGTTTTCCACCATTTCATCCAGCGTATTTTTGTCAGAAATCACCATCACATCAGGCAGGGTCCTGTCCTTGATGAGCACATTTACAAATTCATTATATCTGTCCTCACTTTCCATATAAGTATTCTCATTCTGAATATTCAGCATCTCTTTCAGATATCTGGTATAAGCATTATCCTCATAAGTAGCACCCTGAGGCATATTTGAATTATTTGCCCCACTCATCTGTGCCAGAGTATAGGTCACTGTTTCCGGATATCTGTCATAAGGTGTTGTCTGCGCCTTCTCCCACTGCTCAGAATCTTCCTGTGTCATCCTGCTTTGTGTCTTTGATCCCTTCACTTTATCTTCAGATGTTTTACTACATCCTGCTGTTACGATCAGCCCAGCCATGATACTCACCAGAAATATCATCTTATATCTGTTGTTTTTGCCGCTTTTCTCTGCTCTCATGATATTTCTCCTTTCGGGATCCTCATCTCTACCCTGGTACCTTCGCCCACTTTACTCAAAATGCGGATAGTATAATCCTTTCCATACAACAGGCAAATACGGTCATTGACATTTTTCAGGCCATAACCTTCTGCCTGATACATGATCAGCCGCTGTGCCACCTCCTGCTCCATGCCAAGTCCATTGTCCTCCACTCGCAGGAGCACATCACTGCCATTATCCAGAAAAGAAAGTTTCAGGATTTTTTCCCCTTCTTCCTTCACATCCAGACCATGTTCCAGAGCATTTTCCACCACCGGCTGCAGAATCAGTTTCGGTACTTTTTCTGTTTTCACCTGTGGATCAATGTTCCATTCGATCTGAAAATCATTATCATGCATAACAAGCTGTATAGACAGATAGGCCTGGATATTGCGGATACAATTCTCCACTGTGACCATATCTTCCCCTTTGCTCAACGCTGTACGATAAAACGTAGATAAGTCCAATGTAACTTTACTAATCTCTTTCTGATCACTTCTAATAGCCATCCAGTTGATAATAGATAAAGAATTATACAGGAAATGAGGATTGATCTGTGCAGTCAGAGCCTTCAGTTCAAATTCCTTCAGTGCAATCTTATTCTCATATACTTCACTGATCAGCCTGTCGATTTCCCCCATCATCCTTCGGAAGCTGCGGATCAGAAGTCCCACCTCGTCTTCCGAATCACTGTAAACTGTAACTTCCCTGATGCCATGGTTCACCTGATCCATATTTCTTGTAAGCTGTTCAATCTTCCTGGTAAACAATCTGGAAAAAACCAGTCCCAGGATAAAAATGATCAGTACACATCCTATGATCAGAGGTATCTCTGTCAGCAACATCTGATATACTGACTGTTCAATGGATTTTCTGGTCTTGTACAGATAAAATTCCCATCCTGTATCCCTGCTGATGCTGCTTACAGATACATAATTCTTCTGCACGGCTTCCAGCACTTCCTGAGAATCTGTCTTATCTGCCAGATCATTCTCCTGTATTTCCTCTCTGCGGTACAAAATATTTCCTGATTTGTCCAGAACCATTCCTCCGGATTCCTCTACGATCACATTATTCAGTGGTTTAAAGATCTTATTGTAATCCAGAGTAATGCATAAAACAGCCTCCAGTTCCTTTCCGTTGTAAAGTTGTCTGACTGCCACGATTTCCGGCTTTTCGGTATTCACCATCCACTGCACCTGCACATCATCAGTGAGAGAATCACACCACCATTCCTGCTTCATCTCGCTTAAAGGCACCAGTGTATATTCATGGCGAACCTTAATACTCTGTGCAAAAAGCTGAATCTGTTCAATAGCATCATGATATGACTTCGGCACAGTCAGAAGAGGATCCACAATATAGGTATATTTCTCATATGCCATATAATTATCCATACTTTTCTCATTAATCACCTCTTCAATGTCCGGTGAGTACGTAAGATAGTTGAGCAGGCTGGTAAAAATCTCTATCTGGCTGTCAATGCTCTCCCTGGTCTGTTCCAGAATGGAGGATGTATCCTCCAGTTCATTGTGCCGTACCAGACGGCTCATGCTGATATGGCTGTATAAAGCAAGTACCGTCATAGGAACCAGGCTTGCGATCACAAGGAGGATCGTCAGCTTATGACGGTACTTCATATCCCTAAATTTCTTTCGGATGTTCTTCATCTTCACCTGTTCCTTTCCTGTAGGATTCAGGACTGCTGCCATAATATTCCCTGAAACTACGACAGAAATAAGATACATTGGAAAAGCCTACCTCTTCGCTGACCTGCGCTACCTTCATATTTGTACCACACAGAAGTTCCTTGGCTTTTTCCATACGGAACACCCTGATAAAACGATTCAGGTTCATCCCTGTCTCTTTCTTAAAAATAAAGCTTAGATATCCTGAAGAAAGGTATACCTTCTCCGCCAGCATCTCCAGACTCAGATCTTCTGCATAATGCTGGTAAATATAATTCTTCACTGATGCCACTTCATTTCTGGATTCACTCATAGACCTCTCCAGAAAAGCTCCGTACTCCTTAATATTTTCCTCTGTAACCTTAAGGATCTGAGAAATATCAGTGCAGTTATACAGACGATCGATTTCTTTATCCAGACGCCTTTCCTCTGAAAACTGTGTTTCCTCGAAAAGTGCCTGGATCACATTGGAAAACACAAATTTTATATACATGGCTGAAAACTGTGTACTTTCTTTATATTTATCAGCCAGACATTTAAAATGGATCATCAGTTGCTCCAGATCCCTGCGGCTGATATCTTCGGAAATCCTCTGCATCAGCTGTGAATCCTGCGCAGACCTGTCTACATGACGGAATTCCTCTTCTTCATTGGTAAATACATGATTTTCAGGATGATAGAAACGCTCCTCCATCTGCTGTTCCAGTTCTGCCAGGATTTCCGGCAGAGCTTCACACCCTTCAAACTTTCTGCTGACAGCCAGATGAAAACTCCCCTGATACTGACGTTTCATAATAGAATAAAGATGATTTGCCACCAGCACATAGTCACAGTACACATCATTAAACAGAAGCAATGACTGCCTGCCATTCAGATTCAGATAAAAAAATACTCTGCGCAGTTCCTTCTGAAGATTCTCTACCAGATCATCATCTGCTGTATCAAAAAATGCCTGTGAAGATTCTATCAGAATCCCACAGTGCCACTGATTCCATTTCTCCAGGTCCACCATATCCCTGGCTTTCTCCAGAATTTCTTCTTTTCCTGCATAAATGTAATTCTGCAGAAAATACTGCTGTAGGAAATCCTGTTCTTTCTGACTGCGGATTTTGTTATTTTTATTTTTTTCAATTTCCTGTTTTATTTTGCCGATAGTTTCATGAAAAATATCCGGATCTACCGGTTTCAGTACATATTCCTTTACTCCATACCGGATAGCTTCCTGTGCAAAAGTAAAATCATTATAACCACTGAATATCACGATCTGCAGTTCCTCATTTTCTTCCTTTGCACGCTTCGAAAGTTCCAGCCCGTCCATGTGCGGCATTTTTATATCTGTGAGAAGCAGATCAATATTTTCACTGCGCAGCACATTCAATGCCTGTTTCCCATTGGATGCTTCTAAAATATGAAAGTCCCCTTCTTCTCTGGAAAGAAGAAATCTGATTCCCTCTCTCTCTATCTTCTCATCATCAACAATTAATACATTATACATATGCGTCCCCCGCCTTATTTTTACTGTACTCCGATAATCCACCCCGGATATATCGAAAAGCAAATAAAGATAGCCCGGCAACGGAACTATCTTTATCCTGCTGATAACTCTATTTTATCATCCCTTTACAGCGCCTGCAACAACACCCTCAATAATATATTTCTGGCATACCAGGTAAACAATAACGATCGGGATAATATCGATCATAATACTTGCCATCATCGGTCCCATCTGTACATGACCGAAGCTTCCGCGGAAGTACTGTACTGCCATAGGAATGGTACGGTATTTCTTAATATCCAGTACCAGGGTCGGCAGAAGATAGTCATTCCATACCCACATCAGCTGAAGGATTGCAGTGGAGATAATGGTAGGCTTCAGGATTGGAATCAGGATCTTGAAAAATACCTGTAACGGATTACATCCATCGATCAGGGCAGCCTCTTCAATTTCCAGTGGGATTCCCTTTACAAAACCGGTGAACATAAATACTGCCAGTCCTGCACCAAATCCCAGATAAATAATACAGATATTATAAGGAGTGTTCAGTTTCAGTGTATCTGCCGTCTTTGCCAGAGTGAACATAACCATCTGGAAAGGAACTACCATACTAAATACGAACAGATAGTATAAAATCTTGGAAAGCGCTCCATTTACACGGACAATATACCATGCACACATAGAGCAGCACAGCAGGATCAGTACTACTGACATAACTGAGATCACAAGGCTGTACCAGAAAGATTTCAGGAAATCCATCTGTGTTACGCTGGCTACATAGTTTGTAACTCCATTCCATATTTCACCCAGAGGAAGTTCAAATACTCCTGTAGTTGTAATGGCTGATTCCTTTTTTAAAGAGTTTAAAAGGATCAGTATAATAGGATAAATCCAGAGAAGGGACAGTATGGTTAATATAATTATAGGAATAATACTTTTCTTTTTATTGTTTTCCATTACTGTTGTACCTCCTTAGATGATGTTGCTTTAAGCTGAATCAGGGCAATGGCTACAACCAGAATAAAGAATACTACCGCTTTTGCCTGACCGATTCCCTTCCACTGTGGTCCGCTTCGTGCATAGAATGTATCATAGATATTCAAGGCAAGGAGCTGAGACTGCTTGGCAGGATCTCCACCTGTAAGAGAAAGGTTCTGGTCGAACATTTTAAATCCATTTGTCAGTGTAAGGAAGGTACAGATTGTAACAGACGGCATGATCATCGGTATTTTAATCTTGAACAGAATCTGTCTGGATGTAGCTCCGTCAATCTGTGCCGCTTCGATAAGATCAGGTGAAACATTATTCAGACCTGCCACATAAATGATCATCATATATCCGATCTGCTGCCAGCACAGAAGGATCAGCATACCGATAAATCCGTTCTTTGCAGACAAAGCCAGCAGCGGTTGTCCCCATTTGGATAACAGACCATTTAATAAGGTCTGCCAGATGTATCCAAGAACAATACCACCGATCAGGTTTGGCATAAAGAATACAGTTCTGAATGCATTGGTGCCCTTGAATCCCTTTGTCAGCGCCAGTGCAATGGCAAATGCCAGAACATTGATCAGAATACTGGATATAAAGGCAAATGCTACAGTCAGCCAGAACGCATGGCTGAAAGTATTGTCAAGTAATATTTTCTGATAGTTTGAAAATCCTACAAAAGTAACATCCTGCACTGTGGTAAATTTACAAAATGAAAGGTAAATTCCCCAGATAAACGGCCACAAAAATCCAATTATAAATGCAGCCAGTGTAGGCAGGACGAAAATTGGCCACCACTTTTTGATTGTTTTTCCTACCATGGTAAATCTCTCCTATTCTTCCCATTCTCTGCTTAGAATCTATAAAAGGGAGACAGGAATCTCTGCCTCCCTTATTTTTTAATTCATTATTCAGAAAGTGCCTTCTCTGTTGCCCAGTTGTCAACAAACGCGCTCTTAACATCATCCCAGGAACCTGATCCTGCTGCATATGCTGTAAGAGCAGATCCAAGAGAGTTTTTCCACTCTTCAGATGGCATTGTTGTGAAGTTCCATGATACAGGTGTCAGACCAGCTTCTGTATACTCTGCATCCTGTTTTACAAATACGTTGCTTGGTGCCTCTGCTGTTTTGAAAGGAATTGTGAATCCCATATCTTCAGCCATGGATTTTGTTCCTGCTTCAGAGGTTACACACCAGTTCATGAAATCAAGTGTTGCTTTTACATCAGCTTCAGATGCATTCTTATTTACACACCAGTAATTCTCTGTACCAGTTGCAAGACCTTCGTTTGCATCATCTACACCAAAGTAAATCGGGATCATAGCCAGCTCATCATCTTTGAATGTTTTAGCAAGTTCACTATATTCCCAGGAACCATTCTGATAGAATACTGCTTCACTATTTACAAATTCATTTCTGGAGTCATCTGCAGTTTTTGCAGAAAGCTCAGAACCGTCACAGGTAGAATCTGTAATGTAAAGATCAAATACATTCTTGTAGTTATCAAGGTATGTACCTTTGATCGCATCTGTATCATCGACTCCGTCTTCTTTGTACTCATAGTAGATTGGAAGGTTTGCAAGATGTGTTTTAAATCTCCAGTCAGAGGATCCGTCCATACCTGCGGAAGTAAATGCTCCCTTAATTCCCAGATCATCTTTTTTGCTCTGGATATCATCAGCAACTTTCTTTAAATCATCAAAGGATTTAATATCGTCCAGAGTATATCCTGCTTTTTCAAGTAAGGTCTTATTTACGATCAGACCATAGGATTCGATTACATATGCGATTCCGTCCACTGCATCTCCATCCTTTAAGCTGTAGGAATCAGATGTCAGCTGTGAGTAAATATCGGAATCTTTCAGGTCATAGCAGTAATCTTTCCAGTTTTTCAAGCCAACCGGTCCGTTTACCTGGAATAAGGTAGGAGCATCACTCTTTGCCATTTCTGACTGAAGTGTTGTCTCATACTGTCCGGAAGCTGCTGTAACAACAGTTACCTCTGTACCAGTTTCCTCTGTGTATTCTTTTGCCAGGTTCTGCCAGTCTTCATCCTGCTCTGGTTTGAAGTTTAAGTAATAAACCTTTCCAGCGTCATCAGCCATTGCCGGTACTGCCGGGATCATAGTTGCTGCCATAAGTACTGCCATTCCCATTGCTGTTACTTTCTTCATCTTCATAATCGTTTTCTCTCCTTTTCCTATGACGTTTTCTGTTTCTTAACTTGAGTATATTGTAAATTTTTCAGCAGGATTTCGCCATGATAAAAAATCAAGAAACATGATAAATTTTTCAGATATTGATTTTTTTATATATACATTTTTTATGTCATAAAAAGAAGAAAAAAACAGACCCCGTCAGGTCAATCCTGTCAGAGTCTGTTCTCTCTTTATGCCTTTATGTCTCAGGCTTTGTCTACTGATCCGAATAATTCCATTTTCTCTTTAACAGTAGCTTTGATTGCTTCGAAGCCAGGTGCAAGAAGTTTACGAGGATCATATCCTTTACCCTGCTGATCTTTTCCTTCTTCGATGTATTTACGTGTAGCTGCTGCGAAAGAAAGCTGGCATTCTGTGTTTACATTGATCTTGGATACACCAAGGTCGATAGCTTTCTTGATCATATCTGCCGGGATACCTGTGCCACCGTGAAGTACCAGAGGCATCTCTCCTGTCAGTTTCTGGATTGCATCCAGAGTCTCAAAGCTTAATCCTTTCCAGTTAGCCGGATATTTTCCGTGGATGTTACCGATACCAGCTGCAAGGAAGTCAATGCCAAGGTCTGCGATCATCTTGCATTCCTGAGGATCTGCGCATTCGCCCATTCCTACAACACCGTCTTCTTCACCACCGATGGAACCAACTTCTGCTTCCAGAGACATTCCATGGTCAGCAACGATCTTAACAAGTTCTTTAGTTTTTGCAACGTTCTCTTCGATCGGATAATGAGATCCGTCGAACATGATGGATGAGAATCCTGCTTCAACGCATTTTAAGCATCCTTCATAGCTGCCGTGGTCAAGGTGAAGAGCTACAGGAACTGTGATGTTCAGTTCTTCCATCATTCCGTTAACCATACCAACAACTGTTTTATAACCAGTCATATATTTACCAGCACCTTCGGATACACCAAGGATTACAGGAGAGTTCAGTTCCTGAGCTGTTAAAAGGATAGCCTTTGTCCACTCAAGGTTGTTGATGTTGAACTGTCCAACTGCATAATGACCAGCTTTTGCTTTTTTCAGCATTTCTGTTGCGCTTACTAACATGATAAATTCCTCCTAATCTGTAGTAACTGTTGTTCTTTCCCAGTCACTCTAATCAATCTTTGATATGGAAGTAAATCTATATCCAGATATGGTTATCTTACCAGATTTCTGCTTTTTCGTCTACCATTTTGCTAAAAAAATGACAAACAAAATTAGACGGATATAATTTTTATTTTTGTAAAAAAAGTTCTTGCATTCTTTGTCTGTTTCATATATAATAAATTTCGGTTCAAGGATGGATTCCCGAGTGGCCAAAGGGGGCAGACTGTAAATCTGTTAGCAACGCTTTCGAAGGTTCGAATCCTTCTCCATCCACTAAGGTTCAGACAATTGTCTGAACCTTTTTTGTATTTATTTGTAACTATTCAGCAGTCTACTATCCCGCGAGGTGTGTGAACAGTAACAAAGATACTATTGAAAACAGAAGGAACAATAACAGCAGCAAAGGCAGTCTCTTATCAAAAAAGAAACTGCCTTTGCTGCTATTCTATATCTTCACTGTTTTTTCTATTAATTCTTATGATGCAATACCATCGTGCCAAATGCCGGCATAGTAATCTTTAATATTCCGGCAGTGGCTGTATATTCTTCCGGCTCCTCCGTGAATCCTTCTGCGGATGTCACAACAATCCTCTTAAGCTTCGTATCTGCAAGACGACTGATGCCTGCCTGCCATAACTGAATTTCCACGTCGCGGCTCTCGGCCTGGTTATTTATGATCACGATCATCTGCTCTTTTCTTGAAAATCTTGCATAGCAGAGTCCCTGATAATCATTCCAGAGGAATCCCAGCGAACCTGTCTTTAATACTTCATAGTTCTTATGGATACGGATCATCACTCTGTGGAAATCAATCATCTGATAATCCTCACGTCCCCATGGATACGTACGTCTGTTATCCGGATCTGTAAACCCGCAAAGTCCTGCTTCATCTCCATAATATACTGTCGGTGCACCCGGCCATGTCATCTGGATGGCAACCGCTTCACGCATAACTGCCGGATTTACACCCTCTGATGCAGCTTCTGCGCCTGCATAAGAAATTCGTCCGACTTTGTGATTCGTTCTGGTCAGGAATCTGGAATGGTCATGGTTTGATAACTCGTTCATCGCAGTCTGAAGAGCTGACATATGAAGGGATCTCATATGAGTTTTCATGGCTCCGATAAATGCCTCACTGTTTCCAAGCAGATCCTCACGATATTCATCACTATGTTTCTCCATACCTGTCAGAAACCATGTCAGCGGTTCCATAAACGCATCATAGTTCATGACTGTATCCCATTCATCACCCTGCAGCCATCCTTCCGGATTTCCATAATGTTCAGCCAGAATAATCGCATTTGGATTTGCAGCCTTCACTGCTTTTCGGAAATCTTTCCAGAACTGATGGTTGAAGTCATTACTGTGTCCTAAATCTGCTGCCACATCCAGTCTCCATCCATCTACATTGTAAGGTGCTGATACCCATTTCTGTCCAATACGCAGGATGTAATCATACAATTCCCTGGAACCTTCATAATTTAACTTAGGCAGCGTATCATGTGCCCACCAGCCATCATATGTGGTATTATACGGCCAGGCATTCTGATCATTAAAAGAAAAGAAGTTACGGTACGGACTGTCTGCTGAGATATAAGCTCCTTTCGGATATCCTTCCTGATTCTCGTAAATACGCTCTCTGTCCAGCCACTTATTGAAGGAACCACAATGGTTAAATACACCATCCAGGATAATCTTCATTCCTCTTCTGTGAATCTCTGCTGTCAGCTTGGCAAACAGCTCATTGCTGGCTTCCAGATTCTTCTTGTCGGTTACACGCTTAATATATTTCCATGCATGGGAATTATCACTGTCATCTCCGATAAGGATTCCTTCATCACAGTCTTCTACAATCCTGCCATAATGAGGATCTACATAGTCATAATCCTGGCAGTCATATTTATGATTACTTGGAGAGACAAAGATTGGGTTCAGGTAAATAACCTCAACACCCAGATCCTGCAGATAATCAAGTTTATTCATAATTCCCTGCAGGTCACCGCCGTAAAATTCACGCACACCCATCACTGCCGGAATCTTATTCCACTGTTCTACCTGTACACTCTTATCTCCAATATAATGATATTCTCCGGTTACAACATCATTGGTAGGGTCTCCGTTTAGGAAGCGGTCTACATAAATCTGGTACATAACCGCACCTTTTGCCCACTTCGGTGTATCAAATCCCGGATAGATCTCGAAATCCATTCTGCCTTCATGCTTCGTACTGATTCCAATGTTATTATAATAGCAGGTTACCCAGCCATACTGTATCTCAAAATAATAACGGAAGATGTCTTCTCCAATGGTTACCTGGGCAGAATAATAATCAAATCCGTTCTCTGTCTCGCAAATCTCCATCTGCACACGCTGCTCCTGGCTTACCAGATATACAGAATCTACATTATTTCTCTGGGTACGGAATTTGATCGTTACTGTATCTCCTGCCTTTGGTTCTGCAGGTGTTCTGTAATATTCTGTTCCGTCACTGAAAAGCGCCTCTTTATTAAACACAGGACGCATATTCAGGATGTACTGCATTCTTTTTTTTATATCTGCTTTTTCATGTTCCATTTCCGTCCAGTCCTCTCTGTCATTTATCATTTTATTATTTTATCCTAAAATAAACCATCTGACAACCATCTGTTTTTCCCAAAAATACTTATCTATTCAGTGATTCTGCACAAGTATATCTTCATTCATTTCTTTGATTATACATTTTTTCTCTCCGATATTCCATGAAAATCCACATGTTTTTATATTTTTCGCAGTTTATCCTTGTGATATTTTCACAAATCCGATATAATGCAGCTATAATTAATTATTATTTTCGGTACAAAAACCTGTTTCCGAAAGTGAAGACATCGTATGAAAAAGATTATTTCAGGAATTAGCAGACAGTGCCATGTATATGGTAAAAAAATCAGGAAAAGACAATATCGTCTTTTCCTGGGATATCTGCTGATCAGCGTATTTTTAAGGCAGTAAAAAAGCCAGCGGGATAAGCTGGCTTTTTTGGAGAAGGTATTTCTTCTTATGGGGTGTAGCAAAAACTATATAATGTATTGGGGGGTTTTTACGATTTATATAATAGCATGAGGCAAGGAAAAAGTGTGCACAAACTTCACAAAATTCGGCACACTTTTTTGTATATATTATATATCGCTATTTTCTGTTTCGTTTTCTTCTGTTGTAAAAAGTGCTTCAAATTCGTCTCTGTGCACCTTTTCCTTCTCGAGAAGAAGCTTTGCACACCTGTGAAGAACGTCCTCATGCTCCAGAATAATCTTCTTCGCCTGGTCGTGACATTCACCGATAATACGGCGGATTTCTTCGTCAATTGCCTTGGCTACGTCTTCACTGTAACTTCTGGTATGAGCCAGGTCTCTTCCGATAAATACTTCATCATCGTCATCACCATAAGAGATCAGACCTAGTCTGTCAGACATACCATATTTCATTACCATGCTTCTAGCAGTAGCTGTCGCACGTTTGATATCGTTGGATGCACCCGTCGTAATATCCCCAAAGATAATCTCTTCTGCCACACGTCCACCTAACAGAGTCGTGATATCCTGCAGCATCTGTCCTTTGGTATTAAACATCTCATCATTATCAGGAAGCGGCATGGTATAACCGGCTGCACCCATTCCTGTCGGGATAATGGAAATCGTATAAACAGGATCCATGTCCGGAAGTACATGGAAAAGAATCGCATGTCCGGATTCATGGTAAGCTGTAATTCTCTTCTCTTTCTCAGAGATTACTTTACTCTTCTTCTCTGCACCGATACCGACTTTGATAAAAGCTCCCTTAATATCTGACTGAAGGATAAATCCTCTTCCCTGTCTCGCCGCTTCGATAGCAGCTTCATTCAGAAGATTCTCCAGATCAGCACCTGTAAATCCGGCTGTTGTTCTCGCGATCTGAGCCAGATCTACATCCTCTCCAAGAGGCTTATCCTTGGCATGAACGCGAAGAATCTCCTCTCGTCCCTTCACATCCGGACGTCCTACTGCAACCTTACGGTCAAAACGTCCCGGACGCAGAATAGCAGGATCTAAGATATCCACACGGTTAGTCGCTGCCATTACAATGATTCCTTCATTTACGCCAAAACCATCCATCTCTACGAGAAGCTGGTTCAATGTCTGCTCTCTCTCATCATGGCCGCCGCCCATACCGGTTCCACGCTGTCTTGCGACTGCGTCGATCTCATCAATAAAAATAATACACGGTGCATGGCGTTTACCTTCTTCAAAAAGGTCACGCACACGTGATGCACCAACACCTACAAACATTTCCACAAAGTCTGAACCGGAAATGGAGAAGAACGGAACTCCGGCTTCTCCGGCTACCGCTTTTGCCAGAAGTGTTTTACCTGTTCCGGGAGGGCCTACAAGCAGCACTCCTTTTGGAATTCTTGCACCTACTTTTGTGTATTTCTGCGGAGATTTCAGGAAGTCTACCACTTCCACCAGATCTTCCTTCTCTTCCTGCAGACCTGCAACCTTGTCAAATGTCACTTTCTTATTATCATCCGGGGATGACATTCTCGCGCGGCTCTTTCCAAAATTCATCATCTTGGCATTTCCACCGCCGCCGGCTGACATCTGACGGTTCATCATCATGATCAGAAAGATCACAAGTGCCCCTGTGAGAAGAACAGGAAGCAAAGTTGTCAGAAATACATTATCTCCAGGCACATCCTGAGTTGTAACATCAATATCGTATTTATTCAGCAGTGAGATTGCCTCATTGACATCTGTCACATAGACCTTTCTCTGACCGGAATCAGTGGTATCCACGATCACTGCACCGGTAGGAACTTCTCTGTTCTGCTGAATCGTTGCATCAACCACCTTGTTGTCTTCAAGAGCCTGTTCCAGCTGCTTTTGTGTGTAACTGCTCTGTGAAACCACCTGGTTATTCAGATAGAAATATCCGGCTACCAGAGCAATGATCAGCACCAGATACAGACCAATTCTGCTTGGCTGTTTGTTCACTTAGTTAAATCTCCTTTCAGTCTTCCCCCAGTTCCACTACTCCGATAAATGGAAGATTCCTGTACTTCTGCGCATAGTCCAGACCATATCCTACTACGAATTTATCCGGAATATTGAAGCAGCAATAATCAACTTTGACATCTTTGACTCTGCGCTCTGGTTTATCCAGTAATGTACAGAGACGGATGCTGTTTGGATTTCTCTGTTTCAGAATCTCAATAAGATAGCTTAATGTTCTTCCTGAGTCAATGATATCCTCTACGATCAGAACATCTTTGCCTTCCAGTGGCTGGTCAAGGTCTTTGACGATCTTTACAACACCGCTGGACTTTGTGTCGTCGCCGTAGCTAGATACGGACATGAAGTCAAGAGAAACCGGTACAGTAATTCTTTTGGCAAGTTCACATGTAAAGAATACACCGCCTTTTAATACACAGATTAAATGAATCTCCTTACCTGCATAATCCTTGCTGACTTTTGCTGCGATCTGCTTAATACGGGAATCAACTTCCTCTTCGCTGAGTAAAACTTTGATTTTCTCACTCATTTTGATATCCTCCTTGGTAATTTAATACTAACACCTTCCTGGTTTGGGGGTTAATTTTATACCTCTCATTCATCCGGCTTCCAACCATCCACAGAACCTCATTCTCACACACGACCAGAGGAATTTTCTCTCTCTGATCTGCCGGGATTTTCGCATCGATCATACAGCGATTGAGTTTCTTTGTGTTTCCCTGCGCATTGATGATCATGTAATCTCCGGTTCTTCTGGTTCGAATACACGGATTCTTTTTTATTTTATCATAATCCAGCCATTTCGTATACTTTTTTTCTTCAATCTTCTGTCCTTCATATAAAAATATTTCTGCTGAAAAGGTCCCCAGCGGACAGATAGCCTTTCCCGGAACTATAAGTTCCCACTCTTCTGTTTTCCTTTTTCTTCTCTCTTCTTTATTCAGAAGATAAAGTTTCACGCCATCATAATCTTTTCTTGCCTCCATACAATAGGGCAGGCTGATTTTTCTTCCCGTCTGCATTTCGTAAAGTGCAAGAACCTTCTCATAATGGACTGCGGATATGTCTTTCCGCCTGCCTGCCAGGTTTTCCATCGCCTGCTGTAATGCATAGGTCTGGATAATCTGAGGCTGCACAAAGAATTTTTCTGTAAAATAATATCCTGTATCCGTATGGAATTCTTCCAATATCTGAAGACTCTGGCAAGTAAGATATTCCTCAGCCTGAGAAATCCTCTCCGCTGTTTCAGACATATGTGCCACTGCTTTCGCATTTATTTCCTGCTCCAGCATAGGAAGTATATGATGACGGATCCTGTTTCGGGTATATTCATCTGACAGATTCGTGCTGTCCTGGATATGTGGAATACTCTCTTGCTCTAAATACCGGGCAATTTTTCCTCTGCTTAAACATAAGACCGGACGAATGATCTCTCCTGCCACCGGGCGCATCGTGCAAAGTCCGCGCAGACCGGTTCCGCGACATAAATTATGGATCATGGTTTCTGCCAGATCTTCTTGATTATGCGCCAGTGCGATTTTAACTTTCCTGTCTTCTGTATCGTTGCCCGGATTATTTTCTTTTTTCCACTTTTCTCTATAAAAAGAGATTTCTTTGCCAAAGGCTTCTTTTCTGACAATTCTTCCAGTCTCTTCTTCACCCAGTTTCCATTCCCTGCTCAGTTTCGGCACATCATAATAGTGGATACTGCATGGGATCTGCCATTCTTTGCAGATCTTTTCCACAAATCTGCTGTCTCTGTCAGCTTCTTGTCCACGTATTCCATGATGTACGTGAACAACCTTCAGTGAAAAATCCACTTCCTCCTGCAATTCTCTTAAAATATGCAGCATTGCCATGGAGTCACTTCCTCCTGATACACCTGCCAGAATCATATCTTTCTTTTTAATCATCTTGTTTTGCTTTATGTAAGCAAGAACTTCTTTCTTCATCATTTATCCTTTTTATGTTTATTTATTTCTTCCACACCCCGGCAACCAGAACAGTCATGTCATCTCTTGCATGGTAATCACTGTACCCCAGCACCCGCTCCAGGATTCCTCTGCCGAAATCCTTCGGTGATTCTTCATGGACATCCATGATGATCTCCTTCATGGTTTCTTCCTCTTTCTGGTCCGGAAGTGCATCCAGCACTCCATCTGTCATCATGATCAGGTAATCTCCATGATAAAGCTTTCTGGATGCCGTCTCAAAATCAATCTGCTGCACAAGTCCTGCTGCCAGGCTTTCCGAAGTGATTGACTCCACCCAGTGATCTCTTTTTATAAAAGTCGATGCCGCCCCTGCCTTCAGAAAATTGCAGATTCCAGTATATAGGTCCACTGCACATATATCTACTGTGGAAAACATGCCATCCTGGCCTTTTAATACCAGAGCGGAGTTGACCATTTTTGCAGCTGTTTCCTGGGAAAACCCAGATTCCATAAACTGCTCTAAAAGCTCTACAACTGTTTCACTCTCCTTACATGCCTCCATCCCTGAACCCATGCCGTCAGAAAGACACATTACAAATCTGCCCCCGTCTTCCTGTCTGCACACATAATTATCTCCGGAAATTTTTTCCTCTTCTCTGGTCAGCCTGGCTGCCCCGTAAAGAACCTGGTAACTTACATCTTCTATAAAATGAACTGTATGGTATTCTCCATTTACAATGCATCGGCTTCCATTTACAGGTACCATGGAACTTTCGCAGGATTTTGAAAGAAGCTGAGCAATCTCTGTCATGGAAATACACTGCCCGCTTCTGGCACGCATGGTGAGAAAAACCTGTCTGCGGCCTTTCACCTTATCCATCATCCATGCCTGACGAAGAATCACATGATTTTTTCTCAGGCTCTTGCGAAGGTCTTCCTCGAATTGTGGGGTGCACCGCTCCAGATCATACAGATCACTTGCCACATTTTCCATGATTCTGGAAACCTCCATCAGCTGCTGTGCCACCGCCAGTCGATTCTCGATCATCCGGTTATCCCATATCAGGTTCTGCTTCTCTCTCTGGAAGTTCTCCGCAACAGCTTCATAATACTGTACAGAACGGGGACATATGCTTGTCCAGTCAGCCCGGATGCTCCGAATATCATCCTCGTTTCCGCTCTCCATAGACCGCACCAGCGCTTCCACGCCTTTGCATAGTTCCTGTTTATGTTCACCCCAGCAGATTTCCCTCTGATAGCATCTGTAGCAGACTTTGGCATTTGTATCCTCCATGATCCGCTCAACCTGCCTGCTGCTCAGGTAATCTCTGCGATATGGCATTCCATAAAAAGTATCTGCCAGTTTCTGAAAAGATGCTGCGTATTTCTCTACCCGTTCTTTCTGAGGATGACCTTCCTGCAGAGTCAGAAGTTCCTGTGTATCCGGCAGATTTTCCGCTAAAATAGTTTTTGCCATGTCCCGTATGATCAGCATAATGCTGATAACGAGCATGGCAATCATCCATTCCTGCATATTCTTCTTCCCTCCCCCATATGTTCCCCTTACCCGTTACCGTCCACTTCATTCACAATAACACGCTTCGCGTAATACTGCCAGTAAACAGCAATCTTTATACTTCCTGTCAGAGGAATATTATATGAAAAAGGGTTCGAAATATCTGTCAAACCCAGGCGAAAATTTCTCAAAAGTTTTCGACATAATTACCGCTTAGGTAACTAACTTATTATTGTTGTTTCTTGAAAACAGTCTCATTATCTTTCACAAGTCCCAGCTTCTCTCTGGCGACTTCCTCTGTATATTCGTCTGTCTCCATATATTTCTCTAATTTATCAATCTCTTCTGTACGGTTCTGCTCATCTTCAATCTGCTGCTGAAGAATGGCGGCCTTAGCATCATATCCTGTGAGGCGTTCCTGAAGGTCATTACTTTCTAGCATAAGTCCTCCCAGAAGGACTAAAACAACCAGCGCAATCGCAAGCATTCCAAGAGAGTTATACCTTACTTTTCTCTTTTTCTTTCTTTTCTTAGAATTACCCAATTTGCCAGCCTTCCTTTTATAGCACAATTATACGCTTTATACCACAGAAGTTTACATCTTTTGACCGGAAATAGCAACCATTTTATCAAAAATTTAATAATTATTACAGGAATCTCCAGGATTTTAGTACAACATTTTACAAAAATGTCTCCGATTGTTTTATGACAGGCATATGCTCCCAACAAAAATCCCAAAACCATAAATAAACGCAGGATTCCCTCATTTGTTCTGTAAATCTCCGAAAAAACAAAGAATGCGCAGCAAAGCCAGTACAGCAGATCTTCCGCCCCGGCAGCCTTGTCTGAATGTACAAAGACATTTCGAATTGCGATCAGAAGATCATAACACAAAAGGAGAACCGCTCCCGCAGCTATTGTCTGAACCAGTAAAAGTAATTCATGATGAATAAATGTACTCATCTTTTACCGAAACATCCTTTTGAGAAAAGATTCCTCCCTGTTATCTGTATTCTTTGACAGATAGGTAAGACTGTCCACTTTTCCTTCCAGATCTACTTCTCCTTTTTCCAGATCAAGCTGCTTCACATGAAGCTGTTCTCCCTTTATTACAAGTTTACCTGCCTGTGTAAAAAGCAGGATTTCTTTTTCATCAAAGGATTTGACATCCTTTACTCCGGTAATTCTGCCACCCTGACGGTTCTCCAGCATCAGGCTGTGAGGTGAAAGTATTTTCTTATCTTCCATCGCCGCCTCCTGTTCACCGCCTCCCGTCCTCTTGTCCGGAGACTATGAACTTCTGACATATCACTTATCAATAGTTTATGTTCGTAAACTATAAAATAGACAACAATCTATTACTTTTTTATATCTGCAACATCTGTCTGTACTATTACTATTCAATAACGTAAACAAATACTCATAATCAGATTGGCAGTTTTTATATTTTCAGACTGTTAAAGATATTTATACATACTCTCTACGTCTTCTTTTTTCACAGTTTCTTTCACATCCAGAACTTCCACTTTTACATTCTTGCTTCCGAACTGAATTTCGATGGTATCTCCTGTCTTTACCTGTACAGAGGCTTTGGCTGGTTTATCATTTACCAGGACTCTTCCCGCGTCGCAGGCTTCGTTTGCCACTGTACGGCGTTTGATCAGACGTGAAACTTTCAGATATTTGTCTAATCGCATATGCTCTTCTCTCCTATATTCTTTATAATCTGATATCAAGGTCATAAAGTCGTTCGTGCTTGCATGTTAAGACTTTTCATCCTGACATCATATCTGTAAGTAACAAAAAGGGGGAACTTTCGTCCCCCCTGGTTATCGCTTTAATTATTTACCGTTAACCATATCTTTTAAAGCTTTTCCAGCTTTGAATTTCGGTGCCTTAGAAGCTTCGATCTTCATTGTTTCACCAGTCTGAGGATTTCTTCCCTCTCTAGCAGCTCTTTCACTTACTTCAAATGTACCAAATCCAACTAACTGGATTTTTCCGCCATTTTTCAGTTCTTTAGAAACGACATCAACGAAAGATTTCAGAACATCTTCTACGTCCTTCTTGGATAAGTTTGTCTCTTTCGCCATAGCTGCTACTAATTCTGTTTTATTCATGGTGTTTCCTCCTCTAATGATCTCTTTCTTGTTTGGTGGCATCTGCCAAAAGCGACAGAGCTCTATCTTCTATATATATACCTTTTTGCCTATATTGTCAAGGTTTTTCAAAAGATTCGGGCGATTCTGCACACCCTCAAAACGCAGTTTTGGGTACATTTATCAATCTCTAAAAATCACCCGGATAATCCTGAAAACATTCATATCCGAAATTTTCCCATTTTTCTCTTTGTCTGATGAGATTCTGAAGCTTTTCCACATTTTTCTCAGAGATCCATACCTTCTTGTGTGAATAATAATGATTGGCAAGCTTCCAGTATTTTTCCGGATATGTGAAACGAACTCTTAAGTATTGCCACTCTTGAGACGATATCGGACGGATTTTATGATATTCCCGGAGCATTTCCCTCGCAAGCTTCAGGTCCCAGTTGTATTTTTCGAGGATTTTTCTCATAAAGCAATACAAATCTGACATCTGAATATCAAAGCTCCAATGTCCGAAATTCGTCACCGCAGTTTTGTCTGTATCACTTTTCAATATTAAAATATTGTGCTGATTATATTCCCCATGACAGACCTGACCTTCCTTCCAGGCTTTTTCCCTGAGATTTTCATATTCTATCTCTTCTAAGAGTTCTACTGCATACTGCGCTCTCTGTAAAAAACACTCCACGCTGGCCAGATAGTCTTTTTCAAATACACAGGATGCCCCTTTTTTTCGTATAAATTTGCGGATTTTGCGAAGTTCCTGATTATGTCGGAGATACACATCTTTCAGGGACTTTTCCCTGTATTCCTCCACAGGTTCCATTTTCATTAAAATATGTAACCTTGCCAGCGTCCGAACACTTTTTAAGATATCCTCCCGGGATTTAGTATCACACTCTCTCCCTTCATACCAGTGCTGAAGTGTAAATCTTTGTTCATCCTTATCTTTGCTGATCAGACTATCCTGTGTATTCTGTAAAAAATAATCTGTATTTATACCATTTTTCTGAAGATAGAGCAAAAGTTCCTGTTGTTTTTCCAGCTTCTTTTCAGAGCCACGAAATTCCCTCAAAATTAAAAGTCCCTGCGCTGTATAGCAAAGCAAAGCCCCCCTTGTCCTTGCAGAACGGTCTGCTGTCAGCTCATATTGAGCCAGAGTGCTAAGTCCGTAATCATACAATGACATATCCCCCTCTTATCTTAATACTTTCTATACATATGAAAAAAATCCGGGGGATATACCCTCGGATTTTTAATACTGTTGTTGTCCGTCCTGTTGTTACCGTTCACTTCGTATCCAGTAACGTATTTTGCCATGCATAGACTTTGCAGCTATTTACTTTTCTAACATACTTAGCAATATTTCTTTCTGATTCTTCTCCGGTGCTGCAAGAACTTCTTCCAAAAGACGATTCAGTGTCTCTCCGATTTCCCGTCCCGGCTTATATCCGGCTTCAATCAGGTCTTTGCCTGTGACAGCAAGTGTCTTTAACGATACGCACTGATGCTCTTTCAGAATAATTTCGTAAGCTTCTTTCACTTTATCCAGGCGCTCCTGCTTTTCAACGCGTTTGTAGTCGCTCTGCGCCCGCATATCCGCCTGCTGCACTTCCAGATAATATGGAAAAAGATCCTCTCCAATGCGGTTTACTGCGCGGCGTACCGACTTCGTCGTCCCTTCCGGTCTGTCATCATGCCATTTCACCAGACGGATCACCTTGCGTATCGTGTCATTGTCGAATTTCAGGCGACGAAGAATCTGCCCCGCCATCTTTTCACCTGCACTTCCATGCGTTTTGAAATGGTCTCTTCCATTCTCATCTGTTTTTCGCACAACGGGTTTACCGATATCGTGAAGCAGCATCGTAATACGAAGAACTCTGTCTGCGCGCACATAGCAGAGACTGTGCAGGATGTGCTCCCCCACCGTATAACAGTGATGAGGGGTATTCTGTGGTGTTTCCATGCAGGCATCAAATTCCGGCAGAAACTCTGCTGTGATTCCTGCTTCATAAGCTACTCTGAGATAATCCGGATGAGGTGACATAAGAAGTTTCACCAGTTCCACCTGAATTCGCTCCGCACTGACATGCTTTAAATTCGGCGCAAGAACCTTTAACGCTTTGCGGGTTTCCTCTTCAATAGTAAATCCCAGCTGTGCACTGAAACGGACTGCACGCATAATACGAAGTGCATCTTCTGTAAAACGCTCCAGCGGATCTCCCACGCAGCGAATGATATTTTTGTCGATATCTTCCATTCCTTCAAAAAGATCCACCAGACCTCTTGACGGATTATATGCCATGGCATTAATCGTGAAATCCCGGCGTTTCAGATCTTCCTCAAGACTGGCTGTGAAGGTTACCTCCTTCGGATGTCTCCCATCCTCATACTCACCATCTACACGGTAAGTAGTAACCTCATAGCTCTCTTTCTCCATGAGGACAGTCACCGTTCCATGTTGCAGACCGGTGTCTACCGTTCTGTGAAACAGGGCTTTTACCTGTTCCGGCTTCGCAGATGTAGTGATATCCCAGTCATCCGGGTTGCGGCCCAGAATAGAATCACGAACACAGCCACCTACCACATAAGCCTCATATCCTGCATTTTCAAGTATGTGCAAAATTGTTTCCGCGTTTTTTGGTATTTCTAGAATCATATGACCATCCTTATCTTTTTTATTTTGCTACAAAACCGGCACTCAGATTTTTCTGTTGCCGGTTTCCATAAGCAAATCAGACAAATGTCATTCCCTGATCTGTCACTTTCTAATTAGTATGCTCTGCCCCAGTAAACCATCTTCTTAGCCGGTTTTCCGCAGCATACGCAGACATCGCTTAAATGTTCCTGTTCAAATGGCATACATCTGGATGTAGCCTGAACATCCTCTTTGATCTTGTCTTCACATGCACGGTCACCGCACCACATAGCTTTTACGAAGCCTGGTTTGTTGACAATTGTATCTTTAAATTCTTCGTAGTTTGTAGCGACATAAGTATGAGCATCTCTGTGTGCACGGGCGCGCTCCAGCATGTCTTTCTGGATTGTTTCCAGAATCTCCTGTACTTTCTCTACAAGCTCTTCAAATGTAACTGTGTATTTCTCTCTTGTATCACGACGGCAAATCACAGCCTGTCCATTCTCGATATCCTTCGGACCGCATTCGATACGGATCGGAATACCACGCATTTCCTGCTCTGCAAATTTGAATCCCGGGCTCTTGTCTGTGTCATCTACTTTTACACGGACTCCTGCTGCCTTTAATGCTGCAAACATTTCGTCTGCTTTCTCCAGAACGCCTTCTTTTCTCTGCTGGATCGGAATGATGACTGCCTGTGTCGGAGCGATTCTCGGAGGCAGTACCAGACCGCTGTTGTCACCATGTACCATGATAATAGCACCGATCATACGTGTTGTCATTCCCCAGGATGTCTGATGTACATACTGAAGTTTGTTCTCTTTATCTGTATACTGGATGCCGAATGCTCTGGCAAATCCGTCACCAAAGTTATGGCTTGTACCGGACTGAAGAGCTTTTCCATCATGCATCAGAGATTCGATTGTGTAAGTAGCCTCTGCACCGGAGAATTTCTCTTTCTCTGTCTTCTGTCCCTTGATAACCGGGATAGCAAGTACTTCTTCACAGAAGTCTGCATAGAGGTTCAACATCTGAATTGTACGTTCTTCTGCTTCTTCAGCTGTAGCATGAGCTGTATGGCCTTCCTGCCATAAGAACTCACGTGAACGAAGGAACGGACGTGTTGTCTTTTCCCATCTTACTACTGAACACCACTGATTGTATACTTTTGGCAGATCTCTGTGAGACTGGATTTCTTTTGCATAGAAATCACAGAATAATGTCTCAGATGTCGGACGTACGCACAGACGCTCCTGAAGCGGATCCAGACCGCCATGAGTTACCCATGCAACTTCCGGTGCGAATCCTTCTACGTGATCTTTCTCTTTCTGAAGAAGAGATTCCGGGATAAAGATTGGCATGTATACGTTCTGTACACCTGTCTCTTTGAATCTTCTGTCCAGTTCATGCTGGATGTTCTCCCAGATTGCATATCCTGCAGGTTTGATTGCCATGCAGCCTTTAACGCTGGTATATCCGCACAGTTCAGCTTTCTTTACAACGTCGGTATACCACTGGGCGAAATCGTCTTCCATAGATGTGATGGCTTCTACCAGTTTCTTGTTGTTTGCCATGATTTTTCTCCTTTTTATGTGATTGTGTTGATCCTGTCAGGAACTTTATGCTACAGGAACTTCCGAAAAATCCCCGCATTTTCCTGCTGTTCCATTTTACAGGATATAGTCGCGGCGGAATGCGGACAAAAAAAGAAGCCCAGCATCCCTCACAAGGGACCGAAAGGCTTCGGCGGTACCACCCTAATTAGCACTGTGCCCAAATGCCTGCACACTGCTCGCTCTTCTTCCGATAACGCAGGAAAAAACGCCGTACTTCAATTGCACGGGGCTCCGAGGCCGGTTCCATAACTTGCGCACAAAATCCTTCCACCACATGGATTCCTCTCTGGGATTGCTCCTTATGTACTATTCTCTTCATCGCCGTAAATATTTCGCATTTAGTTTTATTTTATGCGAAATGACAGAGCGTGTCAAGAGCCAAATTACGTTACTGTTCACTCCTTTCTCAATAACATAGCCAAATTACACTTCTATCGTAATCTTTCTCCCTGTCCGGTTATATTTATAATAACGAACTCCCGCTGCATCCAGCATTCTCTTGGACGCGATCACTGCCGGAGTGTCCGCATATTTATCGCAGTCATAAACAATCGTTTTAATCCCGGCCTGAATAATTGCCTTGGCACATTCATTGCAAGGGAAAAGAGAAACATAAAGTTTCGCTCCTTCAAGGCTTCCGCCTCTGTAATTAAGAATCGCGTTCAATTCACTGTGTGTCACATAAAAATACTTTGTATGCAGGTCGTCTCCCTCGCGCGCCCATGGAAACTCATCATCTGAACATCCTTTCGGAAAACCGTTATATCCCATAGACAGAATCTTATTATCCTCACTTACGATACAGGCTCCCACCTGAGAATTCGGATCCTTTGAGCGCATTCCTGACATCATGGCAACTCCCATAAAATATTCATCCCATGATAAATAATCCGTACGTTTGCAGTTTTTATCCATCGTTAACCCCTCCTACTTGCAAAGACAGCCAGAGACTGCCCGAAAAGCCGGGAACATTCCCACTTTATCTTCGAGTCTCTGGCCATATTGTTTTTTCAAATTTATTCCGTCTCTATCTGATTAATTCTTCTGATATGTCTCTCATCATTGGAGAATGGTGTGTTTAAGAATGTATCTACGATTTTTACTGCCAGACCAGGTCCTACAACTCTTCCGCCGAGAGCAAGAATATTGGCATCATTGTGAAGTCGGGTTGCTTCTGCTGTAAAACAGTCCGTACAGACAGCAGCTCTGATTCCCTTAATCTTATTTGCTGTAATAGAAATTCCAATACCTGTTCCGCAGATCAGGATTCCCTTCTCACATTCCCCGTCAAGAATTGCATGCGCAACCTTCTTTGCATATACCGGATAATCTACAGAAGCCAGACTGTCACATCCATAATCTTTATATTCGATTCCCTTCTCGTCCAGATATTTCTTAATCTCCAGCTTTAATTCATATCCCCCATGGTCGCACCCTAAAGCTATCATTCTTTTTTCCTCCTGAAATTCAATTTATTTGTAACTGTTCAGTTTCCTCACAGTTAGCAGACCACTGAATAGTTACCTTTATTTCTCACTATCCACCCGGATAATTTTATGTCCCGCAGCTTTCAGCAGACGATTCATAATTGCCTGTCCCATTCTCGGTGTATAAAATGCCTCTGAATAAATAGATTTCACCGCGCTCTGGTCAAAATCTCTGAGCACCTCATACAGATGATGTGCAATACTCTCTTCCTCTTTCCTGCTTCCGATACTCACTACCAGACCTTCCGGATATCTGTCCTTCGTTTCATCCGTAGCAATAATACCAACCTGCTCTCCATGCTCCTTCGCCTGTGCCGCAAGCTGATTAATTTTATCAATAACAGCCTCCTGCGCTCCTTCCACAATAGCCAGATCAGCCTTCGGTGCATAATGACGATACTTCATTCCCGGCGCTTTCGGACGTACTTTACTATCTGCCGCGATCAGCCCCTTATCCATCCTCACATCACCAAGAGTCTCCTGAAGCATCTCCAGAGAAATATAACCAGGTCTTAAAACCACCGGCACATCCTCTGTAAAATCCACAATCGTAGATTCCAGTCCAATACCGACCTGACCACCATCAATGATCATCTCAATCGTCTCTCCAAGATCCTCTTCCACATGCTGTGCAGTAGTCGGACTCGGTCTTCCCGAAGTATTTGCACTCGGCGCCGCCACATAACCACCAGCAGCTTTAATCAGTTCCTGCGCGATCCTGTCACTCGGAAAACGAACAGCCACACTGTCCAAACCTCCCGTAGTCTCCTGCGGTACCAGATCAGACTTCGGAAGAATCATAGTAAGCGGTCCCGGCCAGTATTTCTCAGCCAGAATCTTCGCCTTCTCCGGAACCTCAGCCACGATCGGAGCCAGCTTATCAAACTCCGCAATATGCACGATCAGAGGATTATCCGACGGTCTTCCCTTCGCAGCATAAATTTTCATAGACGCCTGTGGATTCAAAGCATCTCCGCCAAGACCATACACCGTCTCCGTAGGAAATGCCACCAGACCACCCTGTTTTAAAATTTCTCCACCACGACGAATCGCTTCCATATCAAGCCTATCCGCAGTCATGGATACAACTTCTGCTCTCATTAATTTCCTGCCTTCTTTTTATCTCATATATTTTTATTATTTTATCTCATACTTCATATTGTACACGATTTTTATGATTTTGTCTCTACATTTATTACGATTTCCTATCCAATCCAATCCAGCAACACACCTTCTCTACTTTCACAGCCAGAACCAGTGTAGAAAAATAATTCATTTTGTGTGCATTTGCAGGGAACTAAGATATTCTTAGCCGCCAAAAATATGCGTTATGAGAAATCAGAGACACTGTCTGAGCCGCAGGCGAGTTTGGCTCTGATTTCTCATGCCTTTAGCAGATTTTTGGCGGCTTAGAATATCTTAGTTCCCGAAACCGCACACAAAATGAATTATTTTTCTACGCGTCCCTTTGCCAGCAAACAAAAACAGCGGTCCTAAAGCCGCCATTTTTGTTCTGCTATTATTTCTCAACCTTCAAAATATAAGTCCCATAATTCTCATCCCGGAACACCACCGTTCCAACAGAATTCAAGACTTCTTCATTCAGCTGCTCCCCATATTTCTCCCGCTCCGTAGAACCGACAAAAATATAAGAAACATCATACTCCTCCAGGAGTTCTCTCACATATTCTTGATCCGCAGAAGTATAAATACTCTCAATATCCGCACTCTTCTGATTCAGATCCGCAGTATCATCTCTCCAGAGCCATTCGTGTACATACCAGCCCAGCACTGTCGGCAGACCAGTCATAGCAGAAACTCTTTCATATTCACTATAACTGTCCCCATTCGCCTCAAGCACAACCGGTGAACCCTTGACATTCTTCTTCAGCCACTGAATGCCAGCCACGTCCTCCACAAAACTATTCTCCAGGAAAGAGGTCGCATTCAGGCCCTTATACTCTGATACATTCCATACATTTCCAAACCATGCATGAACACTGTTTCCAAAATATCCAAATGTCCAGCAAAGCAGCACCAGTCCGATAACAGACAGAACCTTAACTACCTTCTTACGTGCTGTCGCCAGCATTCGGAAAATCCCATATCCCATGGTCATTCCAAACAACATATACGCCTGATAAGTCAGCTTAAACATCGTATTCGCTCTGGCATTTCTGCTTTCGTAAATATCTCTTACATAAACAAACTCCGGAATTACAATCAGTCCGATTGCACAAAGCCCCATAATAATCACAAACAAATCTGGTACGGAAATTGCTTTCATCAGTCGATACAGACTCCGGTTTGCTCCACCGCGAAGTTTTTCCCAGATAATGCAGACGATCAGCAATACTGTCAGAAATACAGGCAGTCCCCAAAGAATCAAAAGCTGATGAATCATAGAGTGATTCTGTGCAATTCCGACACCCTTAAACATACTGTCAAACTGTAGCGTAAACGGCAGAGAAACCACATAAGAGATCACGATGATCTCAACAGCCTGTACCACCGTCACCGACAATATCTTCTTTACTTTCCCCTCAAACTGGACAATGTTTGTAAAAAGCACCACTCCACCGGTTACAACAAAATAAATGATGAAATCCCAGAAATTTGTAAACCGGAACATTCCTATCATTACTGCTGCCAGGATAATATGTGGTATCAGCAGCTGTCTCTTCCAGAACTGCTTTCTTCCAGGTCTCTCGATCACAGCCTCTCTCATACGTACACTACGCATCCATGTATACAGAAGTCCAACCAGAAAAAGCACAAACATTACATTTACCACATGCGCATGAAGATCACCCAGAACAAAGGAATAGCATGGAAATTCATGGATTGTCTTATCCTCCAGCACATCCGGATTATATCCGATATAGCGGGTTGCATCCGGGAACCAGTAACTGTCCACTTCTTTTCCCTGAAGTTTCTGAATCCACGGAATAATCTTACTATAAACCACATAATGCATATTTCCCGCAATCGATACGGAAAGACCGGCAGTGATTCCCGCTAACACCGGCACATATCGTTTCTTTCCTGTCAGATTTCCCTTTAGCTTGTCCACAGACATCTGATAAACCAGTGAAAAAGGAAGAACAAAAGCAAATGCCGCCACAAAAGTTCTCATCAGATTGTAGGTAAGCTCTACTTTACTTCCTGTTAATTTCGTGAGAAATACTGCAAAATACTGTCCGCCATAATAATAATTGATAGTACCTTCTGAATACCACAGATCCCTTGCCGGCAGTGTCGTACTCCGCATCATGGCTTCCATAAAACCATAATCCATAAACTTCTCAGTTCCATAAGCCTGCGGACGGAATCCTGCAAAATATGTCCACATCAAAAAGAATGCAAAAAACAGGATTTCCTCCCAGTAAACCAGATTTCCCTTTCCGGTCGGAATACAGTCAATTCCCTTCTTCACCTGAAAATGGTATAAAATACCACATCCAACAGCACACGCCAGAGACACGCCAATACATGTCAGCGCAGTAAACGGCAGAATCTTTACCGTCACAAGCAGCCATGTAAGAAATCCTGTAACCGTAATTGCCAGCACTTTAGAAAACATCCAGCCCTTATCTTCAAATCCTGCAAACAGTCTCCCAGTCAGCGGCATTGCCACCATTCCCATCAGAAACGCCAACAGCCACCATGTCCAGAATGTCCATACATCCCCTTTCAGTAAAAAAGCAGACAGTCCTGCAAGCGCTGCCGCCAGAAGCACTCGTGGTGCCCATTTTTTCATCCGTATCTCCTCCTATTCGTTTATTAATCAAGCGGCTAAACCTTTCCTCTTTTGCTATTTACTCATAGCCAGATAACCGCTTCTCAATTTGCTTAATTCGTTTTATATATCCGGATTCTTCCATCCTGAGTCTCGTAAACCTTCTCATATGTCGCAGCAATTGTTTCTTCCTGACACACCTGCTGTTCAAACTCAGAGCCTTCTTCAAACAGAATATAAGTAATCTTCTCCTGTTTTACAGTGCTTTTTAAAGTCTCACTGTCGGATGTCGTATAAATCGTTACCGCCTGCGCTGCTCTGTAATTCGTGTCATATCCTGCCGACCATGCATAATACGGCCATCCACAATAAAGCATCACACCAGACATTGTCACCTCATTCATACTATATTCCGGAGTCAGAAGCAGATCATTTTTATCCAGATGTTCTGCAAGCCAGCAGGTAAGATCACTGTTCATATTTACAGCCACACGTCTGCCCGGACCATTTCCCTTCACAATCACCGCAAAATCATAAATTCCGGTTATGCTAAGACATATGGTTAATATTGCTGCCAGTACCTTCCCGGCAAATTTCCTGATTTTTCTATCTCTACCAGTCTTAACGTCTGACTGGCTGGTTTCTTTTTTTATTTCATTTTCTATATCTTCGGTCTTTCTTTCATCTGCAATCTGAACATTCCGATTCACTCTTTCCCCTGTCCAGAGATTGCATATTGTCCATGCCCAGAAGATTGTCAGAAACGCATAAGAAATCATGATATATTTATGATTTACATTAATATCCGGTGTCATCAGAAGTACAAACGCAAAAATTGTTGGAAAGATAAATCCCAGCAAAATTGCTCTCTCCCGCCTTCTCATAAACCACACCAGCACTAACAGACCAAGAAAAAACACTCCACTCATCCAGAACAGATATTGCACCACTCCCCAGACAGTCTTATCTTCCGCCAGAAATCCCAGATAAATCTGCGGACTCATCGCACTTCCAGAAATAAATATTTTTGTCTGGAGATATGAAAAGAAAATCGTCACTGCGGCCATGATCAGATAATCCAGTTTTCCATCCGAAAAAACTGCAAATCCGCACAGAATCAGCAATCCGCCGATTACTGCGGCCCCATTCCAGAATGCACACAATCCGAGAAACAATCCCATAAGCAATGCCTGCTCCAGATTTCTGCTTCTCCATCCTTCTTTTGAAAAAAGCCTTTTCTTCATCCAGACGAAGCCTTTTTCCTCATGCATTGTCCCAGCTTCCAGCCAGTCCATAAACAGATATAATGCAAGCGTCACCATAAGAAGCCCAAATGCCAGATGTCTCTGATTCAGATAAACATTAAAGTTCCACAATCCCCAATTTTCATTGGTCGTATATCCAATGAAAGAAACATTCTCAGTCAAAGTCTCCAGCAAATTTCCAGCCTGTATATGTTCCCACACAAATCTAAAAAAAGCCATGCCGCTTCTGAAGAAAAACAGAAAAATCGTTAAAACACCGCAGCACATTTTCCCTGTGATCCGAAGTGCCAGCTGATACAACAGCATAAGAAAGCCAGTCAATGAAGTAAGGCTCACAATATTATAAGCAACATCCATGCGCATTCCCAGATATTCCAGATTTCCTGCCAGAAACTGAAACATAAAATGGTATTTTACATCTGCTCCTCCATAATGAGGATACTGTGTCGGGAAATTATTCCCCATAGAAAAAGAACGTATCATAGCCGTATGTGGCGCATAGTCTCCATATACAGTCAGTCCAGAATACAGAATTCCATCTTTCATGTAGAAAACATAGAACATCATATATGTAATAAATGCTGCCAGCAGTCCAAACAGGATTAATTCCTTCTTAAATCTGCTTTTATCTGTTATCAGGTTATCCATAGAGAACTTTCTGCTCTTTTTCTTTAATTTCCTGTCCTGATCAATCTGCTCAGTCAGACCTATCTCCATATTTGATCTTATCAAACTTGAATGGCTTCTGTATTTCTGTACTTCGATCAGTATTATAAATATCAATACGCCTGCCATTCCAATAGCATTTCCATATAAAAGTGGATTTTTTACTTTTCCAATCACACTGAAAAACCACGAAATGATATACACTACCCAAGTCAGCAAAAGCGTGCCTACTCCAAACGAAGCTGGCAGGGTAAGCCAGATACGATTAATAAAAGAAAACTTCGTTCCCTCTTCTATCAGTATCTTTGAAGCTTTATATCCCAGTATTCCCGCAAGAATCAGATAAATTATTCCAAGCATAATTTCTCCCTGTATGTTTTTACTATATTTGTATTCTGACTATAGCATTTGCTATAGTCCACTCAAATCTGTATCAGTATAGCAAAAAACTCTTCCTATTAAAAGTCAGTTCACATAAAATAAACAATTTTATCAACTATCCCTTGCAATCCGTAAAGAATTATCCCACTTATCACTTAAGCAGCTATGTTATAATTTTTTGCTATTTATTCTTACTGAAATACGCATCGATTCCCTCAGATATCGCATCTGCTACTTTAAGCTGATATTCATCTGTCTGGAGCAGCTCTGCCTCCTGTGGATTCGTCAGAAAACCACACTCCACAATATTCAGAACACTTTCACTTCTTTTCAGCAGATAATAAGTCTTATTCCCTTTCGCCACGCGCGGGCGCTTTACATCCAGCCTGGTGTTTAATTTCTCCTGAATCAGTTCTGCCAGACTTTTTCCCTGAGCAGAATCTTCATAATAAAATACCTGAGGTCCGTAAACTGCCGAATCCTGATAACTGTTCTGGTGAATGCTGATACATAATACCGGCTTACACTCCTTTACCAGCGCAATTCTCCGCTGCATATCCTGTGCTTTCTGATTCCTGCTTTCCTCATCATAAAGTCCCTTATCCTCTTCCCTTGTCATAATTACGGTAAAACCTTTTTTCTCCAGAATTTCTCTCAGTTTCATGGCAATCTGAAGATTAATTCCTTTTTCCTCCAGTCCGCCCACTCCGATCATTCCCGGGTCCGCGCCGCCATGTCCCGCATCCACCAGAATAGTCTTTGAATTATCAGTTGTTGCCATAGTGCCCGCTACCTGCGCAGCCTGCTTTGATAAGATCAGGAAACTCACAAGAAGCAGACACGCCATAAGCAGCTCCAGTCCATATTTTTTCATAATAAAAAACACCTCCTGAGACATTATCTGCAAGATTCAAAAGCTTATCACTTTCTAATTACTATACTTAATATATGTCTCAAGAGATGTTTTTTATTCTAATTCAGATTATCACTAATTACCTGCCAGATACCGCTATTTTCAAATCCAAGTTTCCATGCAGAAACTCCTGCAAGATTGTATTTCGACACAAGCTTAACCTTCTCCGCGATTGACTGAGAATCCTCAATCCAGATCTGATAGGTAGAATTATCAATATCATATTTTCCATAATTCTGAGATGTCGTCTTATCCCAATAGGTTTCCACATTATTCTCGGAAATCACCTGCTGCGCCTGATCCATACCAATTGCCTCACTGGTTACATTTCCGCCAGTAGTTCTCCACAATCTGGTATAGAACGGTACTGCATTGATCACACGCTCTGCCGGAACTTCTGCCAGAGTATCCTGAATTCCCTGTTCTACCCATGGAAGAGATGCGACAGAGCCCGCTTCAGATCCCACATAATGTTCATCATATCCCATAATGATCACGTAATCGACAACTCTTCCCTGTTCAGCGCGGTCATAATGACTGGTGAAATCTTCCGGAACCGGATTATCCACAGAAAGGACCAGATTATTCTTATGACACTCTATAGAAAGTTCTCTCAGGAACTCCAGAAAATGAATTCCAACATCTTCGCTGAGAGACTCGAAGTCCACATTGATGCCATCCATTCCCACACTTGTCGCAGCCTGAATCAGCTGACTGATAATATTCTGTCTTGCCGCAGTATTTGAAAGTGTCTCGGTCGTACTTACTTCCTGTGTAAAGTTATCGATCAGCCCCCAGACTTTAAGTCCTTTCTCATGAGCCTGTGCTACGTAATCTGCACTTGATATGTTTGCAATATTTCCAGATGTATCAAGCAGATAGAACCATGTCGGTGAAATTACGTTTACACCTGTCATATTTGCTGTTGCATCTGCAAAGTAAGCATTTGCATCCGTAGAAGTAACCTGATGCCATACCATATTGACCTTTCCATCCATTGTCAGGTATGAATACTGTTCTCTCTCAAAATTTCTGTCGAAAGTTGTCTCCGATGCTTTACCGACATTCTTCTTATCTATATAGCCAATATATCCATCATCTGTGGCTACCTGATCCCAGTTATCCAGTTCCTCAATAAGTCGAAGCTGTGCCCCTTTCTTTACCGAAGTGACAACCGGTGATTTAATTCCTCCGCGGTAACGTATACTTGTATTCTTTTTAACTGTAACAGTCTTTATATTATCAAACTGATACTGTATGGCAATTCTGTATGGCTCCTTACTGATATACGCATCGATATCTGTATACTGCTGTATATAGGTGAGATTCAGATATACTGTATCGTCCTTCAGCCATACCTGGTCACCTGACTCAGATGATGCAGCTACCGTGGTAAGCTCTGATGGAGTTGCATAAAGTACCTGCTGATTCGCAGAATCCCAGTAGTATCTCTGATTCAGATATGTATTGACTACATTCAGAGGCAGATAAACTCTGTCTCCGTCTACCAGGCCGCGCTCATCCAGTTTCTCAGTTCCCAGAACTATTGCGATCTCGCCCTCTGCCATTTCTCCATAATACTCATTTAAATCCATCTTCTCACCTGATGGGATATACTTCATCACTACATGACTGACAATTCCAAGTACTGCAACGAGAATGACCAATACCACAACTGCAACTATTGGTTTATATTTTTTATCCATATTTTTCTTCCTTTCGGTGTGATGTTGCTTCTGGTATTAGTATATCATAAATTATTACAATTGTATTGCGAAAAACCATTTTTCATAATTTTTTTAGATTATTTAAGATTTCTATGTTTTTTGCTGCCCGAAGGCATTATGGACACGGGGGACTTGTCCGGAATCTGTTCGGGCAGCTTTTTCTTTTGTTATTTGTTTTTGACGAAATCAAAATCTACACGAGCGATCCGTCCTTTTTCATCTTCTACGTAATCCCGCATATAGCCACCACCTTCTGCAATCTGACAGGCTTTTGCAATCGATTTGGGGTTACTTGGTGTACCATCAAGGTACAAAGGGATTCCCTGTTCAAAGTAACTCTCAAGTTCTTTTTTCAGTGGTTTACGCAGGACCTTTTTTGTTGCCCGTGATATATTTTCCGTAAGCTTACCTCCTTTCCTTTAAAAATAAGATTTTAGAAAGCACCTCATCGGCTGTTGAAAAAACAATATCCCTGCTGTACTTATCTTATCCTGGGAATTTACCTGTACATTGTCACGGCAGGAACGCCGTATGAATAATCGACAATGAGGTTTTGAAATAAATAGATTACTGTTGCTCAGTAATGTAAGTAAATCATTAGAGTTAATGTTTCAGAGTTACTGGTTTCTTCGTTCTCAGTAACATTTCAAATCTTCGTTTATACGAACCGCAGATTTATTGTTTCTTCTTTTTTTATTATACCTGTTTTTTGTTTTGACGCAAGAGCTTTTCTGCATTTATGTAATTTTTACCGTTTTGTTTCCAAAAATTTAATATTTATGCTGATTACTCATCTTTACATTTTGCTGTTCTCTGTTATATAATATAGTGTATAAAATTGTATGTAATTTGCAACGCTATTTAGGATAGGATGTGACAACATGAAGATAGAAAAAATCAATGACAACCAGATACGCTGCACCTTGACAAGAGAAGACCTTGAAAGTCATCAGATCCGTATCAGTGAATTAGCCTATGGTACTGATAAAGCCAAAAAGCTTTTTCGCGATATGATGCAGCAGGCGCAGATACAGTTTGGTTTTGAAGCAGATAATATTCCATTAATGATCGAAGCAATCCCGGTAAGCACTGAGAGTATCATCCTGATCATCACCAAAGTAGAAGATCCGGAAGAACTGGATACACGCTTTTCCAAATTTGCGCCATTTAAAGGAAATGAGAAGTCAGATACTGTTCAGCTTGACGGAGCTGACAATATCATCGATATTTTCCAGAAACTTTATGAGGCAAAGGTAAAGAGTTCCCAGGCAAAAGAGAAGAACGCGTCTCAGGGTAACACTGCAGGCGAGAAAGATGATACTCAGGTTCCTGATGTAAATCTTATCCGCCTTTACGAGTTCGATACACTGGATGATGTAATCGCCGCAGCACATGGATTGAACGGCTATTTCTCAGGTGCTAACACGCTCTATAAGGATCCGGCAGATGAGATTTATAAGCTGGTTGTTCACCAGTCCTCTCTCTCCCCGGAAGACTTTAACAGGGTATGCAATATTCTTACTGAATATGGACGTGGAAGAGCTTTCACAGCTTCAGGTGAAGCATACCTGACAGAACATGGAGAACTTATCTCTGCCTCCGCACTTCAGCAATTAGTGCAGTTATAAGAAATTTTCACAAAAAATGGGATGTCCTGAAATTAATCAGAACATCCCATTTTTTACATATTGCTTTAATCAGCCAGCTGATTATTCTCCAAGAAAATCATTGATCTGGTTAACAAGTACATCTGCATCCAGTCCATGAACCATAGCTGCTTCTTCGAGAGATTCCATCTGAGAAGACGGGCATCCAAGGCAGTGCATTCCTGCTCTCATAAGAATTGGTGCGATATTCGCATCTACCTGAAGAAGCTGACCGATCAGCATATCTTTTGTCACTTTAGCCATTGTAAATTTCCTCCTTAATTTTTATTCAGCATTATCGTTTCCATATCCTCTGTCCCGCATTCATCCTGCAAACTCAAGGCATACGTACACTTACTACTTAGCTTTTCTAGCTTCTGATATTATAATACTATTTTACTCTGGAATCAACCGCAAACGCCTAATTTTATTATCTTTCTTCCCTGAAATATGGAAGTCCCAGCGCGGCAGGCGGCTGATGTTCTTTCTTCTTTCGGAAACTTGTAAATATCAACACAATGATTGTTACCACATATGGCAATGCCTTAAATACTTCCTGCATGCTTCGTCCCAGTCCCGGAATATACAAATACAGGATATAAAGTGCTCCAAACAGGAATGCTCCCCAGATTGCATTTAATGGTTTCCAAAGTGCAAAGATTACAAGCGCAACTGCAAGCCATCCACGATCTCCAAATCCATTATCTGTCCAGGTACCACCTGAATATTCCATTACGAAATAAAGTCCGCCGAGTCCTGCCAGTCCTGCACCGATACAGGTAGACAGATATTTATACTTAATAACATTGATACCTGCCGCATCTGCAGTTCCCGGATTCTCACCGATTGCACGAAGGCTTAAACCAGCTCTGGTCTTAAACAGAAAATATGACAGTACAACTGCTGCAATGATACATAAATATGTCAGGAATCCATAATTAAAGAAAATCCCTCCGATGACCGGTATCTTAGATAAACCTGGGATTTTCGCCGTATAAGCGCTTCCCGTTACTTTTACGGAAATCTGTCCTACACCACCTGCAAGCTTGGAAATAGAACCACCAAAGAAGTTACCAAATCCTGTACCAAAGATGGTAAGGGCAAGACCTGTTACATTCTGATTTACACGAAGTGTAATAGTCAGAATACTATAGATCAGACCACCGATAGCCGCACACGCAAATGCACATAAAAACGATATTAAAACACCGATAAGTGCATTTGGATTCGGATTGTCTTTCTCATAAAGAAATGCTCCCATCAGACCTGAAATGCCGCCCATATACATAATTCCCGGAATACCCAGATTAAGGTTACCGGATTTCTCTGTCATAATTTCGCCAAGCGCACCATACAGAATACAGATGCCCTGGACAATTGCTTTTTGAATAAAAATTATCAGTACACTCATTGCATCTACCTCCTATTTCTTTGCACGCTTTACTCTGTAGTTGATAAAGAATTCTGCACCGATCAGGAAAAACAAAATGATTCCCAGAAGAACATCTGAAGCATTCTCATTCAGACCATACTGAGTTGCAATCTGCACAGCACCCTGATTCATAAATACGATACCAAAAGAAACCGCAACCATGATAAATGTGTTAAATTTTGAAAGCCATGCAACGATGATAGCGGTAAAACCTCTGCCACCTGCAGTTGCAGTAGAAATTGTATGGCTTGCACCACTTACGATAACGAAACCTGCGATACCACAGATTGCACCGGAAATAGCCATTGTACGGACAATAACTTTTTTTACCTGAATACCTGCATATCTGGCTGTATTCTCGCTCTCACCAACTACTGCGATCTCATAACCCTGTTTGCAATATTTCAGATAAATAAACATTCCTACTGTCAGAACCAGAACGATCACAACATTCCAGCCATATTTCTGCCCGAAAAGTTCCGGAAGCCATCCTGCCTTTGTAGCCTGATTGATAATGCCGACTGTGTTGGAACCTTTCGGATTTTCCCAGAATACGATGCAATATGTAATAACCTGCATGGCAACATAGTTTAACATCAGAGTAAATAAAGTTTCATTTGTATTCCAGTGTGCCTTAAATACTGCCGGGATCATTCCCCAGATCATTCCGCCAAGTGCACTTGCCACAAACATTACGATCAAAAGTAATCCTGTTGGCATTTTGTCCCCAGCATAAATCATAACAGCTGCTGAGCAAGCTCCACCGATCAGAATCTGGCCTTCCGCACCGATATTCCAGAATTTCATTTTAAATGCAGGTGCAAGTCCAATGGAAATACACAACAGAACCATTGTGTCTCGTATCGTCTGCCATAGACGACGTTCTGAGCCCATGGCACCATCCCAGATTGCTTTATAAACATCTACCGGATTCATCTTTACCAGTGCAACGATCACCGCACCGCATACGATCAGGGCCAGAAGCAATGCAATAAAGCGGATCAGAAGACGCTCCTGCCATCCGGCTTTATTTCTTCTTTTACTTACCTGTAAGAGAGGTTCTTTCTTCATGCCTGCGTCCCTCCTTTTTCATGTTTCGTCATAAGAAGTCCGATTCCTTCTTTTGTCGCAGTTCTTCCATCTGCGATTCCGCTGATCTTACCTCCACAGAACACTGCGATTCTGTCACACAGTTCAAGAACCACATCCAGATCCTCGATTACACAGACTACTGCAACACCTTTTTCTTTCTGTTCATTTAACAGTCTGTAAATAACATGAGAAGTGTTGACATCCACGCCTCGTGTCGGGAACGCTACAAGAAGTACCTTCGGATTCTGGGCAATTTCTCTTCCTACTAAAACCTTCTGGACATTTCCTCCTGACATCTGACGGACAGGTGCTGAGATACTTGGAGTCATAACCTCAAGCTGCTCCTTGATCTTCAAAGCCAGAGCTTTCGGACCTTTTCGGTCCAGGAAAGGACCTTTTCCATTTCGGTAGCTTCGAAGCATCATATTATCAGTCATATCCATATCACCCACAAGTCCCATACCGATACGGTCTTCCGGTACAAAGGCAAGGCTGATTCCTGCTTTATTGATAGAAATGGAATCCATTCCGGCAAGTTCCATACCCTTTCCATTATCGTCAAGCAGGATGATGGAACCACTCTCCAGCTCCTGAAGTCCTGCGATCGCCTCCAGAAATTCTTTCTGTCCGCTTCCGGAAATTCCGGCGATACCAAGAATCTCACCTGTATTTACAGTAAGATCAATGTCATCAAGCGTTTTCACATCGTCTTTATCTTTGCAATTCAGCCCCTTAATGATCAGTCTCGGTTTCACATTCTCTGGCTCAGGACGGTCGATATTCAGGTCTACTCTGCCTCCTACCATCATCTCTGACAGACTCTGTGCATTTGCCCGTGCTGTTTCTACCGTATCTATATATTTTCCTTTTCTTAGAATCGCAACGCGGTCAGATAAAGCCAGCACTTCCTGCAGCTTATGTGTAATGATCATAATGGAACAGCCATCTTTACGCATATTTCTCAGAATATCAAATAACCGGTCAGCTTCCTGAGGTGTCAGAACCGCAGTCGGCTCATCAAGAATCAGGATTCTTGCCCCACGATATAACATCTTTATGATCTCAACTGTCTGCTTCTGGGATACAGACATTTCGTAAATCTTCTGGGAAAGATCCAGTTCAAATCCATATTTATCTACCAGTTTCTGGATATCTTCTGTGATCTTCTTCATATCCAGTTTCCCTTTTCCAGGAAGTCCCAGAACAATATTCTCGGCTGCTGTCAGTACATCTACCAGTTTGAAATGCTGATGCACCATACCAATTCCCAGTTCGTAGGAATCTTTTGGCGAGCGGATCGTTACTTCTTTTCCATTTACGAAGATATGTCCTTCGTCCGGATAATAAATTCCATAAATCATATTCATCAGAGTAGTCTTACCGCTTCCATTCTCTCCGAGGATGGCAAGAATCTCTGATTTTCTCAGTGTGAGATTCACATGGTCGTTTGCCTGTACTGAACCGAAACGCTTGGAAATATCTCTAAGTTCAAGTGCATAGTTTTCTCCCACTATCGTTCCCTCCTTTTATCTGTTCATACAAAAAAGCGGAGCTGCCGACAAGCAGCTCCGCCAGTTTCATTCTTTATTCTGTGATAGATGTGATTCCGTCGATTGCAATGTCGAATGCCGGTGCTGAACCATATTCAGATTCATGGAAATATCCGTCAGAAATATATTCTGTTCCGTCTTTCTCATATGTATCAAGTTCTTTACCATCTACTGTAAATGTAGAAGTGTCAAATACATGAAGAGAACCATCACTGATCGCGTCTTCTACTTCTTTTACTTTCTCTTCTGTGCCTTCAGCTACAACTTTATCATTGAGAGATGTGATCTTATCTGCGCTTTCTGCAAATCCTTTGCACCAGTCAGTGTCAATAGCTGTTCCATCAATCATGCACTGTACTGCATATGTGTAATATACACCCCAGTCCATAGATGCGGAAGTAAGTGCTGTATTCGGAGCAACAGATGTCATATCAATGTTATAACCAACGCAAGGAACGCCGGCTGCCTCACATGCTGTAGGAGCACCTGTTGTATCTGCGTGCTGGCTGATAAGTACGCAGCCATCAGAAATTAAAGCATCTGCGCATTCTTTTTCAAGGTCAAAGCTTGCCCAGCTGTTTGTATATTTTACTTCCATTGTTGCAGACGGGCATACGCTCTTTGCGCCAAGATAGAAAGAAGTATATCCGGAAATAACCTCTGCATAAGGGAATGCACCTACGTAACCGATCTTACATGCATCCTCTTTTACAGTGCCGTCTTCGATCATCTGATTGAGTTTCAGACCTGCCACTACACCGGATACATAACGTGCTTCATAGATGTTTGTAAAGTAGTTATGCATATTGGAAAGTCCGCTGGATGCTGCCTGAGTTCCTGTCGCATGACAGAACTGTACGTCCGGATACTCTCCTGCTGCTTCCAGGATATAAGTTTCATGTCCAAAGCTGTTTGCAAAAATAATCTGGCATCCCTGGTCTGCAAGGTCTGCTGCTGCATCGTAGCATCCTTCATCTTCACCGATCAGAGTTTTCTCAATAACCTGAGAATCATCAAGACCAAGATTTTCTACCATCTCATCAATTCCAGCCATGTGAGCTGCTGTATAACCTTCGTTCTCATCACCGATATAAATCGCACCAATCTTGAGATCTTCTTTTGCGATTCCTGCACCACTTTCGCTGTCATCACTCGCAAATACCGGTGCACTCATAGAAACTGCCATTACTGCTGCAAGTCCAATTGCCAATGCTTTTTTCATTCTTCTTCCTCCATTCTCTCTACTGTTTTCTGACTTCTTGTTACAGACTGCTATCCGTCTCACAGTCAGCAGTCCTTACGGAACAAAAGAGGCACAACTTTCTATGTCATGCCTCTTTGCAACTACCTTTACTATACCTTTCTATTTTTAAATTGTCAATAAATTTAGAAAAAACGCATTATTTTTTTGACAGTCTTATTTTTTTTGTATGTTCATAACCTATTTTTCAAAACTTTTCCTATAGCAATTTCAGAAAATAATGCAAATAAGACAGTCCTTCAAAGCGCAAAGGACACGAAAGAAACGCAGTCTCAAAGTAAGCACAATCTAACTTGATATTATTTTATAATGTATCTGATTTTATACTTGTAATTCCGACAAAGATATATTAAAATGAGTTCAGAACCCCAATAGGGGCACTAAAACGTTATTATAATAAGGAGGATTATAATTATGGCATATGTAATTTCAGACGAATGTGTAAGCTGTGGAACATGCGAAGGTGAATGTCCTGCAGAAGCTATCTCTCAGGGAGATGAGCATTATGTAATCGACGCTGATGCTTGCTTAGATTGTGGAACATGCGCTGATGCCTGTCCAACAGAAGCTATTCATCCGGCAGAATAATTTATGAATTTAAAAACAGCTTCATTTCTGTTCAATTAGAAATGAAGCTGTTTTTTATTTTTCAAGTATTTCAATATCTCTCCCAAAATAATTTTTAAAGGTGTCTTTTTCCCTTTTTTTTATTTCCTCTATTCTTTTTCTCCAGCGTAACTGCTGCTTCCTTTCTTGCAAGTTGACGATTGCGTATCGCCTCATCCAGATCCCGGCACTGGTCTTCTCCTTCTTTTTTCATATGTAATTCCTGCGTGATCAGGCGCTCCAGGATTTTCTGAAATTCCAGAAGTTTTTCTCTCTCAGGCTGCTCATCTTCCAGGAGTTTCACTTTACTGTCTGTGCTTCCGGGAGCTGTCCTTGAAATTCTGGGAAGCAGTTCTTTAATCGCACGTAAAGCAAGTCCTCTCTTCTTAAGTTCCTTTATATTAGCCAGAAGCGTAATATCATTTCCGGTGTAGTAACGATGTCCCTGCTCGTTTCTGCAGATCCTCAGTTCCAGTTCTTCCTCCCAGTACCGGAGAACTGATGCCCTCACGCCGAGGATTTCCGCTGCCTGTGTCACAGTATACCGTTGCTCCATGCTATCCCTCCTGTCTGCTGACTTGCCGTTTAGATCATAAACCTGATTTGATTAAACAGCAAAGTCTCTCACACTTTATTATAAAAATCCTTATAGTGAATTGCAAGAAAATCCCATTGACAAATTCTTCTCCAAATTGTCTCTCAATACCAAAACAGGACGATTGCTCCCGGCATTCGCCTTCTGCATTCGTCCTGTATATTTCTTATTTCACAACTATTCAGAATCCTTTCCTTTACAATCCAAAACTTCTCGCAAAATAATGGAGTACTGAACAGTAACTTTATTTCTTCATATTTACAAACTGTGTATATCTCGGCAGCCATACCAGTTCAACGGTTCCGATCGGACCATTTCTCTGCTTTGCAATGATGATCTCCGCGATATCTTTCTTCTCTGTATCTTTATGATAATAATCATCTCGGTAGATAAACATTACCACATCGGCATCCTGCTCAATGGCTCCTGACTCTCGAAGGTCGGAAAGCATCGGTCTGTGATCCGGACGCTGTTCTACCGCACGGCTAAGCTGCGATAATGCGATTACCGGCACATTCAGCTCTCTTGCAAGAGCTTTCAGTGAACGGGAAATATCTGAGATCTCCTGCTGACGGGAATCACTTTTACCACTTCCGCTCATCAGCTGCAGGTAGTCGATCATAATAATCCCAAGATTATGTTCCAGCTTATATTTACGGCATTTGGATCGCATTTCTGCGATAGAGATACCTGGTGTATCGTCAATGATCAGATTCGATTTACCAATAATATCTGCACCTTCTACCAGCTTCGTCCAGTCCTCGTCTTTCAGATTACCGGTTCTCATATTCTGGGAATCGACATGTGATTCCATTGCAAGAAGTCGGTTGACAAGCTGTTCCTTTGACATTTCCAGACTGAATATCGCAACTGTGACATCTTTACGAAACGCCATATACTGGGCAATATTCAGAACGAAAGCCGTCTTTCCCATAGAAGGACGTGCTGCGATCAGAACCAGATCTGACGGGTGCATTCCGGAAGTTTTGTAATCCAGATCCACAAAACCTGTCGGGATACCTGTTACAGAACCTTTCAGTTTCGATGCCTTCTCAATGTTATTGATCGCATTGAGGACAACCTGCTGAATCGGCACATATTCCTCATTGTTACGTCTCTGAAGAATGTTAAACAGCTTTTTCTCCGCTTCCTCCAGAATCACTTCTGTATTCTCTTTTTCCAGATAACAGGTATTTGCAATCTCCTCATTTGCTTTGATCAGTCTTCGCAAAACCGCTTTCTCGCTGACAATGTTCGCATAATACTTCACGTTGGCAGATGTAGGGACCGCCGAAATCAGATCTCTTACATATTCCATGCTGCTGATATCCGGCGGCAGTTCCTTCTCTTTTAAACGATTTTGAAGGGTCACCAGATCTACCGGTTTCCCTTCATTACATAACTCTACCATCGCATCAAATATGATGCCATACTGTTTCTGATAAAAATCGTCACTGGTAAGTATCTCAGATGCAACAAGAATCGCATCTCTATCCAGGATCATTGAGCCGATTACAGACTGCTCTGCCTCCATGCTGTGGGGGAGTATTCTTTTAATCAGCGCTTCTTCCATTCTTTATCCCTCCAGGGAAAGCCTACGCTTCTTTTACCCATACTTTAAGAGTTCCGGTTACCTTAGGATGTAATTTCACAGGTACCTGTGTCACACCAAGTACACGAATCGGCTCCGGCAGCTGCAGTTTCTTTTTATCAATGTCCAGATTTAACTGTTTCTTTGCAGCTTCTGAAATTTCTTTGGAAGAAACTGAGCCAAATGTTCTTCCGCCTTCTCCTGTTTTCAGGGTAAGGATGACTTCTTTTGTCTCAAGATCTTTGGCAAATGCCTGTGCTGCTTCATAAACTTCTTTGGCAACTTTCTCTTCATTTGCTTTCTGAAGCTTCAGATCATTCAAATTCTTAGGAGTTGCCTCCAGTCCCAGTTTCTTAGGAAGGATCATATTTCTTGCATATCCGTCACTAACGTTTACAATCTGTCCCTTTTTTCCAAGTGCTTTTACGTCTTCAAGTAAGATTACTTTCATTTTATGTTTTCCTCCTGATATTCCTGATCTATGATGTCTTTGAGCATTCTCTCTACTTCATCCGGAGAAGCCTTTACCTGGGCACCGGCAATATTCATATGACCACCTCCGCCCATCTTTTCCATCATTACCTGTACATTGATCTCGTCAATTGCACGGGCACTGATATAAATTTCATTATTGTACTGTGTCAGTACAAAAGATGCCTTAACTCCTGCAATATTCAGAAGTTCATTGGCAGCCTGCGCACCTACAACTGTAGGGCTGTCCAGATTCTCGCTCGGACATGTAGAAATAGCAAAACAGTTTCTGTAAATATGGGCTGTCCGCACTGCGTCTGCGCGAGCCTGATAAGATTTCAGATCATCTCTCAACAGCTTACGCACTCTCGTCACATCTGCCCCGCTTCTTCTTAAGAATGCAGCTGCTTCAAAAGTACGGACTCCTGCGCGCGTTGTAAAGTTATTTGTATCAATCACAATTCCCGCATAGAGACAATCGGCCTCAATATTGCGGATGCGCAGATCGTCTGAAAAATATTGCAGGATCTCTGCTACCATCTCGCATGCTGATGATGCATAAGGCTCAACATAAGAAAGCACCGCATTCTCGATTACCTCACTGCCACGTCTGTGATGATCCAGTACAACAACTGTCTTTGTCATATACAGCAGTTCTTCGCATTCGGTATAGCTTGGTCTGTTCGTATCAACTACAACTACTACCGTATTATTATCTATAAGGTCTTTTGCCTGCGCGCTGTCCACAAACATAGATGGCTCATACTCTGAGTTATTCGTGTATTCCGCAATCAGAGGGCGGATGGATTTCGTCGGATCATTTACTACGATATGAACAGGTTTTCCAAGTGTCTTACCTGCACGGTAAATACCGATTCCGGCACCCAGGGCATCCACGTCTGTAATCTTATGCCCCATAACCACAACGCGATCCTTGGTACTCATAAACTCTTTTAGCGCCTGTGCTTTTACACGTGCCTTTACGCGGGTAGCCTTCTCCATCTGCTGGGTTTTACCGCCATAGTAAGTAATATTGTTTCCGTTCTTGATAACAACCTGATCGCCACCACGTCCAAGCGCCATCTCTATGGCAATCCGGGAATACTCATAGTTCTGAATATAAGTGGCGGCATTAAGTCCGACACCGATACTCAACGTGATTGCCATCTCATTTCCGATATTAACAGTCTTAACTTCATCCAGAATATGGAATCTCTGCTCTTTCAGAGTATCCAGAGAACTCTGGCGCATGATAAGGAAGTATTTATCCTTCTCAAGCTTCTTTACAAGGCCGTCAAAATTGGAAAAGTATTTCGTAATCTTTCGATCGATCAATGCAATCAACAGAGAACGTCTCACGTCTTCCACACTCTCCAGTGCTTCTTCGTAGTTATCCAGATAAGCCAATGCCACAACCAGCTTATTATCTTCATTCTTCTTGATATACTCTTTCAGTTCTGTATCGTCATACATATACATAGCGATAAGACTGACATTTTTGTCTGTATTCTCCAGCGTCTCACTGCCAGCCACGATCTCACCAAGTTCTACCCTCTGCATGGAAACACGGTAAATCTTTTCTCCAAACTGGGTACTGATCTCGCTGATTTCCTTCTTGTCTGCAACCGGAAGCTTATCAGCTGTCACATCTGGAAAAATTGTGCTGATATTTTTCTTATAAAACTGATCCTTTCCGGTAAGTTCTGCAAATACCTTATTTGACCAGATCATTCTGCCATTCATATCCATGATGGCATAGGGCAAAGCCAGTTCCTCCAGAATTCTCTTCTCAAGTGAATCGTACTGATTTGCAAAAGCAATCAGCTCATTTACGATAAAAGGTCTGTGACATCGAAGTACCACGACCGCAATCCCTACATAAATAAGAACTCCGGCCGATACAACAAGTCCGGCCTTCACGCTGACGCAATATACCAGAATATTAAGTACGATCAATAAAGCTGAGAGAATCAAAGGCCACCTCATAAAAGCTTTCATGTGCCCTTTTAATTTCAGTTTATCATTCATATTTTTCTTTCCGTTTTTCATTCTATTAATTTACCTCTGTACAGCAAATCGCGTGAGTGCAACGTTGCTGTTCACTTCATGCCCGGAAACAGTGTCACTACTCTTTCACGCTGTACAGGAACGTGTTGAAAAACGCCCTTTTGTAGGTATTATAACAGATTTCAACAGGATTTACCATACTAACTGCAAAAACGTTACAGCCCGCTTCATTTCCGGTAATTTTCCCGTTCCACCTCAAGGCGGTCCTGCCGGGCTTTTATATCACGGGAAGATTGCAAAATGATTTTCTGTGATACAAAAAACCGCTGCCTCCACAATTTTTACTGTGGAAAACAGCGGTTTTATTATTCATCTTCAGAATTAGTCCTGGATGTATGGCATCATAGACATATGACGTGCTCTCTTGATAGCTACTGTCAGTGCTCTCTGATGTTTTGCACAGTTTCCTGTGATTCTTCTTGGGAGGATTTTTCCTCTTTCAGAAACATATTTTCTTAATTTTGCTACATCCTTGTAGTCGATTTCGTTATTCTCTTTACCACAGAATACACAAACTTTTTTTCTTCTGCGGCCGCCTCTTCTCTTCATTGGAGAGTCTGGTCTTTCGCCTCTATTGTAAGCCATGATTGCTTTCCTCCTATTTTATTCTATCAGTTTGTAATAAGCTCTAATTAAACGGCAGTTCTTCATCAATTCCATCCGGAATATTCATAAAGCCGTCTGCACTGGCTGCTCCCGGAGCCGGCATGGATGGTGCAGGTGCTGATGTCTGAGGATGGGAAGCCGCGTAATTATCGCTGGCTGACTTGCTCTCAGCAAACTCCTGTTCCTCAACTACAACCTCTGTTGTGTAGACCTTCTGGCCATCACGATTGGTGTAGCTGCCTGTCTGGATACGTCCTGAAACAACGATTTTAAGTCCCTGACGATAATACTTCTCAGCAAACTCAGCTGTACGTCCAAAGGATACACAGTTGATGAAATCTGCTGTCGCCTCACCGTCACGACGGAATCTTCTGTCTACTGCCAGTGTATATCTGGCAATTGCCAATGCGTTCTCTCCCGCGGAATATCTCACCTCAGGATCTCTTGTTAAGCGTCCCATTAAAATTACTTTGTTCATGTAAATACCTCTTCGTTTCTGCTGTGAATGGTTGAACGGATCAATTAATGGTGCCTTCTAAATCCACTCTGTATAAGATTATGCGTCTTTTCTTACGACTAAGTATCTTAATACATTGTCCATGATACGAACGTGTCTTTCAACTTCCGCTGGGCACTGTGCGTCTGCTTCAAACTGAATGAAATAGTAGAAGCCTTCATGCATTTTCTGAATTTCGTAAGCTAATTTCTTCTTACCCCATTCTTCTACTTCTGTGATAGTGCCGTTGTAGCGTGTGATGTATCCTTTTGCTTTCTCAACAACTGCATCACGTACTTCGTCTTCAACTTTTGCACTAACAACTAATGCTAACTCGTACTTGTTCATGTCTTGCTTTACCTCCTTATGGTCTGTTGGCCCTTTGCCTGTCAAAGAGCAAGGATATAAAATATATCACGAGTGTTGATTCTAACATATTTTTTTGTGTCTGTAAAGTGTTATTTTTCTTTTTTTATCAAATTTTTCGTATTTTTTTCTACCATTTTGCGCGGAACCATGATCTGATGTCCGCATCCGGTACATTTCAGTCGAAAATCTGCGCCTACTCTTAAGATTTCCCAGTCTCTGCTGCCGCAGGGATGGACTTTTTTCAGTGTAACTGTATCACCAACTTCGTATAGAAGTCCCATAATCTCGCTCCTTGTTTTTCTTTATCTTACATTTTTCTATAAATCATTTTCTAATAATGCTTATGCCACACTACATATGACCGACATTCATAATCTGCCTGAGCAGCATAAAAATTCTTCAGATATATCATCTGTTAGTCAATCGGATATTCGCAATCCGCTTTCGCTACTTGCTCATAACCAAATAACTGCTTCGCAGTTTATCAGAAGGGGCTTGTACCCCTTCTGATACAAGCAAGTCCCCACCCACTGCTTATTGCTCTTCGCAATTGAAGCAGGGGACTTACTTGATTTGATTAATATGTCAGCAGTGAATCTGCGAAAATACCTGTCCGATTGGCTCCTGGATCAGCAGATCTGCATAACTGTCTCTTGGTGTCGGAGACTTATTGATTACCACCAGATGTTCTCCCCGGAAATAATCGATCAGTCCTGCTGCCGGGTAAACTGCCAGAGAAGTTCCTCCGATGATCAGCACCTGCGCTTCTGAGATTGCCTTCACTGCCTCATTGATTGTCTGATTATCCAGACCTTCTTCATACAATACCACATCCGGCTTGATAATTCCACCACATTCACATCTCGGAACACCTGTGGAAGCTTTCATATGTGCAAAACCATAAAATCTGTGGCACTTCATACAATAATTACGGTGTACACTTCCATGAAGTTCCAGGACTTTCTTACTGCCGGCCATCTGATGCAGATTGTCAATATTCTGGGTAATGACAGCTTTGAGCTTGCCTGCCTGTTCCAATTCTGCCAGTTTCAGATGTGCCGCATTAGGTTTTGCTGTGTCGCAGAGCATCTTGTCTCTGTAGAATTTAAAAAATTCTTCCGGTTTTCTCATAAAGAACGTATGACTTAAGATCGTTTCCGGCGGATAGTCATATTTCTGGTGATAAAGACCGTCCTGGCTTCTGAAATCCGGAATTCCACTCTCTGTAGAAACACCGGCACCGCCAAAGAAAACAATATTGTCATATTTTTCCACAAGTTCCTGTAGTTTCTCAACCTCTCCTGCCATTTTTATTCCTCCCTGCTGAAATATTTCCTTCTTCATATTTCTACCATGTTATACACTCTGATTCCATATAAAATTTTTTTCAAATATTTTTTCAAATATTATTCCACATCAAGTGTATCTACGCGTTTACCCTGGACTACATAGCGGGTTGCCTCATTTCCTGTACATGTAGATAACGTAATGATCTTGTCTTTCATATTCAGTCCTTCGGCATCTGTCTTAATTTCCGAATATCCTTTAATCTTCTCCAGATATTTTTCAAATTCTTCGCCAGGTCCCTTAAACAGTGTATAGGTATCACTGTTCACCCCTGTTGTGTAAGCTGAGATAATCTCATATCTGTAATTCTTTTCAGGTGTAAAGATCCAGAAATATTTACTCTTCTTATAGGTTTCTTCATTCTGGGAAAATTTCTTCAGCTGCGCAAACATAGAGCCGTTTTTCATATTATGACCATATACGATCGTATTGCAGTCACTGAAATCCCCTTTATTCTCATAGTCTACAAAAATAGTTCCTGCAAAGTTATAGTTCTTCTCATAGGTTCTGTGAAGGTAAGTTTCGTTGTCCTTGCCATGCACGATCGGATAATTGATATCCGGCACTGCCTCCACATAAATCCATCCGACAACATCATCATTTACACTCTTAAGTGAGGCAAAATCGATATTCATCGGAGCTTTCAGTTCTCCTGCTGACGGCCCTGCTTCTTCACCGTCCGGATCACGTTCAGTCACTGCCATCTGAGCAATCTCATTATACTCATCTGTTCCTTTTTTATATTCCGTATAGATATGAAACAGATTATATCCCGCATAACAGAATACGCAGATTGCCGCGATCAGAACAACCGTCAGTACAATGTCTCCTGCTGTTTTCTTTTTTTTAGGCTGTTTTTCTGACATGCTTCCTCCATTTCCGCTACAATTCTCAGCTGTAGCTTTGCCTTTATTTTGCCACTGGCACACTGCCCTCTGGTATCATTATATCCGCAAATGGGATTTTCTCTGTAGTTTCCAGTATTCCGGCACATAAATCAGGATATCTGCCTGTATCGCCCCATACTCTCATATCGCCTGTATTGCCTCTGCGCAGGCTTTCTGTAAATTTTTTTCTTCTTTATTATATAGAAGCATTTCACTATACTGAAAATACGCCGGGCATCCATTCTCTGCAATAAACGTCGTCATCGTATTATCCGCAGTAATTCCTGTCACTAAAAGCAGCATTTCCTGACTGTCACCAAAACTTTCTTTGATAAAAGAAAAAGCACTCTGCAATTCTCTGTGCATTTTCTGCACCAGATTTTCCCTCCGTGCAGCCTCTTCCTCAAAGTATTTGCAAATTCGCTTAAACCCATTTTCAGCTGACCTTAAATGTTCTTTCTTTGCTGCCAGAATATATTCTCTTAATCTGCGGATCGCTGTCTCCTGAAATTTCTGCTCTCTGAGCGAAAGCAGCTCCATTTTTATCTTAACCTGCAGGCTGTTATCCTGTTCCTGCGCAAACTCCTCCAACGCCGAAATCCCCGATGGCAGCTGATCCCGCTCTTTCTCATCCTGGGAAATTTTTTTCACATGATTTCTCAGATGCAATAACAGTTCATGCAATACCTCAATCTGATGAGTCACATTCTCATACCTCTCCGCCGTCTCTCTCAATGTTCCCTGTATCAGATTTACAACCGCAAACCGTTCTTCAAAAGTCCCGCCTGCCGCCATCTGTTGCTTCTGCTTTAATTTCTCACTGCTAAGTTCTCCATTCAAAATCGCAGGTATCTGATAATCCTCTCCATATTTTGTATACAACTGGTAAAATCCTGCAAAATCTCTGGCCGTTTCCTCTTTTTGCAGAAATTCTCCCACCAGCTCCGCATTAATCTCAATTCCCAGTTTCTCATAACTCTGGATCAGTCTGGAAAGATCTTCCCATCCTCTGGCCGTCACAAAGAACTTGCCATCGACCGTATTCTCAACACTATAAAATCGTTCCTTTTTCATGGAAAGATAGGAAAGAATTGCCTGATGTACATTCTGTCCTCCGGCATATCGCAGCCATACCTCACAGTCCGGCTCTATTACCAGCTTACGGACACGATCCAGGGTAACAATATCAAACTCTCTTACCGATTTATTATACTCCGGAGGATTACCTGCTGCCACCAGAACCCATCCTTCCGGAATCTTATGACTTCCAAAAGTCTTATTCTGAAGAAGTGCCAGCATCGCCGGTGCCAGGGTTTCCGATACGCAGTTGATCTCATCAATAAAAAGGATTCCCTCTTTTTTTCCTGTTTTCTCCATACAGTCATAGACAGAAGCTACGATCTCGCTCATCGTATAATCTGTAACCATCATTCCCTTACCGCCATAGTTACGTTTCACGATCTCCGGCAGACCGATAGCACTCTGACGGGTATGATGCGTGATCGTATAGGACACAAGCCCAACCCCGCACTCAGAAGCCGCCTGTTCCATAATGGCAGTCTTACCGATTCCCGGAGGACCGATCAGCAGAATTGGTCTCTGACGTACCAGCGGATAAATATAATATCCATTCTCATCCTTCGCTAAATACGCGCGAAGTGTATTACAGATTTCTTTTTTTGCTTCCTGTATATTCATTTCTGTATATGCTCCCGTCAGTTTCTTCGTCTCTCTTTCACTTTGTGATCAGGCATTTCGCCCACGCAGGTACCAGTTTCATCTTATCGGTACGCTGCAAAAACACAAACGCAGTCTCATAGTCCGGCTTCTGCCTTGGATAAATCCCGTCACCATCTGTAAAATAAATCAGTGCCCGGAGATTTTTCAGTTCTTTTTTCTCTTTCTCCTGCCTGATCAGTTCAAATACCGGGCGGAAATCTGTCCCACCCCGCCCCTGAATCGTCACTTTGCGACTGTATTCTTTCCATTCTTCCTCAGAATGAATCACATCTACCTTCTGAATGAAACAGTCGCATTGAACGATATAAACTTTCATTCTGCTGAAAAAATTCTCTTTTTCATTCAGAATCGCATACGTCTCTCCCAGAAATCTCCGGACAGTTTCTTTCGAACATGACCCCGAAGTATCAATGGCGATCACCAATTCCTCCAGGCGGTTTACTTCCTTATATTCCAATGGTTCTATCAAAGGAAGATTTCCGTAATGTTTCATTCCATAAGAATAAAAAATATAATCAAAGCTCTCTGTATCCAGTTCGACTTCCTCTCGAAGTCTGCAAAACTGTTTCAAAAATTTCCGGTAATCATATCTGCTTTTGTATATCTCATCCAGTTCTTCCTGACGGTTCATGGTCTGACTTCCGGCTCTGCTCTGGGTTCCGGTTTTATTCTGAGAAGTGTAGGCAAGGATTCTCTCCCATTTTTCCTTTGTTCTCCTGCCGCCGGAGGCCTGACCGGAATTCTTCAGCCAGACAGAATGGTCGTCAAAACAATTTTCCAAATGCTCATACATCCCATAATCGTTTCCTGTCTGTTTCTTACTTTTGAGACTGGAAATTTCTCTCTCACTGACTGCTTTATCAATCAATCCTTCTACAAAAGCATCGCATTCTCTGTCCCATTCACTCACATCTTTATCCGGTTTCAGGAAGACATGAAGATACAGGCAGTGCAGCAACATATGTAAATACCCTCTTCTTACCAGAGCAGAATCTTCTACATATTTTTTCATAAGAAATTCCGGATTAAAATAGATTTTCTCTCCGTCTGTGGCAATCGTGGAAATATTGTTATCTGCCTCATATTCCAGACTTGCAAACGCTCCATCGAGGTATGGAAAATCCAGATACAGTTCGTTTCTGCAATTCTGGAGAATCTTCTTTCCAAGAAAATCCTGCTGGTTTTTGTCGCTCATGCCTATCTTTTCCTTTTTCTCTGATCATTTTAATGTTTGTCGCATCTTCTGAAAATATTACAGTGAAAACTCCCTCTTCTGATATCCATATTTCTTATCTTTCAGATGAAGCAGCCATACCAGAGCGCGGAGTTTCGTTTTCTCCTGAGCGTATCTGATAAAAACCATGAGTTCGTTTTCAGAAAACCAGCCGCATTTCTCCAGCTGTTCCATTCTCTCTGTGTCTTCTTTCTCTATCAGAAGCTCCATTGCAGAACGTATCCTGAGTTTCAGATATTTCTGTGCTTCCCGGAATTCTTCTGATTCTCCGGCGGGTATGTTCTGAAAATAAATTTCCAGTGCCTGCTCAAGCTTTTTGTCCTGCATGGTTTTGCTTCCCTTCTCTTTTCAATACAAATGTTTCCTCTTGTGTCACTATTCTCAATATAGCACAAAAAAACTTTTTTTTAAAGCTTAACCCGGTCAGTAATCTGCATCATTATGATTTTTCATATAATTATCTTTACAAAAAAGCTCCGACAAGAACCATTATCAGTTCTAGCCGAAGCCTTTTATCGTCAACAATCAGATATCTTCAATTAATCCAGTATAAGCTCAATCCTGAAAATATAAAGCAAGACCTTCAATCAGGTCTTTTCCTGCTACTGCACCCTGATCTTCTGTTCCTTTTGCTTTTGCTGCAAATACCGCAGCTTTTCCAAATTTAGGAACCATTTCCTTTGTGTTCTCCACACCTTTTTTCGCACCTTCAAGAGCTGCATTTACAACATCCGCAAGTCCTGCTCCTTTCTGTGCTGCTTCCTGAGCTGACTCTCCGGCTGGAAGAAGTGCATCATAAATAGTTCTGTCCCCAGCCTGACACTTTCCTCTTTTTGCAAGTCCATCTGCAAAATTACTGATAAAATCTGCCATTTCTGCTGGTCCTATCACACTCTTTCCTGCGATAGCCTTTCCTCCTGCCATAATTCCACTTGCCATCAAAGTTCCCATTGTTGATGGAACAAGGCCAGCCATCTTCATTCCTGCTTTCATCAAAGTTTTTCCAATATCATCTGGTGCCATATTTGCTCTAATCAAGTCCGGTAATGCACCATATCCTTTATTCATTGTCAAACCAAGATCACCATCGCCCATTTGTGCATCCATTTCACATAAATGATCTTTTTCTTTTGCAAAAACACTGGCAACACTTTCAAAAAGTACCGGCAGTTCTTCCATTGTTATTTCTGTTTTACCCATGATGCTCAACTCCTTCTTAAACCTGTGTATAAAACGGTGTATGTACCGGCATATTGATCTGTTCTTTCATCTCTTCATCAGCCATCTTACAGATACTGATAGATGCTCCTGCCATTTCCATGCTCGTCGCATATTCACCTACAAAAGTTCTGAAAACTTTAATTTTTTTCTTATCAAGAATCTCACGTACATTTCCTGAAAGAATATATAACTCTTCAAGGCTTGTTGCTCCCAGGCCATTAATCAGAACGCAAACTTCTTCTCCCTCTTCCACCGGCATATCTTTGAAAATGGTATTCAGAGATTCTTCTGCCAGTTCAGCGGCTGTCTTAATTGGACCATTCCAGATTCCAGGTTCACCATGAATACCCATACCCATAGCCATCTCATTCTCGCCAAGTGTGAAGTTCGAATGTCCGATTTCAGGAATAATACACGGTGTAAGTGCAAATCCTACAGTACGTGTATTATCTTTTGCTTTCTGCGCTGCTGCAAGAACTTCATCCAGAGTTCCCATTTTGGCAGCTTTTGCGCCGGCACATTTATACATAAAGAAGATACCTGCCACACCTCTTCTGGTATCCGGATCTGCATTTGAGTTTACATCATCAGCACCAACAATGCTGCGGGTTTCAATGTCATCCATCTCCAGCATCTCTGCTGCCATATCAAAATTCATGATATCGCCTGTATAGTTACCGTATAAGAAAAGGACACCTGCCCCTGCATCCACTTCTTTTGCTACATTATAAATCTGTTCAGAAGACGGAGACTGAAAAACGCCGCCAACTCCGCATCCATCAAGAAGACCGTCACCTACATATCCAAGGAATAATGGTAAATGACCAGTTCCTCCACCTGTAATAATTGCAACTTTTCCCGGTTTCTTCTCAGCCACACAATAACAGCGCAGATCATCTTCTACATATTTAACCATCGGATTGGCAGAATAAATGCCACGAAGCATATCGTCTGTGTAATTTTCAGGAGCATTAATAATTTTTTTCATGATAGATCAATTCCTTTCTGTCTTTAACTTCTTCTTGCTTTTCTTGTAACAGTAACCTTATCAATGATGAGTGCTAATACCAAAAGACATCCGTTCACCAGTGTTCTTGTTGTATCCGGAGCTCTCATAATAGTAAAAGCATTTGCAACCAGCTGCAATAATACAATAGATAAAAGCACACCACCAACTTTACCTTCTCCACCATCCGGATTAATTCCTCCAAGCACTGCAATCAGCAGACTTAATGTTGTATAGGAAGAACCATTGGACGATTTTGCTGAATTCAAATGGGAAGTGATGACTATACCGGCAATACTTCCCAGAATACCGGAACACATATAAGTCAGAATCGTAACTTTAAGATTATTGATTCCTGAGTATTTAGAAGCCTGTGCGTTTGTTCCAAGATAGTAAATCTCATGCCCAAACACTGTGCACTTCATAATAAATGTAACAATAAGCAAAACAGCAATAAATATGAATATTACAATCGGAATAGCTCCAACAGAGCCGTTAGCGATATTTTTAAATGCATCCGGAAGGCTGTTTATCGCAGGACCTCCTGTAATTGCCAGCGCAAGTCCCGAATAAAGTTCCAACCCACAGAGAGTAACCAGCATTGCCGGAATATTCAGACTTCCGATGATAAATCCATTAAATGCTCCACATGCAGCACCAACTATAAGAGCGGCAATAATTCCGATAAGAATGGAGACTGTACTGCCCCCCATATTTTTGATAATCAGGGCGCAGACGACACCTGCCAGATTCATAATTCCAACCAAAGACAGATCAATTCCTCCTGCGATCATACACATCATCATACCAAAGGTAAGAATTCCATATTCAGGAAACTGGAAAAACATAGACCTTAAGTTAGGGATTGTGAAGTAGGTATCACCTTTAAGAATTGCCATCAAAATAAGTACAAATGCCATCATACCAAGCAAAGCTTTAATATGAGGATCTATCTGTATTTTTTTCTTGCTTGTGCTCATCTTATATTCCCTCCCTCTTTGCAATTTCGTACGAACGTTTCGTCTGCCATGATGTAAGGATTGTTCCGATCAGGATTACAAGACCTACTACAAAGCGCTGCCATGATGTGGAAATCCCCATCATGTTCAGTGAGTTCTGTACCAATGTAATCAGAACAACTCCAATAACAACTCCAGAAACATCTCCATATCCTCCAGTGATACGGACACCGCCGATAACACAGGCTGCAATTACGATCATTTCATCACCCATAAGCGCTGATGTTGTCGCTGAATGCATCAGAACTGTATACATCATTGCCGTAATACCTGCAAAACATCCGGCAAAAACATATGCGAAGAATTGCAATTTACGTACATTAAATCCGGCCACTCTTGCAGCATTTTTATCACCGCCAATTGCATAAAGTCCCCGTCCAAGCATTGTCTTTTTCAACATATATGCAATCAGGATACATGCAATAACCGGAACCAGTATCAAAACATTCAGCGGATAAGAAAATCCTGTGCTTGGTGCAGTATATGTAATAATATTAAAATTATAGATTGCCTGCAGACTGTCCGGAAGTGTTGTGAATTCTCTTGTTCCAAGAAGTGTCACTACGCCTCCTGCCGCAATAGAACTGGTTGCCAGCGTAGCGATCAGCGGCGGAAGTTCAAGAATACTTACCAATACAGCATTAAATAATCCGAATAATAATCCAATCAGCATTGCAAACACAAATGCAAATAATGCATTATCTATCTTCCATACACGATTCATCACATACATCGGCACATACATAGCGACGCATCCAATGGCTGGGAACGATACATCGATACCGCCAGCTATAATGACGATCATCTCGCATAATGCAAAACACATTGTAAAAATTCCTGCGCGGCAAAGTGTAATCAGTGTTGCCGGACTGAAAAATGCCGGCTGTCGAAGACTGACTATAATGCAGTACGCTATGATGATATAAATCAGGATCATCTTTGTGCTGGTCAGCCGCATTTTTTTATTTTTAGCCTTCATAATCTTTCTCCTTGTTTTAAATACGGTCACAGTTTTATAGTTTAAAGTTTAATATTATCAATATTATTATCTGTGATACCGCTGGCTTTTCCATTTTTCATGACCATGATTTTGTTGCAATTAGTAATCAATTCCGATAAATCATCAGAAATGATCACAATTGCCATACCCTGGGCGGCCAGTTTCCTGAGCAATTCATGAATTTCTGTCTTTGCACCAATATCAACTCCAACAGTAGGTCCATTAAGAATAAAGAGTTTTGGATGGGTATTCAGCCATTTTGCAATTACAACCTTCTGAGCATTTCCTCCTGAAAGCGTACGAACAGGAACCTGTGAAGATGGTGTTACAACTCCTAATTCTTTCACAAGATCGTCAGAAGCTTCTCTCATTGCCTTCTCATCCAGTTTCATACCTTTGAAATACTTTCTCAAAGAACTTGCCATCATATTCTTTTCAATGGATTTTTCGATAAATAATCCCTCTGTCAGACGATCTTCAGGCACATATGCAATCTTATTTTCGATAGCATCAGCAACTGAATGAATCGTAACATTTTTTCCATTAAGAATGATTTTTCCACTGTCCGGAGGTGTAATTCCAAAAATCGCCTCTCCTATTTCACTTCGTCCAGAACCAAGAAGACCGGTAATTCCAAAAATATCTCCTTTTTTCATTGAAAAACTAACATCTTCAAAAGCACCCTTTAATGTAAGATTCTCAACCCTGAGAACTTCCTCATTACTCTCTGCAGGGGTATATTTTTCGGAACTTACTTCATGTCCTGTCATATCTCTGGTAAATCTTGCACTGTCATATTCATCAATCGTACCGGTAGAAACAAATGCACCGTTTCTGAGAATTGTCAGTCTGTCGGCAATTTCATAAATCTCATCCAGCTTATGATTAACAATCATAACTGCAATTCCTTTTGCTTTCAGACCACGCACTACATTCCACAACTTCTCTACTTCTCTTGCAGTCAGTGCGGTTGTCGGTTCATCCAGAATCAGAAGCTTCGCATCATTAATAATAGCTCTGCATATAGCAACCATCTGCTTACCTGCAACAGGAAGTAATTCTACCGGCATATCCAGATCCATATTTGCGCCAACCTGCTCCATTGCTTTAGTCGCAAGTTCATGAATCTCTTTCCAGTTTACCGTTTTCTTTCCATTTTTTACTTCACAGTTTAATGCAATGTTCTCTGCAACTGTCAGATTTGGAAAAACTGCGAAGTCCTGATAAATAACCTGAATACCTTTATTGATGGCATCAATTGGTTTAAATTTCCCCATCTTCTCGCCATCAATCCAGATAGCACCTTCATCGATCTCATGAACACCGGATATAGATTTGATCAAAGTCGATTTACCGCAACCATTTTCTCCGGCCAGACAATGAATTTCCCCTTTACGGATTTCCAGATCTACGCCTTTCAGCGCATGAACACCGCCAAAAGACTTTTTGATGCCTTCCAATTTCAAAAATATTTCGTTTGCCATAATCTCGTTCCCCATTCAAATAGTCCAGCCGGTAAAAAAGAGAAAATCCATACAGTTTGGCAGCTATATGAATTTTCTCTTTAGATCAGCTTTTACTTATAATTAAAAATCATAATCGTCCATATTGTCTTTTGTTACATCAATACGGGCATCTCCGTAATAAATGCCATCCTGCTCAGAAATTTTTTCATATCCAGGTACATTCAGATTCATTCCGTCTTCTACTGTTCCATCAAGAGCTGCCTTAGCCATTTCAATCATTGCTTTACCCGCGTCTGCCGGATCCCATACAGAGAAAGAAGCAATTGTTCCATCTTCAACATACTGTCTTGCGATGGATGTCATGGATGTTCCGACAATCTGAACTTTGCCTGCAAGACCAAGTTCTTCAACTGCCTGGGCAGCACCTACAACATCTGTAGAAGCAGAACCCTCAATAGCTGTGATATCCGGATTAGCTGTCAGAAGCTCTTTTGTCTGATTGTAAGATGATGTAGTATCATCACCGGTCTCATAACGTCCAAGTTTTTCCATATCAGGGAATTTCTCTTCTGCAACTTTATCAGCTGCATCACACCATTCATTATGAGAAACAGATGTAAGAGAACCTACAAACTGAACATATTTACCTTTGCCTCCGGTAAGATCTCCCAGCTGTTCCATAAAGTTTGCGCCATAATCTGCATTCTGGAATGCTTCAATATCATAGTCACGAACACTTGCATCCATAGAAGCTGCTTCATGAGTAATTACTTTGATTCCCTGTTCTTTAGCTTTCTCAAGTACAGGTGCAAGAGATTCCGAATCAAACGGAACTACACAGATTGCATCCCAGTCCTCTGCCAGAAGAGATTCTACATATGAAGCCTGGTCCGCACCTTCTGCTGAGCCGCCATAGAAAACATCCGTTCCGTTTTCATCGTTGTACTCGTTTACGCCATCTTCCATTCTCTGGAACCATGCGATGTTTGTCATTTTAGGTACAACTGCAATCTTGTAATCCTTTCCGTCCGCCGCCATTACACTGGCGCATGTACCAAGAGATGCAATTGTTGCCGCCGCTGTACAGATACAAATAACTTTCTTTAAATTCATAATTAAATCCTCCTTTTTTGTTTAGTGTACAATATTATTTGTTTTCCTTCTTGTTGAGTTAATTGTATACTAATCACTTTTCATTGTCAATACTCTTTTACGTTTTCGTCATATTTAAACACTTTTACAAATATTTTTTGTGCATTATTTTCCAACACTTCTACTTTTAGTCAAAAGAAAGCGCACTAAACACATTTCATTGTTTAGTGCGCTTTTCCTTTTATTGTTTTTCAATATTTAGTTTTTTTCATTTACTACTATATATCTCTATCTATATTTTTTCATGGAAGTACGTACGACCAGATTTCCGGAGATTTTAGTTTTAACCTTTTTGTACTGTTCATCCAGCAACCGCTCAGACATCTGTCTTGCAGCAACTCTTCCTATCAGTTGTCTTGAAACCTGAACTGTCGTCAGGCTTGGCGAGCATATCGCCGAATAAGGAATATCATCAAATCCTACGATTGCCACGTCTGCCGGTATTTCATAATTTCTATGCCTGAATGCTTTCATAGCTCCTAATGCAATAATATCATTATCAGCAAAAAAACAAGGGGGAATTTCTTCTTTTTCATGACTGTCAAGATATATCTTCATTTCTTCAAATGCCTTCATCATAGAGCTGGTCAGCGCAATTTCATCCTCTTTTTTTACTTCCAGATGATACATTTCAGCAAAACGATAAAAAGCCCGGGTTCGTTCCTCAAAATTCTGCGCATCATAACTACTCTTAAGGTATCCTATTCTTTTATATCCACACTCTGCCGCATACTCCAGGGCAATACGTACATTCTCCTCATTATCAATTCCAACACAGCTGTATTCCATTCCAGGCATCATATTATCTACACATACAAAAGGAACCGGGATTTTTTCCAACATTTTAAACTGTTTCTCCTGAATTTCTGTTGCAATCACGATTACACCTTCATATTTTTCAAATTCAATATGATCCAGCATACCTTCTGTATCCAGTTGCACCCTCATAAGGGTGGGCGAATATCCTTTTTCTGTCAATGTCTGCATACAGGCGTCAATAATCATACCCACAAAGCCCTGATTCTCCTCTGTAAGTAATCCCTCACCCAACACGCACTTCAACATCAGAATCTGATGTATCGCTTTCTTTTTTCTGATAGCAGGCGCATACCCGGATTTATCTATTGCATCTTTAATTCTTTTTCTGGTTTCTTCACTGACACCAGGTCTATCATTCAGAACAATAGATACTGTTGCAGGTGACACACCAATTTCAGCAGCCAGTTCTCTTATATTCATTTCCTCATCCCCCCATAACTTTTATAATGATCCGATCAATTAAACATTTAAAAACATTATCACATGTTTAGTATCGTTTAGTCAATACTTTATCTTATATTTTTCGCTTTTCTTATCCTGATATGAACTGTTCCTTTTATTCGTCTGTATTTTATGTTATAATCTCACCAGATTATCAATAAGGAGGTTATTACTCTTATGTCCAGAAAGAACCTTATCGTCGGTCAGTCCGGCGGTCCCACCACTGTTATCAACAGCAGCCTCTACGGAGTTGTATCCGAGGGAAGACGCCATCCGGAAACCATAGACCGCATCTATGGAATGATAAATGGAATCGAAGGATTTTTAAACAATACCATTCTTGATTTCTCAGAAGCACTTCCGGGAGAAAAACTAGATGGATTGAAATTTACTCCTGGAGCCTACCTTGGTTCCTGTCGTTATAAACTGCCTGAATCACTCGAAGACCCGGTTTATCCAAAATTGTTCGAAAAATTCAATGAAATGAATATCGGCTGGTTTTTCTATATTGGCGGAAATGATTCTATGGATACTGTAAGCAAGCTTTCACGCTATGCGGCGCAGATTGGCAGCGATATCCGCATTATCGGAGAGCCAAAGACTATCGATAACGATCTGGTTCATACTGATCACACTCCAGGTTACGGAAGTGCTTCCAGATATGTAGCTTCCACTGTCCGTGAAATCACTACTGATGCCAATGTTTATGAAAAAAAATCTGTAACCATCGTAGAAATCATGGGACGCCACGCCGGATGGCTCACTGCTGCATCAGCTCTTGCACGCAAATATGTAAATGACAATCCTCTTCTTATCTATCTTCCGGAAACTGCATTTGATCAGGAAGCTTTCCTTCATGCTGTAGAGAAATCCTTTGAGAAGAACTGCAATGTTGTTGTTTGTGTATCCGAAGGTATCCATGACGCATCCGGTACCTTTATCTGCGAATACGACAGTTCCGTAGGCACTGACACTTTTGGCCATAAAATGCTTGCAGGATGCGGTAAATATCTTGAAAATCTTGTTCGCAGCCGCCTTGGTGTCAAAGCACGTTCCGTAGAACTTAATGTCTGCCAGCGCTGCTCGGTTTCCATGATGTCTGCTATTGACCAAAAGGAGGCAATTTCTGCAGGTACTTTCGGTGTACAGGCAGCTTTAAACGGAGAAACAGGAAAAATGGTTTCGTTTATCCGTTTAAAAACCGCTGACGGCTCCTATTCAATGGAATGTAGCCTGGAGGATGTAAACGAAATCTGTAATGAGGAAAAAACTGTTCCTCAGGAATGGATCTGTAAAGATGGTTCCGATGTTACCGAAGACTTCATAAATTATGCTCGTCCACTGATCCAGGGTGCTGTAGATATCCCTTATGGAGAAGACGGACTTCCTGATTTTGTATATCGCAAATAGCATCTCGTATCAAATATTTATAGATTTATACAATAGAAAACAGTGCAGGATTATTTTCTGTTATACAAAAAAGTGTGCTTCCACATTTCCCTTGTGAACGCACACTTTTTTCTCTTATTTTCTCTTATAAGTCAAGCGGATATTCGCAATCCGCTTCGCTACTTATTGCTTTGCGCAACCCCTGCAAGGGACTTAGTTGATTCGGTTAAATTTTCTAAAAATATATACCGTTTTTCATTCTTTATTCCTCAAATTCCTTATGATCTTCTTCCAGCTTATGCTCGATTTCAACTTTTTTTTTCTCTTCCTCTTTCTTCTCATCCCGTGTTTTTGGAAGAATCACATTCAGTAATACAGCAATGATAGTTGCAAGAACAACCGGGGATTTGCCAAAGATAGTTGTTACCCATGTCGGGAAGCTTGCCAAAGCTGCCGTTGCCTGGGATACACCCATTCCCAGTGCCGCTGCAAGTCCTACGATAGATGAGTTACGGTAATCCATCTCCGCAGAGGCAACCAGCTTCATACCAGTCATTGCGATAGAGGCAAATACCGACACCGTCGCGCCACCCAGTACACACTGAGGAATCGTTGTCAGAATTGCTGAAAACTTCGGTACAAGACCAGCCACTCCAAGGATTGCAGCTGCCAGACCAAGCACCCATCGGTTGATAACTTTTGTGGTAGTGACAATACCTACATTCTGGCTATATGTAGCAGTTGGAAGTCCGCCAAGAAGTGCACCTACGACATTGGAAATACCATATCCTACAATTCCTCTCTGCAGTTCTTCATCTTTAGGAGTTCTGTCCATGGCCCCGATTGTAGTTGCGGAATAGTCACCGATTGCCTGAATAGAGTTGATTGCAAACAAGATTCCCAGTGCCACACAGGAAGACGGCTCAAACTGTACTCCGAAATGCATCAGAGATGGAAGCTGACAGACACCTGCCTCTCCGATACTTGAGAAATCAACCATTCCAAACATAATAGAAACCAGATATCCCACAATAATACCGATCAGAATAGAAGCCAATTTCCAGATTCCTTTTCCAAAATGATTCAAAGCTGTAACCACGATCAGTGTAAAGAACGCAATTGCCCAGTTCTGCCAGGAACCATAATTCGGATTACTGGTACCGCCGGCCATATAATTGATGGCTGTCGGATACAGAGAAAGACCAATGGTAAATACAACCGTTCCGGTAATCAGTGGCGGGAAAAATATACGAATCTTCTTAACCAGCAAGCCCATGATAACTGCAACAATACCACCAACGATCTCCGCTCCCATGATAGCCGCAATCCCATACGATTCTGCTATCGCCTGCATACTCGGCACATAGGCAAAGCTGACACCCATGATAATTGGCAGACCGGAACCAATCGCAAATTTCGCCTTCCCGCCGATTGGAAACAGCTGAAGCAAAGTTGATAATGCTGCAATAACCAGTGCTGACTGAATCAGAATCACCTGATCTTCCCTGGAGAGTCCACCCGGAACTGCTCCAGAAACAATGATCGCCGGCGTCACACATCCTACGATCATAGCTACAACATGCTGCATGGCAAGCGGTAAAGCCTCACTCATGCGGGGGATTCCGTCAGTTTCAAAAATACTGCCTCTCTTCATAATAGCCTCCCAAATTCTTTTTTATATCTTAACACTTTTAGGCCTAAAAAACAATTAGATTGCCTAACTATTTTTGGTCAAAAACTATACAAGATTTGTCTCGAGAATTTGGTTATTATTTTTTATCTTGTAGAACAAAAAATTCTCTGCCAGTGTGCCGAGACTATAGCAATCCTCGTAAATAATGCATTTAAGACAGTTCAGCAGAGTTCGAAAGACAAGGAAGATATCTGCAGGCGTGCTGACGCACGGCAAAGATATCTGACGCAGGATTTCACACTCTGATGGGCTGGATTAAGATGCATTATTTTAGAGGATTGCTATAATGTGGCTGTATCACTATCTATCATAATCCATTTCTTTTCGACGTTAAAATGTTATCGCAAGAGAAACCGGTGTCTGCCTCCACCACAGTAATACAGTCAATCGGATATTCGCAATCCGCTTTCGCTACTTGCTCATAACCGAATAACTGCTCCGCAGTTTATCAGGAGGGGCTTGTACCCCTCCTGATACAAGCAAGTCCCACCCACTGCTTATTGCTTCTCGCAATTGAAGCAGGGGACTTACTTGATTCGGTTAATTAATAACCTCAAACGTATGATGCAAATCCAGTCTGCCATATCCCCACCCCGGATTAGGATACTCCATCTGTGTGTCTCGCTCAGCCCCTTTTTGCAGATAAAATTTCACACTGTTCCCTGAAGCATAAGGAATATTTTTCCTCACGATCGCCCACTCCAGCACTAGTGCTGCCGCCCCTGCGGTAATCGCAGCCGCCAGACTGCTCCCAGAAGCCTTTCCATAAGCCCCTCCCGGAAGCGGAATGATCAGTTCTACCCCCGGTGCAGCCAGATCCGGTGTCACCTGATTATTCGGCGTAAATCCTCTCCCTGCCTGAAAATACAGGCTATTATCCCGGTACTGATAAGCCGTTGCCGTAATGCTTCTGGTTGAGTCCCCCGGTGTAGTAACTGTATTATAGGGAGTAGATTCCAGAAAATACGTATCCTCTGAGATCAATCCCTGCACCGGAAGCCACATATGAAATCGGCTTGCTGCCCCCTTTTTCTTACTGACATTCATTTTCCATATCCCCGCCGCCGGATGGAAGAACCGAAAATAAATCAACTGCTTTCCCGTCTGTCGTTCCATTCCCACATAATTTACCAACACCTTCGTCTCCACAAAAACAAAACTCAATTCCTGCGTCCCCGCGCCAAGAGAACTGCTCACATACAGGTTTTCTCCTGCCGGTGACTGGATCGACACTGCATAATCGTCCGGAGGATTTCCCCAGAATTCCATAGTAAATCCCTGTTCCCCTTCTGAAATACGCAGTTCTGCCGTATCCTGATTTCGTACATCGTTTAGTTCTGCTGTATAATGATGCTGCGCAGCTCCTTCATTTCCTGCTGCCACAGAAACTGATACTTGCGAATCTTCATTGATATAATCCAGATATCTGCTCAGTTCACTGTCCCCGGTGTGTGCGCCCTGACTGCTGCCAAGCCCCAGACAGATGGAAACAGGCATTCCCATCTCCTTAGCCATCCTGACCGCAAAAGAAATCCCAATCATAATATCGTTCTCCTGATATACCTGTGCCTGAGGCGGATACTGATAAAACTCTCTCAGATAAGATTTTGCTTCTTTTAATTTCACCACTATGATCGTTGCTTTCGGTGCAGCCCCTGAGAAATTCTCTGCCGGAACAAAGTTTCCTGCCGCCAGCCCTGCGATTGCTGTGCCATGCCCGTTCTCATCCACTGACGGCACGATTTCCCTGGGATTTTCAGACATTATCGCCCTGCTGATTTCCTCCCCTGTAAAAACTTTTCCATAAGGAACTCTTTCATCTTCATTTCCCAGGATCGTCTGATCCCAGATATAGGCAATTCTGCTTATATCCCCACTTCGAAAAATCGGATTCTCATAATCAATTCCTGAATCGATTACTGCAATAACCGTTCCCTCTCCCTGCAATTCCAGATACGGATGATTATGCAGCCGCGTAATCCCGGATGCATTCAGCGCATCCACGTCCATCAATGCATAACATTTCGGCAGTGACACATATGTATAAGAATTAATTTCCAGAGGGCCGATTTCATTTAACGGAACATATAGAATTCCAAATGTCTCATTGACCGGGAGAAATTCCGAATCTGGTCTGTTCGCATAATCTCCCCCGATATTCTGTCCCTGTCTCACAATAAAATCCCCGTACTGTTCATCCTGTGCCGGTGGTATTGACAGTTCAGGCTGAATGCCGGGGATCTCTTCCTGTTGTATCTGCATTTCAAAATCATCAGGTCCTAACATTTTTATCCTCCTGAGATTTTTTTATACATGATATGTGTGATATTTATTTTTTATGATAATTTCTGCTGTCTTTTTTATTTACTGTAGCAACGAACAGCACTATAATTCCAGCTATAGCCGTAAAAATACTGATAAACTGTGACGTAGAAAAACTTCCAACACTTCCTCTCTCGATATCTCCTCTGAAGAATTCAATGATAAACCTTCCTATACTATAGAAGATCAGATAACATGCCGCCACCTGTCCATCCGCTTTCTTATGTTTCGCCACATAAAGAAGAAGCAGAAAATGCACAAAATCCAGAATACTGGAATAAATCTGTGTCGGAATCAGTGGAATATTATTGGGTGCAAAATCCGAGCTGGTAAAAGTAACCGCCAGCGGACCGGAAGTTTCTTTTCCATAGCAGCATCCGGCAAGAAAACATCCGATCCTTCCAAACCCCTGCGCCAGTGCAATTGATGGCATCATCAGGTCAAAATATGCCAGAAATTTCAACTTCTTAATCCTGCAATACAGCCATCCTGCAAAAATTCCTCCGATGATTCCTCCGTAAACCACAAATCCATCTGAGCCGATAATCTGTCGTGGATTCTGGATAAATTCCTGCCAGTTTGTGATCCAGAACAGAATTTTTGCAGAAGCAAATCCTCCAATCGCACACCACACTACCAAATAAAAAATATGTTCATATGCAAGTTTCAGCCTGCGTGCTCTCTGTTCCGCAACAAACCATGCTGCCAGAACACCTATTGCAATCATAAAGCCATAACCATAAACTGTCAGCGGGCCTATATGCAGTAACTCATTATGCATGCTTCAATTCCTTTCTCTCTTTATTCTCTCAATAATTCCGTGAATATAATTCTCCGTCAATATATCAATTAGCATAATCAGAAAACGATCCTATTCTTAAGACTCACTCGATTCGAGTCAATCGGATATTCGCAATCCGCTTTCGCTACTTGCTCGATTCGATTAAAAATAAGTGTTCAAAATCTCCAATAACTTCTCATTCGCCAGATCGTTAGCTTCATTTTCATGTGCCGCCTCCACATCAGCTTCTCCGCAGATATCCACACCAACAATCTCTCCGCCGGTCTTTTTTGCACATTCCAGCACTGTCTTTACACCAGAAAGTAAGGTTGTCAGCTTCATATCTCCCTGACTCCAGGTTGTCTGTGCATCATCCGGGCAAAGTACATCCTTATCAATCGAAATGTACAATGGCAGTGTTTCACAAAGTACTTCTGTCAGAAACCTGCTTATTTCCGCATCATTCATTTCCTGCAGTTTCTCTCGTGAAAGAAATATTACTTTTTCTTTCAGTTCCTCTTCTACCTGTTCATAGGCAGCTTCATCCGGTCCTATAAGAATCACATGCTCCAGATTCTTTAGTTCCTCAAGTGACGCCGCAATCCATCCTCCACAGGATAAAATCCCGCCAAAAGCCGGAGGCTGCATATCCGTATGATTATCATAGACCAGCAATGCAAAAGGCTTCTTTATCTTTGTCAGCCACAGCTTTGTCATATAGTGATAATTGCCGGAATCGATAAAATGAATTCCGGCAAACGAATGGTTTTCTGTTCTTTTATTGATTTCTGCGATTGCCTCATCATCGCAATAGCAGTTCGTTCCGCAGATATCCTTAGCATCAATCCAGGACACCTGCCTCTCTTTCCAGAATCTCTCTTCCTCATAGATTCCGGAAAAGTTCATCAGTACAATAGATGTCTGCTCTTTCATGTCCTACTCAGTCCTTCCATTCTTCCAGTGGTTCATCATGGTTTTTCAACATTTCCCTGATTTCTCTATTTGGACTTTCCACATCTGCATCCGCACTATACACTTTTTTATCCAGAATTACCTTCGCATCTGCTTCATCTGCGGTTTCTTCTGTTTCCAATTCCAGATTCGTTTCCGGTTCCTGACACTTCGCGTTATTTTCTGTCTGGTCTGAACCTTCCGTCTGAGCTGAGTCTTCTGCCTGATATGAGTCTTCTATTGAGTTTTCTGTTGAGTCTTCTGTCTGATACACTGTATTTATGTCTGATTCTGATGAATTCTCACTATTTCCTGTATATTCAGGATAAGATTCTGTATTACTTTCCTCACTGTCTGTTTCAACCGGCTCTGGTTTCTCCTGTTTCTTATCTTCTTTCGGTTTCTCATTACGAAGCTTCTCAGTTTTTCTCATTCCCAGTCGAAGCATAACAAGAAATACGATATCCACCGCTCCATCTGCTGTCAGAATAATTCCTGAGAATAAAATCATCTTTGTCACTGACATAAAAGAATAAAACAGCATGGAAATTCCCAGCGCGATGAAAATCAGACATCCGATAAAAAGAATCTTCCAGCGTCCTCTCTCCGCCTTTTTCAGCCTGTAGCTACCTTTTATTTTCCAGATACTGTCAACCAGCACAAATGCTCCCAGTAAATATGGAAGGATTCTGATAACGATCTGCGGTGTAAAGAAGAGAAAAATTCCAAGCACTGTAACGATTACTCCCGTAAACAGATCTAATATGGTTGCCTTCTCTTTCTCAGCCGCATAAATAGCAATATGATAAACACCAGCTGCGATCATTACCAGTCCAAATACAATCTTACAAATGATATTTACTGTCTGATCCGGAATCAGAATCAGACACAGACCAAAAGCCAGATAAAAAACTGATGAGACAATCTCACCTTTCAAAAAATTTGAAATCTTTTTTCCCACGCCTATTTCCTCCTTACTGTAAAATTGTTACCGTTTACCACTTCATTCACAGCAACACAAAATTTGTATATTGTTCAGTATACCCTCTTTCTGCCCCTTCGTCCACAGACAAGTGAACGACTTTGTGTGAAATTTGTGAATTTTTCCTTGAAGTTTTTTGGGGGCGTATTATAATGGATTCGAACTATGTCGTAAAATGGGGAATTTCTCCATAAGAGCCCTTAAATTTCAAGGCTCTGGGAAGGATTTATTTTGAAAAAACAACCAACAAAAAAAATTTTATTTCTAATCCCTGCCGGTATCATACTAGCCGGTGCTGTCGTCTTTTTATGCACCAGCAACCAGGGGGATGATTCTGTCTGCAAAGAAAATGTGGCGCGGCTTCAGACACTGGAGACCGCAGATATCTCTCAGACAGAACAACAGCTTCAGGACTTAAAACAGGCAACCGGCAGTTCTTCAGGTTCTGATACCACTGCAGATGGTTCTACTGGCACCGTATTAAGCGATGTGGAAATCCGTCAGGTATTTGCAGGCAGTGTCATCATCGGTGACTCTATCACTGAATCAATTGTTGAATATGGATATCTCGATACTGATGTCGTGGTAGGCAAACGTGGCTTAAACGTACAGGCTGCCGATGATCAGATCAATACCGCGATCAACCTGAACCCGACTCATGTATTCATGGCTTTCGGTTCTAATGACCTCGAAATATATGGTTCTGATTCGTCCGGATTTATCGATGCCTACAGAACACAGATAAAGAAAATTCAGGCTGCACTACCAGATGTTCCTGTTTATATCAACTGTATTCTGCCTATCACAGATGAGGCAATCGCAGCAAACCCGAGTCTTGGCTATTACTCCGATTATAATGATGGACTTGTAAATCTCTGCCAGGAACTGGGATGTACCTTTATCGACAACACTTCCATTGTGGAAAACAGTTCGGAGAATCTGTATGAGCCGGATGGTGAACACGTAATTCAAACCTATTATCCTAAATGGCTGACTCATATGGCACAGATTGCGGGGTTACAGGCATGAAAAATTATTTACATATTTTTATCAAGGGCGGACTTGTACTCTTCCTTATTGTATATCTGACTATTCTCTACACTTCCGATAGCGCAAAGAATATACCAATGGACCAGATTGCACAGACTATGGAGCAGGATTCAGCCATTGTCTCACTGAATCAGGAGACTCGTGCAGATCTCAAACACTATTATCAGACGGATGACCGCGATATTGACGGTTACTTTTTCTACAAGGCAGCTTCACCTATGGCTGTCGAGGAAATCTGTATTATGAAGGCAAACGATAACGATCAGGCCGCTGCTCTGCTCGAAAGTGCTAATTCTCATCTTTCCAGCCAGAAACAGGTATTTGAAGGCTATGGCACAGACCAGATGGCACTTTTAAACAATGCAGTTGTCGGCAAAAAGGGAAATTATGTCTACTATATGTGTGGCGCAGATGCACAGAACTGGCGCCTGACATTTCTTTCCCTGATATAACATCCAGATTGGAGAAATTTTCATATGGTATTTAACAGTATCTTTTTTATATTCTGCTTTCTTCCGGTTTTTATGCTGATCTATTATCTGGTCCCGGGAAAGCTTCGCAATCTGCTGCTTTTTTTAGGCAGCCTGATCTTTTATGCATGGGGTGAGCCTGTATATGTGATCCTTATGTTGTTTTCCAGTGTCTTTAACTATTATATGGGAGCAGAACTGGAACGTTTATATTATGATGACAGGAAGCAAAAGATTAATCTGATTTTTTCTATCATTGTAAACCTGGGAATCCTGGTATTTTTTAAATATTATGGATTTCTGCTTAACACCATCGGAGGAATCACCGGTATCCATATTCCTCACCCGGAACTCTCGCTGCCGATAGGACTTTCTTTTTACACATTCCGTAACCTGTCCTATCTCTTTGATATTTATTTAAGCAAAGTCAATGCACAGCGAAACTTCCTGACTTTTGCAGTATACAGTACTATGTTTCCTTATACTTCTGCAGGTCCTATCGTGCGATATGCAGATATTGAGGAGCAGTTAGATAAACGCACTATTAATATTTCCAAATTTGGTATCGGTGCCGAGCTTTTTGTGAAAGGCCTTGCCAAGAAAGTTATCCTGGCAGACAATCTCTCCGCTTTGTACGCAGGAATCTGCAGTCATTCCCAGATGTCTGTATTCACTGCCTGGATTGGTATCCTTGCTTATACCATGCAGCTTTATTTTGACTTCAGCGGTTATTCAGATATGGCTATCGGTCTTGGAAAAATGTTAGGATTTGATTTTAACAAAAACTTTGATTACCCGTATATTTCAACCAGTGTATCCGAATTCTGGCGCCATTGGCATATTTCTCTTGGAAGCTGGTTCCGGGATTATATTTATATTCCACTCGGGGGTAACCGTGTCTCCACATTGAAACATATCCGCAACATCCTTGTGGTATGGGCGCTTACCGGTCTGTGGCATGGTGCAAGCTGGAACTTTGTACTGTGGGGCGTATATTATGGACTCTTTCTTTTACTTGAAAAGTTTGTCCTTCAGAAATTCCTGGACAGAATGCCTTCATGGCTTCGCACTGTATACACCATGCTCGTAGTCATGATCGGATGGGTATTCTTCAGCCAGACTGATTTTGGTGCACTTGGACATTACCTTGGAACTATGTTCGGAATCGGAGCCGCAGGTTTTATCGACCGCACTGCTCTTTATTATCTCAAGACAGGCTTTATCCTTCTTCTGATCAGTATTCTTGCATGCCGTCCGACTCCTTACCAGCATTTTAAACGTCTGGTCAGACGCAGACCTACTGCAGCGGTAGTTATAAATCTTGTTTTATTTGCATTGTCCATTGCTTACATGGTTTATAACTCATACACACCATTTTTATATGCAAAATTTTAGAAGGAAAACAATATGAAAAAATCACTAAGAAATCATCGAATATTTTTCCATAGAATGGGGCTTTTGTTTCTGTTCATTCCTCTGGTCGTACTAATCATAAGTATCGTACTTCCTGACAGGGGCTTTTCCGAAAAAGAAAACCGCGTACTTTCCTCCCGGCCTCATTTAAACGGCAGTCAGATTGCTTCCGGTGGATTCGAGAAACAATTCGAAACTTATGAAAATGATCAGTTTCCGCTTCGCGATCTCTGGATTACTTTGAAAGCCGGAACTGACCGTTTAATGGGAAAAGTGGAAGCGAATGGTGTATATCTGGGAAAATCCGGATATCTTATGGAAGAGTTCAAAGCACCTGAACAGACACAGTATGATTCTACTGTAAAAGCAATGACGGACTTTGCCAAACGTCATTCTGATATGAAACAGTATGCACTTATCGCTCCAAACTCTGTAAACATTTTAAGCAATAAGCTTCCTGCTTTTGCTCCTGTGGAGGATCAGAATACCTGGCTGGACAGTCTGTCTGATTCTCTGACACAGGCCGGCATAACTTTCATCGATGTCCGAAATACTTTTAAAGACCACAAAATGGAAGATCTTTATTACCATACAGATCATCACTGGACCACCCAGGGTGCTTATTATGCCTATCTTCAGGCCGCTAAAGATATGGCAATCGATACTTCTTCTGACACCTACGATAAAGCACCGGTTACTCGTTCTTTCCAGGGAACATTATCTGCCAAAAGCGGTTTCCGCTCCGGTGAAAAAGATGAGATCGATGTATTTTTTCCGACAGGGGATAATGCACTTTCATCTGTCATCAATTATGTTGATGAACAGAAAAAAAGTGCCAGCTTCTATGATACATCGAAGCTTGACACCAGAGATAAATATGCTTTATTTTTTGGCGGTAATCACGCCCAGGTAAAAATCAGCACTTCTACGGAGACTGATAATACATTGCTGGTTCTCAAGGATTCCTATGCTAACAGCTTTGTCCCATTCCTTGCACAGCATTACCGCAAGATCGTAATGGTCGACCCTCGTTATTATTTCGGAAATCTGGAGCAGCTGATCCAGGTAGAAAATGTTCAGGAAATCTTGTATCTGTATAATGCAAATACATTCTTTGCAGATACCTCCCTGGAACTTGCATTATCTAACGATGCCACAGACCAGAACACAGACAATACTACTTCAGCTTCTGATGAAGGCACCTCTGTTTCCGGTGAACAGGCATCTGGACAAGACACGAATACATCTGACAATCAGACGTCTGTGCAAGACACAGATAACTCTGATGACCAATCATCTTCGGATTCAAGTACAGATACTTCTGACGATCAATCTGAAGAATAACATAAATCAATTTTATATTCAATGTAACACAAAATCCCCACTGGAATCACAATGCCGAGGAAACCTTGGATTCCAGTGGGGGTTTTTCACATTTACACACACTTTAAACACACACTTTTCACACATTTTGATAATAGGTCGGGTATATCAGCTGATCAGGCAGATAACGCTGTCTGTTGCATTCCCCGTTCCCAACTTATCTGTTTTTTACATCAGCTGTACCTTGATATGTATTATATCAGCTTTTATGCTAATTTGTGGTTTTGTGCAAATTCTTCAATTTATTTTGCAAAAGCGTCAATTATCTTTCAGCCCACTCTCTCCGAGAGTGTTTTTCCAGACATACGCCAGACTACAGATCAGTAAAATGGTCTATAAAGTAGTTATAATATGCATCCAGCATCTCTTTTCGTCCCCGAACACGAATTGGAACAATGCTGCCATCTTTCATTATAAAATTATCCTGCACATCCGCAACGTAATCCATATTCACCAGATAACTCTGATGGCAGTGCAGAAAACGTTTTTCATTGATCCTTTTCTCAATTTCTACCAGTTTATCTACTGTCACGATTTCTGAACCATCCGAGAGATGTAATGTAACATTGTGCTTATCACTGTCAATATATACGATATCATCTGTGTACGGATAGCGATACTGTCTCCTATTCTTAATCGCAACTCGTCTCTTCATATCTGTTTTAAGGATCATATTCAGAAGCTTCATCAGTTTTTCCTCTGAAAATGGCTTCAATAAATATCCTGAAGCCTGTACTTCATAACTCTCTATTGCATAATCAGGAGAAGCTGTCAGAAAAATGATCGGAACTTTGCACTGTAGCTGTCGCAGCTTTCTGGCAGTTTCCATTCCATTAAGCTTCTTCATATAAATATCAAGAAATAAAAGTTCCATATCAAGATAGCCCTCTTCCACATCAGCTACCAACGTCTCTCCAGAACCATATTCTATAATAGAAACTTCTTCATTTATTTCCTCAAAATACTGACACAAAATTTCTTTTAAAAGAAGTCTTTCAATCTCAACATCATCACAAATGACAATTGTCCGCATGTAATCCCTCCTTCCTGTATCAATATAAAAAGATAAAAATAAATGTCAGACTTCTGTTACACCTTAGAAATTCTGACATTTATATGTAAACAGTATAATTCAATTTTATTATATATGCAGAATCCTACGTATTCAAGTACTTTTTTAATTTATTTTTAAATTATCATCACTATTATTATATTGCTGTTCACATACTACTTGTTGTTTCTTATTTTTGTGCTATACTATATTCCACACATAGATTGATAGCATTTTAACCGAATCAAGTAAGTCCCCTGCTTCAATCGCGAAAAGAATAAGCAGTGGGTGGGGACTTACTTGTATCAGGAGGAGTGCAAGCTCCTTCTGATAAACTGCGAAGCAGTTATTCGGTTATGAGCAAGCAGCGAAGCGGATTGCGAATATCCGCTTGATCTGATGACCTTCGCATCATTATAAATATATTTCAACAGAAAGAGGTAATTATATGCGTCAGGAAAAATTTAAAATGGAACGTCAGGGATTGATAGAGATTGGTGATGAGATAGAAATTTCCGAATATCAGTCCTTTATGAATTACAGTTACATCATCGAACCAGCCGTAGCCATGTCCGGCTGCTATCCAAATGCTCAGCGCATCAAATCCCGCAAGGGAATCGTAAAAAATATTGAACATACACCAAGAGGTTTTATTGTCACTGCTGAATTTGACGAATGATATTTTTATATGTGATACCAAAAATCCCCCTGAAACTGTTGTATCCTTAATGAACAAATGGATACTGTTGTGCTATCAGAAATGCAGTAAACCGTAACACTATAGTCTCAGGAGGACTCTTACTTATTCAGCCTCTTGTTGCTGTTTTTCAAATTCTTTTGCAACATCCTCAAATCCGGCTGCGAAACGGAGTGCATAACTTACGCTCTGTCATGGAAAGAAATTCCAAAATGTCTGATTTTTCCTTCCTCTTTTAACTGAAGTGCTGTCTCATAGGCATGACTTTTCTTTATTCTGTCCACTGTTTTTCCTCCTGACTTTTTTACTGATTCATTACTTATTATATTGACTCTTTTTTTCCCCCGTTATATACTGTCCGTAAATTCGAATCGAAAGATTCATTTTTCATCGATGTATACGTTTCCCGTTTTTATCATACAGCATAAACTTAACTTTAAGTCAAGCAAAAAAATTCTTTCAAAAAATAAAAAAAGAGGACTAGCTTTTATGGATATCAAAGATTCTGTTACTATCCGCACTGCCACAACAGCAGATGCACAGGCACTTTTAAATATTTATGCTCCTTATGTAGAGCATACCGCAATTACCTTTGAATATGACGTTCCTTCTGCAGAAGAATTTGCTTCCCGAATTGAATATACTTTGCAAAAATACCCTTATCTCGTAGCCGAGGAAAACAAAAGGCTGCTTGGTTACGCCTACGCCAGTCCTTTTCATGCCAGACCAGCATACGACTGGGCAGTAGAAACCTCCATTTATGTTAATCAGAATGTCAAACATCGAGGCATCGGCCGCAAACTGCATGATGCACTTGAAAATGCTTTACGTGAACAGGGAATTTTAAATATGTATGCCTGTATCGCTTATCCTCCTAAGGAAGATGAATATCTGGATAAAAACAGCGTCGAGTTTCATCATCACATGGGCTACCGTCTTGTTGGAGAATTTTATAAGTGTGGCTACAAGTTCCACCGTTGGTATAATATGGTCTGGATGGAAAAGTTGATTGGAGAACATCTTCCCAATCAAAAAACACCAAATTGGCCAAACGCTTTATAATCAAAAATCAGGCATTGGACTCGTATTCTTTCCATGCCTGATTTCTAATTTATTTTCTTCTTTTTTTAACCGAATCAAGTAAGTCCCCTGCTTCAATTGCGAAGAGCAATAAGCAGTGGGTGGGGACTTACTTGTATCAGGAGGGGTACAAGCCCCTCCTGATAAACTGCGAAGCAGTTATTCGGTTATGAGCAAGTAGCGAAAGCGGATTGCGAATATCCGATTGACTATGTATCTCAGGAATCGCTACATTTTCATAAGTGATCGGCTCATTGCTCCGCTCATCTTTTCTATTACATAAAAAAACTCAGATAATTTTTGTTATCTGAGACTTAATAGAGGTGCCACCCGGATTTGAACCGGGGATAGAGGTGTTGCAGACCCCGGAAAAAAACCTCGGAACCCTCTAAAACTCTAAGGTTTTCCAAACTGTCCACCTTATATCCACCCTAATTTTCATGTTGCTTTCATGCCATATCAGGTATTTTACTGTGCCAAATCTATGCCACTTAGCACCCCTATGGGCATATTATATACATTTTAGTATCTTTCGTCTACAATTATTTTACTACAACTACAATATTATATGGAGGTTTATCGTGAATTATCAATTAGAATTAAAACAAATTGTGGATTTTCCACGCTGCCGGATTTACCGGGAATTTATACAAACCCTTATGAAAGACAGAAGCATCCGTACCAACGGAGGTTCCTGTCTTTTTTATTTTCTCATTTTATGTTCTTATGCAAATTACAGCTCCTCTTATCGGAACATCGAACACCTTACTTACAAAGTTGTTCCTGGCGAATGGATCTGTTCTCTTAAAGAACTACAGATTCACTTCCGCCAAAAATTCCAGCACCAGGTCATATCCATACTGGATACCCTGGTTGAGCAAAACCTTTTAACCTACTCACTGCACGAAAAAAATAAGATTATCCAATACAAGATCAAAGACTGGCCAAAAGATAATACTGCCCTTTCCTATAATTACCCATGCAAAAAAGACATCGGGTTTTTCTTTTTTCCAATCGCAGATGTTCATAAACTAATCGGACTGGGAAAATGTTCAGAAATGGATGCTCTTTTGGATCTTTGGATTCATGCAGTCTATAATGATCCATCTGTGCAAGGCTCTGATGCCGGTCCAGTAGTATATTTTCGCAATCAGACTGGAAATCCCTTGTTCAGTTATCAGGAACTTGCCAGACGTTGGAAACAGTCGAAATCTTCTGTATCCCGTCTGCTTAAAAAACTTGAAGATACCGACATGATCACACTGATTTCCTATTCCGGGAAACATGGTAGCATGGTATATCTGCGTAATTATCTGTCCGTTATGTTTAATATCAGTGATGTCATGATTGATAAGGAGGAAATTGCCATGAAAATGCAACTGCCAATACATATAACCGAAGATACCTTGCCTGACAAAAACAATTCTGAATGCGTTTCAGAATCTATTACTGACGAACAAATCATCGTTTCACAGGAAGGCTCCTGCGTTCCAGAATCGCACATCAAAGTCATTGTTCGCAAAGTCGCTGAAATACTGGAAATACAAGGCATTTCTTGTTGTAGATGCCCCAAAACAAAGTATATATTATCTCCTTTATCAGCCTGCAAGGATAGTATATATCTATATTCACTACGTATTATCTGCCCCTGGGGGAAAGCAGCCTATCAGTTTGAATTAAAACTAAAACCGGAAAATCACGCCGTCACCAACGTCCCAGGGCATACTCCGCCTCTGCAGCATACCTTACCTGCCTTCGCTGAAATCCCAGAAGTTCTGTTGAAAGGAGGGGTTGTATAATGGCAAAGAAAAATCACCACCCTGTTTCTGCTGAAGTAGAAAATAATCCGTTGTACCATGATACCTATAAGCTGCTCCGTTGTTACCGGGATTCTACTTATAGCCTGATGGTTGCTGTCCGGCAGGTGGAAATTCAATTCCAACTGGAATACAACACCAGTGTAGACGAATTTCTAGATTCCATCTATGCTGCAGGAGCAGATCTGGGAGACAGCCAGATTGAAGAATGGGCAAAAAGCATTGCCCGCAGTAACAAAATGATAAAGCTGCTTCTCTCTTCTGTGGATCTGCTCCGGAAAAATCATAAGCATGGGGAAGAATATTACTGGATATTATATTACGCCTTTCTGTCTCCCCATGAACTGAAAAATACAGAGGAAATCCTGGAAGAGTTGGAAAAGCACGTTCCCAGTATCTCCTACCGGACGTACTACCGAAGGAGGCAGGCTGCTATTAACGCTCTTAGCAGCATACTATGGGGATTTTCTGCAAAGGGGACACTGGAAACTTTAAATAAGTTTTTCCCAAAATAAAATCGACATTTTCCATATAGGCACTCATAATTGAAAAAAACAAAGGAGGGTGCCTATTATGGATCAATTATCAAATTTTATATCCGAATATCTCAAAACATGTGAAACCATAAAAAAGTTAAATTCCAAAACCATTAAAGCATACCGTATAGATTTATCACAATTTCTTACCCTTTGAATCTGAATAATGTTTGTCTCTTTTATTTTATTAAAAAAGTGCATATCCTGAAACTGAATATGCACTCCAAATAGCATTATATATTTATTTTCTTTTGCACAAAAAAGCACGATATTTTCTAAAACTCTATCTGTGTGTCAAAGTAAAAGCTTCTTCCACTTCCTAATCTTTGTCCGAAATGTTCCAAAAGGGGCTACTGTATTTACATGAATAAACTTATAAACTTCCCATACTGCTGTTTTGGTAGCTTCATCTGCCCACTTTCTTTTATGTGGTAAAAATAGCTCCTCTTCCGTCATAGAATCAATCATTGTAAAAATTTTCTGTATATTATCATCCAGCATGCCCATTAGTTCTTTTAGAGATAAATGGGCATAGGTATCGGTAAACCACTGATACAATTCCCCCAATTGATTCCACTTAAAACCATCCGATGGTGTTTTCACTGGAAGTCCAGCCTGTTCATCATTTTCCCATTTCAATACTAATGCGGTCCACCCAACCTGATATGCAAGATTTTCTGCAGGTGTTCGATCTACCTCCATACATTGTTTGTCCTTCAAGGATTCCGGGATATCCTTAAACTCTGCAATATATTTGTCGTAAGCCCTCTTGATTTCTGCCTTTAGTTCCTCTTTATTTTCATACGTCTTCATCGTTTACCTCGCAGTCTTCCGTCTTTACTCCTTGTTCCACACTCCAAAATTGATTATCCCCTGCGAATTTCAATAAGCTGAAGTACATCCGCAAACATTTCTCCTTGATCTTCTAAATCAATCATAAGCCATTTTTGTCCATTTCCCCATCTTGTTTTTTCATAAAGTTCTCTTAATTCTGGGGCACAGTCGCATAAAATATTCTCAACTGCTTCTTTTACTTTTGAACCAATCACAACCAGCACTGTGAAATACCCTTCTCTTGGATATATCGTACACAGGCTTTTCCCAGACTTTTTAAATTTTACATTCCAACCACGTTCTAAACTACAACGGCTAAATTCTATTTTTTCATGGCACCTGTACTTCTTTTTAATCTCGGAACAAAATTTCATAAATACTGGATTTCTAATATATGCCGCAAAATCCTCTAAGATCGGAATTTCCTCTTGATTCTGCATATCAATCATGACCATTCTCCTTTGCTCTTTATAGAAACTGGAATTTTTTGTTGAAACACTTAAACAAATGAAGCATAAATAACATAAATTTCTGCAATCAAAACAATTCCGAGAACGCCATCTATCATCAAATTATACTGTATATCTGTCAAAAATGTTTTTGAATGTGTCAGGAAATATTTAATGTTTTCTTTTCCAGTCAAAAGTGTAATTATGATTAACAAAATAGGAAATAAAAAAATCTCTACCTTATTTCCAAAATCATCTGCTATCCCATTTGCAAAATGAACAGGAATAATCTGAGGTAAGAAAAACACGCTTACTATTGCTAATAAAACACCAATACTGCAAATTCCCCATGTTAATTTTCTGCTTCCTACAAGTTTCATAAAAATGCCTTCTTTCTGCAAAATTTAATTTTATATTTTTTCTCTTGGCTATCCCTATTTCTCCACAAATCTAATAATATGGACTTCAGTATATCATATCATTTATATCGCATCAACATCCAATCTTGTGAGGTACATTTGAAATAATTCCGGCTAAATACTCCTTGCTGTCTTGCCCCTTCTACTCTGTATCGGATTTCTCTTGATCTGCGTCTTCTCTTTTATTCCTCCTTTTCGTTAACCTGTTTTTCACTTCAACCAACCCTACAAAGGCAACAACCACTGTAGCCATCCCCATTCCTATCCCTGAAGCAATATCATTGATGATATTTTGAGCAGGAGATAACGCCCCTACCAGTAAAACGCCATATACCATCGCAAATAGTAGAGCAGAAAGAATGTCTTTGACCTTACGTTCACGAAATGTCTTCTTATACTTTTCCTCCCATTCTTCTTTCATACTTTGCAATTCTACTTTCCCTTTTTTCCCATCCTCTAATAATAATGTAAAAGGTACATAAGCTCCGATCAAAACGCTAATTGTTATATTTGGAATTTCTAAAGCCATTTTCGAAGCATCACGACTTGCAATAATAAATCCCGATATGCAGGCTCCCACATACGCCATAAAAATATAGCGTTTTTTTTCACTTATCCCCAAATCATTTTTTTTAAAACATAAAGAAAACAGATAGTCCATAGCCCAAATCAAAAGAAGTAATAGCACCGCACATATCACAGCATTAAAATCAGCCTTTATGAGTAACGAAAAGCATATATAGGCATACGATGATAGGAGCATAAGAAAAACATAAACAAGTTGCTGTATCGGCTTCTTTATTCTGTTTACAAATTCAAAAACCCAATATTTCTCTCTATAAATACAATAAATAAAGCCTGCCGTAAGTATCATACTGATAATATAAGATATTATTAAAACTCTCTCCATGTATTTCTCCTTTGTAAAATCTGTTTGATATAACCTATTTCTTATTTAGATAGATTCGTTAACTATGGAGGGACAAAACATTGCAGCTAAATATATTTTCTACCCTATATATCTCAAGGAATATGAAAAATCATATTCCCCAATTATTCTACCATCCAACACACCTACCACTTAGGTCGTAACTGTGCATTGGTAATTTCATCAATGATTCTTCACCATGTTCTGAGAACACAACCACTGCTCCTCTTAGTGAAAATTCAACTAAAATTTCCTCTATAGTATGATTCCAAACATTTTCAAACATTTCATGCAAAATAATAATGTCTGCTTCTTGAAGAAATGCCACTAATATTTCTAAGCAGTATCTCTTAGATATATCCAATCTGCTAACCATTTCGTCTTTACAATCGGACAACTTCCCCATTCCCAGAAAGCCTTCAATCACATAATCTTTGTTTATAATTGAACCTACATTTCTCTCTATATACCGAGATACTGTAACATTATCCTCTGGCTTCATGTTTTTCAGTTCAACTTCTTTTATGCTTTTTGTTGTTCCATAGCATTTTATAATGTCTGTTATCTTACGCTCTTGTTTACTACTACAATTATAAAATCCAACTATGTCTCTCGAACTTATGCGGAACAACCCATCTTCTTCATCATTTTTACTAAACTTCATTTCTATCATATATTCCCTCAACTCCTATAAGCAATGGTAATTTGGGCATCTTATATTTTAACAAAGCATAAGCGATTCCTGATAAACCAGTCATAAAACCTGGATTGTATAATTCTGTTGGTAATATATTTTCCTCATTAAGGAATTCCAAAATCTGTTCAAATCGAGAATCACAAATGCTTCTTACGTGCTTATCATCAAAAATTTCTGCATATCTTTTTAAAATCAATAAATTTCCCATGTTTCCATGGCATAGGCAGAAACCTGCATGTAACCCGTCTTCAATTAATTTATTTTTAGCAAGGCTTATATCTTTAATAGCTTGCTGAAGCAATGCAGTTTCTCCTAAATTCTTGATGGCATTATATAAGGTTAATCTGGATAACAGAATACCCGCAGCTCCATGGCACCACGCTATTGGTTGACTCTTATGCTGATCAACCTCTGAAAACTTTCTTAAATCAATCCAATTATTATCCTTTTCTGAGTATAAAGAATTTTCATATTCTACTAAACTTGAAAGGATATCTAAATATTTTGTTTGTGGATATACCTCATATAATCTTGAAAATAGTTCTATAAAACCACTGTTTCCATGTGCAAATCCCGCCAATACTTCAGGAACCACCTCTGATTTCCAACCAACTTTTCCATTTTCAGTAATCATATTCTCTATCAATTGTTCTGCTATTTGTATAGCTTTTTGTAGATAAATAGGCTTTTTTGTTTTTCTATACATATTAATCAGAACCAAAACTATTCCCGAATTTCCCGAAATCATATCGAACAAACGATCTTCTAAGATAAGTGTTTCCATACAATTTAGCCACTTATCGAAATATTCCTTATACTTGATATCATCATATATTTCATATAAAATACCCAACGTATATAAAATCGAACCTTCGCCGCTAAAGATTCCTGTATTAAAGTCTTCGATATTCTGTTCCCCTTCACTTATAGTATCAATATACCTCAACAAACGATTATCTAAAACCTCACAAATCTTATGATATTTTCTGTCATGGTATATCCATTCATATAAATGGAATACCAAATTAATCCCAACCGTACCATCATATAATGTATTCGGTAATGCCTGGATCATCCACTGATTTTCTTTTATACCAAATAATTTTACGCCAATCCAATTAACGTCTGCTCCATCTTCGCTATAAATCGCATTTGTTCCTATTTTATCTAGCAGCTCTTTTGCCAATTCTTCTGCCGTTTTGGCCATATTACTATAAAGATCTAGTTTTAACCTTTTATTCTTTATTTTCCTTGTTCCTGCATTCTCCATATTAAAAGTAATTTTAATATATTGCGTCTGTTGTTCTAAATTCTTATAGGACAAATTCTGTATATTTTCCTCAATTTGCTGCAAAGCTGGCTTACTAAAGAAATCCTTTACTTCTCTGCCATCCCAAGTATAAATGTTTTTTTTACTTCCACGAAAATAAAAATACGGTATATCACCACTTAATAAATCTTCAATTTCATACTCAATAAGAGATCTACTCCTTTGATTTTGAAGATTTCCATTTGCCAATGAATAAAAAAATAAATTTCGTGCTCCTCCATCCACTAATAATTCAGGATGATATGAACTACTCAACACAATTGCATACTGTTGTGTATTTCTAATCAGATATCTCACCTCTAATTCACCATATTGTTGTATGATTCTTAATAGTGTTTCTGTATTTTCCATTGCACCTAAGTATGCACTTTCAAATCCCTGGATAATTTTATCTGCAAATTCGGAGGGTTGAATAAACCTTCCTTTTAGCATTGCCAAATTGTGATTTCCTTTCGATACTGGATAATCATAGACAACCCTCATGTTAACCGACTTCGGATTGATAATAAAGGGGATTTTTATCGGGAATTTTTGTCCTTCTTCTCCACTAATGGCACTCATATTGATTCCTGTATCTCCTGCGTTATTCCATGAATAAAAGGGGAGTATTCCTGAATACAACACCGATTTTCTTAAAAGACTAGCCACTTTTTCTGCTGCACTTTTCCCATTATTCTCTTCTATATTTCCTATAAATGTTTCCGCATCAATAATAACTGGATATTCATTGCATGCAATGAGATTTTCAAAATGAATATCTCCTCCTTCCAAAAGATAATTTATAAACAAAATAATCCCTATTCTTTGATAATATCTTGAAAGTTCTTCTATAGACTTACAATCTCTTTGTATTACAATTTCGCACCAACCATACATTTCTTTATCAAGTATAGAATACTCATAACTTCCCAAATTACATATTCTATAGAAATAATTTGTAATCTCTTGTAGCTTAATCTCATTTTGCAAACTTCGTGGTTTATATAAAATTTTATCTCCCGATACAAATTCCACACAAAATACTCTTCTCCCTTTTTTATGCGAATCAGAAAAATCTGTCGAAAGATGGTTTACGACAAATCCTTTTTCAGTGATATTAAATTTTTTCATTAAAACATCTGCATCTTTCTCAATGCGCTCTATCACTTCTTTGTAAATATCTATCGCATTTTGTATAATTTCATTTATCCTTCTTTCTAACACTGGATAAAGCGAAAATAAATCATTCAAATATTGTTTATCCTTTAAAAAATGGTCGATATAATATTGATACTGTTCAGATTCATTTCCCCTTAACACGCCTTCTTGTCCACATATATGCATTTCATAAATTAAAGTTCGGATACAAAGATTATTAAGCGAATTAAACAAAAATTGCTGAAAATCAAATAGAATCGATTCATTGATATATCGTCTTTGTATAACTATTTCTCTAAGCTGTCTATTTGCCTCTTGCACAAAAGGATCATAAAATGCTCCGAAAACCATTTTCTCACCCTCATGCCTAAACGCCTTTTTGTTCAAAGACAATTTCACAAAATTTCGTGGTTGACTCTTCTCGTGGCTACTAAAAGCACAATTATTTATAAAACCAAAAAAATACTCAAGGTGGTTTTTCTTTACATATTGTAATCCTTCCTCCTTCAGTATTTTCTTCCAATACTCTAAAGACTCCATATTTATTTCAGACGGAATAGCATCATACACTCTTTCAGATAAATAACTAGATTTTTTCATGTTATCTCCCTTTCTCTTAATCCAGGCCCTAGTTCTAAAATCATCTTTGGTTAATTAGCAACAAGCAAGTGTAAAAATACTTCCGCATTCAACAGAAATTGTGCAAACCACACCTGATGAAGCTAAACTATCAACTTTGTTACTTGTCAAATCTGCTGCTTCTAATTCTGTCAAAAGATCTCCAGCCGGGTTGTTATATTTCATATTTGTTCTGTCAAATTTTCTCATAATATCCACCATTCCTTTCTTCAGAACTAGGGCCTTTTGATACCTAAGTATCTTGATTTTTATTATATCCTATCTCCGAATTTCGTCTTTATTTTTGGTATAGATTGACATTTTTTCTTCCTAATTGGTTTTCAACTGTCTTTATCATTTCCTAAATATGCCACAACTTGGCACACTTCTGCGATTGAAGGGTAATTTTACCCATGTTACAATAGGTATTGCTTATAGTATTCCTATTTTCCCCAGCACCTTAATCGGTGCTTTTTTTGTACCCGTAAACCTTTCGCTGACAGTAGCCAATACTTACACAGTACGTACAGCGTACTTCCCCTAAAATAAAACGTATTCTGTGCGTACAGTGTAAGTAAAACTTCCTATTATATAATGAAGGGAGATTACCATGAAAACAAGAAATGAAATCTATCAAGGGGAAGGTGCCCAACTGCTCCGGTTCATTACAACTTACCATTCGTTGCAATATGAACAGGTCTTACGGCTCTTTTCCAAAAACAGAGAGTCTATCAAATCTCTGATCACAAGTCTGGTAAAACAAAAACGCATTATCTATGATAAGGAGAACGGGCTTCTCTTCGACAGCCAGGAATCTGCAAACAATCCTGATTATGGCATGATTGCATCCTTTTGGGTGCTTTTGGACTTCAAAACAGCCATTGTGTACCATACTGACGGTGAATTTCCTGTGAAACTGAACTTTTTCTCTAAAGATGAGTGGTATGAAGTCCTCTATGTCCCCCAGGAACAAGAATATCTTATCAATCATGTCATGGAAAGCCAGACAAAAAGCGATGCGAAACGGCTGGTTGTATTAGAAACAGAAGAACAGGCTGCAAAAATTCATATCACAGGCGTGATTGCCTTTTGCCTTGTAGACTCCTCTACCGGATCTGTCAGCTATTATGCAAAGAAATGAGGTATGTATGAACACCAAAACTGTTTTTGACCGTTTACAGAGCATTGATGATGAAGTCCAAAAACTTCACAACACTATTTTTGCATTGAAAACAACAGATATTCAAGCGTATGCCGACAAATACGAAGAGCTGAGTATCAGTGCTGCCCTACGTTCTGAAAGGATTGCCTGCCAGCTCAGAAATCTGGTATATACCACAACTGACACTGGAAAGAAAGACTATCTGAAACAGGCTGCGGCTGTGCAGGGAATCAAAATCTCTTTTTCAAATAGTGTTCTTTCCATTACCATGCCAGGACTACTGCCCAAACGTAAATTGCGAACCAACACCGCTTTTCTACATGAGCCATTAAACCTTGCCTTGCAGACTTATGTGACAGAACATTCTATTCCGTTATATAAAAGATGTGTGGTCTGTTTTAGTCAAATTTATGACCAGAGCCTTTCTTTACAACGGATACGTGATTACGATAATTTGGAGTTCAAACAGATTTTAGATACTATCGCTTCCTATGTTCTGGTTGATGATACGGGACTCTTTTGCGACTCCTATCACACTACGGAACTGGGGAATTACGATCACACCGTTATCTTTGTAATGGAACCGGAAATCTTTCCTGGCTGGCTGAAAGATAGAAAAGAGTCTATCAAAACCATATCGGAAATTTCCTGATATTTTTCTTTCTTTTTCCGATATGGGTAATTTTTCTGCAAAGAAGCCATATTCTTTGCATTTTTTATGCTTAATACCGCCCTTACTTTACCCAAGTATAGGCTGTCATAGGTAAAAATCGAACTGAGGTGATGCTTATTTGATAAAAACCGATTCTATAAAATATCAGCTTTTGGAAATGGTTGGGCTATGTGGGGAATTCCCTTCCGGACAGCTTAACAGATTGATTGAGAGTGATTCCTATGCAGAGAAGGTGGTTACAGATTTAAAGCAGAGTAAGCTTATAAGAACACACTATAAAGATGGCCTACGAGGTTATCGCCTTACCAAACGGGCAAAAGAACTGCTGCTTTCGCAAAATCCCTGTCGTTTTCAAAACTATTTAACCGGAAATGCAGAAACCAACCTCATACGTAGTGAATTACCAAGACGGCTGCGACTTCATCAAAAAGCAGAAACCTATTTAACGCTTTCACATGCCGGAATCCCATTCTTTCCAGATGAAAAGCCGCTGCTTTTTTCTGAATCCAGCGAAGCGGCTACGTTTCCTGTGCGAAGCCTTCCTCTGTTTTACTCTTCCAGAGAAATAAAAAATCTTGGAGCATCCACTACAAAAATCAAAAATTCCCGTTGTATAGGAATCCTGATGGCTCCTCACTGTGTCTATGCTGTTTATAATACCGGAAATACACTTCTAAAATGGGAATACAAAACGGAAGTCCGACTCAATGCTTTTTTGCAGCACTATCTTCAGGGACTTCCTTACCATGGGCCACCTACCGTTTATGCCATCATGACTGGCAGTGATATGGATATGGCTTTCCGGCTCCTTACCAGTACCGGTGGATACAAAAAAACACTGTTCATGCTGGATACTTCGTATGAACACTTCTATTTCCTGCCCAATAACAGCTACGGAGAATACCTGCTCCGTTTATTGGTACAACCCCAGCGTATGATGCAGCTCAATCAGCTACTACTGTCCGACTGTTTTCCCCAGCGTGAGGATCTGCCAATTGAACATGATGGAATAGACAGCCAGGAAAATCCTATTTTGCTTGCGTATGATTTTGACATGCAGCGTATCAACCGCTTCAATACTGGATTAAATGTATATGGGCTATCCGGGAACCTGATTTGCTTTGACTTTCAGCTTCCCTGCCTGAAAAAATACCTAACTGCAGATATACACTTCTCCAGCATTGATTTTCAAAAGTTTAAAAGGAGGTTTTTCAATGAACCGTAAATGGTGGAAGTTCCTGTTTTTGCTTCCCATAAGCGTCTGCACTCTGTATGCCGGAGGATACGCAGCACAATTTATTAAAAACTATCAGGAATGGACTTCTGCCGGAAACTTTGCCGGCAACGGAACCTATCCGCAAGCAGCTTCTTTACACCCATTGGTCTGCTTTCATACCGCCCTTACCGATTTCCCATACAATTTGTATGGGATTTTTCTTTGCCTGGTTCTCTTTGGGCTTCTTACTTTTTTACTTATGCGTATGGGATATGACAGAAACGGGGAAATTAGTGACCATGACCGGAACTTAAATTACTCTACAAAAGGAACCTACGGTACATCCGGATTCATGACTCCAGATGAAATGATGAAAGTTTTGGAACTGACCGGAGATGTCAAGAAAAATAAAGGAACCATTTTAGGAAAATTAAATGGCAAAGCCGTATGTCTTCCATATCAAACACGAATGAATAAAAATATCGCCGTGTATGGTGCCAGCGGTTCCATGAAATCCAGGGCATTTGCCAGGAATATGATTTTCCAGTGTGTCGCCAGAGGGCAGGAAGGCAACAACGCTTCCGGGGAAAGTTTAATCATTACCGATCCCAAAAGCGAACTCTATGAAAGCATGTCTGCTTATCTGGAAAATGAGGGCTATGTAGTAAAAGCATTTAATCTGGTCAATCCGGAAAACTCGGATAGTTGGAATTGTCTGGGTGAAATCAATGGACAAGAAACGATGGCTCAGGTATTTGCAGATGTCATTATCCAGAATACAGGTTCCGGAAAAGGAGATCATTTCTGGGATAATGCGGAGATGAACCTGCTAAAAGCCCTGGTTCTCTATGTAGATCAGGGCTTTCCGCCGGAAGCCAGAAATATTGGACAGGTTTATAAGCTGCTGACCATGAGTTCCGAAAAGGAGCTGAACAGTCTTTTTGATCTGCTCCCAGTGTCCCATCCAGCAAAAGTTCCTTACTGCATCTACAAACAAGCCAGTGATACCGTGCGAAGCGGAGTTATTATCGGATTGGGTGCCAGACTTCAGGTATTTCAGAATAAACTCATTCGGCAGATTACCTCTTATGATGAGATTGATCTGACACTTCCAGGGAAACAGAAATGTGCTTACTTTTGCATTACCTCAGACCAGGACAGCACCTTCGATTTTTTATCTTCCCTGTTTATGACCTTCATCTTCATCAAACTGGTCCGTTATGCAGATAAGTATGGAGAAGAAGGAAAACTTCCTGTTGCTGTACATATACTGGCTGATGAGCTTGCCAACACCGGAGCTATCCTGGAACTGAATAAGAAAATCAGTGTAATCCGAAGCCGGAATCTCAGCATTTCCTGCATCTTTCAGAATTTGCCCCAGATGCAGAACCGCTATCCTTATAACCAATGGCAGGAAATCATTGGCAACTGTGATACCCAGCTCTTTTTGGGCTGCACAGATGAAGTTACTGCTACCTTTATCAGCAACCGCAGCGGCGATGTGACCGTAGGGGTAAGCAGCGAAGCCAAGCAGCTCAATAGCTGGCGGGTATCCGACTATACACCGGAATACCGGCAGACAAAATCTATCGGCAAACGAAAACTCTTAACACCAGATGAAATCTTGCGGCTCCCGCTTGATACTGCTTTGGTTATCCTACGTGGGCAAAAAGTCCTAAAAGTAGAAAAGTACGATTATACCCTGCATCCAGATGCCAAAAAGCTGACACCAAGAAAAGCATCGGAACACATACCTGAATGGCGCAAAAATGGGTCTTCGGAAGAAACAGAGTATCGACCACAGCCCTCACCCGGATCAGCCAAAAGGAAACGCCGTTCATCTTCTGCGTCAATAGCAAAACAGAAACCACATTTTACATCCGAACCCGTTTATCAGGAACCTACTCCCGATGATTTTATGGAGGATTTCTTTCAGGAAAATTTTATAGAAGATTCCCCCGAATCTGGCATGGTTCCTTTAGATAAAGATTCCATCATGTCATAACACATTTTGAAAGGAGATAACATTTATGGCAAACGAAACAATGAACCTGAACACCCCTATTTTAACCCTTGACTCCGATACTGTATTAGAAACTGCTCAATCAAAAGCGGATTTAATCTGGCATGACATCCAAAATGCCTATCGTACCCGGAAAATTCTCACCGGCATTCTGGGCGGTATTGAAAAGACCGAAGCCGGCAGCTTAATAGCAATTATTTACTATAAGGATTACCGGGCTGTCATCCCTATCTCGGAAATGATGATCAATCTGGTCCAAGATGAAGCCCATGACTACGGTGACATTTCCCTCCGCCAGAATAAGGTTCTGAATAATATGCTTGGCTGCGAAATTGATTTCATTATCAAAGGTCTGGATACCAAATCCAGAAGCATCGTTGCCAGCCGGAAAGATGCTATGCTGAAAAAACGTCAGATTTTCTATTTTGATCAGGACTCTTCCGGGCAGACTAAAATCCATGAAGACCGTATTGTACAGGCCAGGGTCATTGCCGTTGCTGAAAAAGTAGTCCGGGCAGAAATCTTTGGTGTAGAAACTTCCATCCTTGCAAGAGATCTGTCTTTTGACTGGCTGGGTGATGCCAGGGAGCGATTCCAGGTAGGGGAACACATTTTGGTACGTATTCTGAACGTAGATGGAGATTCCCCTGAAACGCTCTCCATCCATGCAGATGTAAAAAGCGTGGAAGGCAACACCAGCAAAGAAAATCTGAAAAATTGTCGGGTACAGGGAAAATATGCCGGAACGGTGGAAGACATCCACAAAGGAACTGTTTTTGTCCGGTTAGAATTGGGCGTCAACGCCATTGCTCATAGTTGCTACGACAGCCGCACCGTTGGAAAGAAAGATAAGGTGTCCTTTGTTGTGACACATATTGATGAAGAACGGAATGTTGCAGTTGGAATTATCACTCGGATTATTAAACAGAATATTTAACATCAAGATGGAGTAAAAAACTATTTTCTATCATTATGAACGATAAAAGGATAAAATTGGAAGTTACTCAAAATTAAGCACCTACGTCTCAAACTAAAATAAAGTAAAACGCTTGCATCTATCATTTTAGGTGCAAGCGTAATTAAGGAGAGTATGGGCTTTATCCTGTTTCAGGCATCTGCTATGCAGGTGGAAACAACGGGTTATTCACCCTGAAAAACCCAAAGCCTTAACTGACTGAATTTTCACCAAAAGTTATCAAACAAGCTCTGGAAAGTTGCCAACATTTCTCTTATACTCTTCTCGTTTTAGACTTCCCCAACTTTTCGCACATTATAAAATATTTTCTTGTCCCTATTATATAACCTCAACTACAACTCATAAGAAGTATAGATTAAATCTCTATTAAAAAATCATTTGAATATTACTCTAAATCAAACAATACTCCAGTATATGCTAATCGTATCCCTTTATTTGCATAATATTTTATCAATTCTTCAACAGCTCTAATATCCTTTATTTCAATATTAGGATGTGTTTCCATAAAATATTCTCTATTAATAAACCATAATGGATCATCAAATATACTTTCGTTAACCTCTATTCCATAGTTTTGTCTTTCATCCCACAAGTCAGAAGGCATTAACCACAACCAATTAATATTTGCTAAAATTTTAAAATTATCATATAAATAGGCTGCTGTAAAAATTGTACTTTTTATTTCCGTAATTGTTTCCCAAGGAAATCCTATAATAAAAGAAAAAAAAGCTTTGTCTTGTAGATCCAACTCATATAAATGTTCCGCACATTCCTCTAACTGTGCTATAGTAATCCCTTTTCTAACTTTTTTAAGCCCTTCATTGTAACCAGCTTCTACACCAATTTGAATATTATCTATAATTTTCTCGGGAATATTTTCCAAAAATCCAACCTGCATTAAATCAGTTACCCTAGCCTCAAATGATATTCTTAGATCCAAACTCTTTTTTGAAAGTAAATTCAAAATATTCTTAGCTCTTTTAACATCTGCCGTAAAACAGTCATCGACAAAGTATATTTTCGCATAATTACTTTTTGTTTTTTCTTTTATAGTTTCTACTTGAGACATAATATTATTTACAACATATTGCTCCGTCAATCCTCTCCATATATGTTTGTACAAAACAGAACAAAAAACGCATCTAAATCTGCAGCCTCTAGAAGTTTCTAACCCTATACACCCATAACTATTTTTAGGTACTTTAGAATAGTCAACGTTTTTAATTTCCTGCAACTCCTTGATTTCCATTAATTCATTTTTTACAGTTTCTACTACTTGTTCCCCATCATAAAACACAATGTTGGGAATTTTTTTTAACTCATTATAATTCTTTACATTTTGTATTACACTTACAATATTCTTTTCTCCTTCTCCTTTCAAGGCTATTAAATACGGCATACCTGTAATTATATATCTTGCAAAATAAGATACATGAATCCCTCCTACACAAATAGGTATATTGGGAAACTCTTCATGTATTTGTTGTATCATTTCTTTGGTTACACCCCAATTCCCCGTTGTAGCAGAAAACAAAATAGCATCATACTCTTTATTGTCAAATAAATTTCCAATAAATTTTTTAGCTTCTACATTCGTATCAAAATATTGTGACCTAGAAATTATGGACGGATCCACAATATCCACCTCAATTCCATTATCTTCTAAAATGGTAGCTAAATAATAAAGTGCCAGTGGTGGCATTGAGCGCATTCCAATTGTATTACATTTTGGATGAACCGGCAAAAATAAATATAATACTTTCATATATTCCTACTCTCCGCTAATTTCTATTGCATTTTTCAATAATGTTTCTTGCTTTTAAAGTTCCACACGCTTCCGCTAAGCTTTCTATTGCTTCTACTCTTGGCAAATAGTTTGCTACATTCTTATTTTCTTCGCAAAGTTTTTGATATATTTCTTCTATTGTCAATTTACCATCTATCTTTTTTATAAATGTTAATGTTGCATCATCTAACTGCGCAATTATTTTTCCGTTTCTACAAATGGCATAATATTGGGGAAACTTTTGGATTTGAAAGTCTTTATTATTTTTTAAAACTGGAACATCATCTTTTGACCATGTGGTTGTCATATTGATGACTTCTATGCTTCCCTGTGCCGGCTGCGTTCTTTCTACTTTTAAATAATAGTTATACACAGAAGTCGCATTAACTTTTTTTATCCAGTCTTTATATTTTTCAAACAATTCATCAGCATTTTTACCATTCATTTTACCCATATTTATAGCAACATAAGATGATCTTCTTAAATGTGCCTCAATTGAGAATTTAAAATCTAAAATCACCGTTATTTTAAAATCATTGCCTAATTCTGTACGTAACTCATCTATTAAAAACGGTTCTTTTTCTGTCCCTATTGCTTCTCCTACCATATATGCTCGCCCATTGATATTTAAATGCCTTTTATACCCCCGTATAATATTCAATGTAATTTCTAAACCATTTTCTCCCCCATTTCCTGCTATTGGAAAATTCCAGTCTTGTGGCACAGCAATAAAAGGTGGATTTACATATATTTCATCAAATGTTGTATTACCAAGATTTTCATATAAAGATCCTTCTTTCACTCTTACCTTATCCTCAACATTATTTAAAACAATGTTAAATTTTGTAAAGGGAATTGTTTTATGATTAATTTCTACCAAGGTAACACTATTAGCCTTATTAGCAGCACAAATTCCTTGAATTCCACTTCCGGCACATAGGTCTAAAACTTTATCTACTCGTTTAGATGTTATATTCTCTGTTAATCTATATGTATCCATGCCTATATAAACAGATGGATCCTTTATCCTGCAATTAGGATTATTATAAGGTAATCCCACTAAAAAATATTTATCCAAAAAGGAAATTATAATATAACTGTCCGTCTGAACATAACCATCACTTTTTATAACAATCCCTAATTCAATCAATAAATTCAGGAACTCGGTACCAATTGTATTTTCAATCTCATTTAATTCAATCTTATCTCCTAGCAATAATAATTTCAACAATACTCTTTTGTCTTTTTTTAGCTTTAACAATTCTAATTGAATATTATCATATTCATTTGGTAAGGGATTAAAAAAATAATTCTGATGCTGCCTGATTTTTTGGTTTAATGTGTCATAGCAAGTATCATCTAAATAATTTCTTAATTTTTTAATTTTTTCTATATTTATTCTTATCATTGTTTTCTCCTTGTCAATCATGTTTAACAGAATCTCTTAAGCAAAATAGTCCTATATATTCTAAACTCATTTTAAAGAATAAGACCTTTGATTTACTTTTCTCTGCATTACAATTTATCTTATAATTATTTATACATGCTTATAAAACACTTCAAAACTTTCTAATTTTTCTTTCGATTTTTCTAATCATTAAAACACACATAATTATTTGTGCCATACAAACCCATGGAGTAATAAATGAACCTATGCTTTCATATCTTAATATAATATCAATTATACTTGTTAATATTAAAATTACAAATCCATATCTAAACATAATTTTACCAGCATATATATTGGCTTTCTTAAAAATGGTTTCATTTTTCATTGCCGCAGGTGTCCTCCAACCAATCCACCTATTTTTTTTTGGCGTCTTTGTTTTCATCCCCATTCCTAATCCAACAAGCAGAATTGGAATGCAAAGTGTGAAGAATATTTCTAAATTACTCATAATTATCTCCTTTTCTACTCAGAGAGAGTTAGAAGAACCTCATTTCAATAATAATATTCTGTCTAAACTCTCTCCACTAGCTCACCATCATTTCACTGTAAATACAGCTCCAACAACTGCTAATACTACTACTGCAACACCTGCCAATGTTGCAACAGCCGCATTTGCATATCCTATAGCATTGGCTACGCCCTCAGCGTTTCCTACCCAATTTGTATTGGCTGCTACAGATCCTCTCTGTCCATCTTGAGCCAAACTGTACATTTCCGGACTTTCATACATACGTATCACCTCCTACTGAAAAGTATTTATGGTTAATATTCCTCACAATCAGTAAGGTATTACCATACTATCGTTTAATTCGTCCAAGGAACAGACTTAATAAAAATAATCGTATATTAGTACATCTTGTCCAATTGTCAGTTCATCTTTTAATTCTGCTACTTTAATAAAAGATAATTCTATTAAGCTCTGAATAAGCTCTTTATATATCTCTGTATCTTTATTTTCAAAACTAATACGTATCTTTTTACTATCCTTTTTCACCTCATTTTTATAATTGATTAAAACACTGCCAATAAAATCTTTTAAAACTTGCTGGTTGAAACTCTTCGTTAAAACTATCTTTCCTATAAATGATGTTTGATTTATGTAAACTTTTCCATTTACAATACTAATAACTCCATAGATTTCATCCTCTTTTCTAAGTAAATAATAATCTTCCACATACATAAATACTTTTGCACGAATACTGATTGCATTATACAATTCTTCAGGTGTATTATAATCTCTCATATCTAAAATAGTATCTTGATCGTTTAAAATTTTATAAATTAACTTTAAATCACCTTCACTACATCTATATATTTCAAAATCATTTATTCTTTTTATGTCGTGTCCTTTATACATTTTTTCTACTCCTCTCACTTTAATAATTTCTCGCCTTTCTCCCTCATATAAAAAAGAATACACATCGTTCTCTACCACGTCCTTTTCTACCTCTGGATATTTTTGTATCATTAAATTTATTATTTCTTCTACTGTTCTCTTATTATTTATAAATTCTAAGATTTCCTTTCCTTGCTCATTAATAATAATAGCATCATCGTATGTTTTACCATTTTGAATTATCAATTCACTGTTTTTTAGTTCTTCTCTAACAAAAGCATTTTTAATCCTTTTCAAAACTATGCAATCTTTACATTTTCTATCAAACATCTTTCTCTCCTATTTATATAATTTTTCAAGTGTAAATTCTTCAAGATGATGCATTATATCATCATCTACTAAATCTATTTCAATATTATCTTCATAAAAAATTTTCGGCAGCTCTTGTAAATCGTATTTCATATCTTCTATACAAACCACAAACTCCGCAAGTTCTCTAATTACAGGAATATCCCAAACTTTTCCTAATCCTGCTTTCCAATAATCTTTTAGAGAATGTCTTTTTAGATTTCCCACTGTTACTGGAATATAAGCTGAAGCTGTAAGATTGCCATCTGACTTTATCTCTGAAAATATATTATTTTTAAAATTTAATGTAGTAAATCTTCTGAGATGATCTAAAGGATCACTCCAATCTATTCTAAACTTGTTATTATAATCTCTCTTAGCGTTAAATCTTTCGATATATGCAACTAATTCTCTATATTCCTCTTCCGATGCAAATAATTCACTTTTTCCTTCAACCGCTTTTCCCAATGGCATCAAAGGCTGAACTTTAATTTCCCTTAGATTTTCAAATTTTTGAAGCAATTCAACTACCTCTGGAAATTGCTTGATATTAAATTGTGTCGGACTAAAAGCAACTGCCGAGGAAATTCCTGCATCATCAATAAAATTTAAAGCATCCAATACTTTTTCATAAATTCCATTAATCCCTCTCATACGTTCATGCGTTTTTGCATCTTTTCCGTCCAGACTAAGTTGTATATGTGTAAGACCAGCATTTCGTAAACTTATTACTCTATCTTTAGTTAAAAACCAACCATTTGTAACCATTGCTATATTCGGGACTCCACCATTTTTTAAGACTTCTGTTGCTCGCAAAACTAAATCATATTTCATCATTGGTTCGCCTCCACAAAAGCATGTAGAAAATGGTTTTATCACTGCTATTTCTTTAAATATTTCTAACATTTCTCTGTCTGAAATCTCGTTACGCAACAATCCGTTCCCACTCCTATTAAAACAATGCAAACATTTTGCATTACATTTATTAGTAATATCTATCGCTATGTGTAATGGTCCTGATAAAATATCACTTTTATCAAATTCCTGGAACCTATTTTCTTCTAAATTTTTATATTTATAATATTTACCCATCTCCCATTATACAGATGCACAATACATCTTTCTCCTTTCCACTACTTTAGTGTTCTAAATTTTATATAATATTGAATTATTCATAAAGCCTTGCAAATGTTTCACTTTTCTACACAATACTAAATGCTGCAATATTTCTACGTTTTCATTATTTTCACCTTCTCTACTAAATTTTTAGATATTTTTATTTTCATATCAGCTTTATTAATAACCATTTCGTCATGGCTTATTATTAAGACTATTTTTTTCTTCTTTATTTCCAATAAAAAATCTAAAAATAAATTAGCAATTTCTATACTAAGATTTGTGGTAGGTTCATCCAACAAATATATATCTGCTTTTTTCAAAATAGTTCTCAAACATAAAACTATTTGTCTTTCTCCATCTGAAATCTGCTGCAAATTTTTCTTTCTTAGCTCTTCTAAGTGAATTTTATTTAATAATTCTCCTCCACCTATTTGTATTATTTCGTCTTTAATTTTCTTTAAAGAATTCTTATCCAAAAATTTACATAAATATTCTTCGACATTCATATATGGAACTTTTTCATTCTGTAGCATAACTGATATATTATTTTTCCTTAAATAGAATTTATCTATTTTCCCTAAATTTTCATCTGAATAATAAACATTCCCTGTATATTCATTAAATAATCCCAACATTCCTTTTAAAAATGTTGTTTTACCTATCCCATTTTCTCCAGTAACAACATACATATTATTCACTTCTAGCTTTTCGTTAAAGCAAAAAAGATTTCTTATACAAAAATTCTTTATATCTATTTCTTTTATTTTTTCCAGACAGACTGTCCCATTATTTTCAAGCGGAATACTAAAAATTTCATTTATACGGTCAATAGAACTTTTCACGTCTTGATATTCTTTTCCCAATCCGAAAAAGTATTTAATCAGCGTTAAAAGATTTAAAAAATATATATTAATTATTGTATATTGGCCAATTGATAATTGACCTTTCAAAACTAATGCCCCTCCCAATATTAGGGTTATTGCTTGGAAACACACACAAACAATTTGATCCAATGTTTGAAATAGAAGTCCAACTTGATATGCTTTATATGCATGCCAAAAAAAACTCTTATAACTGCTATTTAAAACTTTTCCAAATATATTAAAAATAGAATGCACTTTAATTTCTTCACGTAATACTAATTGCTCATTCAACGTATTAAAAAAATCACTTTGATTTTCCTTAAATTTGTAATTTCTTTCATAAATTTCCCCTTTTAAAAGCAAATAAATAAAAATATATATAAGAATAAATACTCCTGTAACCCCAAAAATCGGTTTACTTAAATAAAATAACAAACTTATCAGAAAAAACATTACGAATAAATTAATAGTAGCAGTAATAATTTTATCAAAAAAGAAATCAACCACTATTCTACTATCCGAATTTAAGCGTTGCGTCATATATGTAGGTTCATATTCAATCTCTAAAGGAATTTTCTGCAGATGGAGTATGCCCCGACTATTTATTTCAAATGAAATATTATTCTTAACCTTCATTATTTTTAAGTTATATATATATGACAAAAATAGTGAAATAATCCCCACCCCAGCAATAGTTATTGCGTATTTTATGACCTCTTCAACATTCTTTATGTCTATAAGCATATCAACAAACATTCCGTTCATATACGGTAATAAAGTAGATAATATAACCGATATGAATTGTATTACTAAAATTGTTACTAGAAGGTATCTTCTTATTTTTAAACTATCCTTTAATAATTTATACAATGTTTTATCTCCTCATTAATTTTTATAAAATTAAAAATCAAGTCAGCATAGCCACATAAAAAATTTATTATCTAAATATGCTATGTACTTATCATTTCGTTTAAAATTTCTATTTAATATTTTTAAAAATAATGATAATAGAATTTTATTATTATGGTATTCATAGTACCAAGTAATACAAATAAAGTTTGATATCTGCTTTATATCTATTATGATCTTGTTTTTACGTTTACTTGATAAAGCAATAAATAGAAAAAGATAATAATTAATTTTGTAGAAGCATTTTTGTTCTACAATCCCTTCTGGTATCTCTGTCAAACTTTTATTTTCATCAAGTCGAATTACTATACGTTTTTTTATAATAGATTCCATGGAAATATACTCTATTAGTTTTTTAACACTTATCATATTTATTTTCACCATTCCAATATAATTATTAGCACATTTTAATACTTTTCCTAAACCATAAAGTCAACCTTTAAGATCCACTATTCTGTAAAATAGAACCTGCCTCCCGATTGATAATTTTGTTCTACCAGTTCCAAGATTAGTGAATTCATAACTCTACCACACATAATAATCAACACTATATATTCTAATTAGACTCTTATTGAGAAAATTGATTATTTTTTGTTTTTCCCACATTACAATATTTTCTATATTTTGCCCATATTTTTTGTCTAAATCGAACTTTTTTCTTCCTATATGGCATATTTATTTCTTATGTTTTGTCCCAACTTGGCACACTTCTGCGATTTACAGGGAAATCTACCCATGTTAAAATGATACTGTCAAAATTGTATGTAGCGAAAACGCAGCTTTCCAGGGAATGCCTCTTCTCTGGTGCAAGCTGCGTTTTTTCGTGCATGGAAAGGAGTATTACAACTAAATATAGAATAAGCGTTCCTCCGTATTGACCGGACGGAAGCTTCTATGAGGCAGGAAAACTATAAGCCAGGGCAAAGTGAAAGATCTCACTTTGCCCTCTTTTTATGAAGGAGGTTCATTTACTTGAAAAACCATACTCACAAAGAAGCACCACCGGGCATGAAACATCATTGGAACTATGGCAAATATCTCTATACTGCCTTCCTTGTCTTTACTCTGATTGCCTGTAATGTACAACCCGTTATGGCTGCTACCATCTGGGACAAAGCTTCAGAAATCATGAAAGACGTATATAACCAGATTATTCTGATTTCCACCATTGCGGCTGTTGTAACTGCATCGGTTGCTTTGCTCTTGATGAATTTTTCCAAATCTGGAAAAACCGTGGATGAATCCAGGGCATGGCTCAAACGAATCATCATTACATGGGCGATTCTCAATGGTCTGGGATTTATCATGGCTTACATTACACCGTTCTTTGCCGGCGGGCAGTGGAATGGATAATGCAGATAAGGAGGTGGCTCTGTCATGGGAATACTTGACGGAATTGTAGAATGGATTGCCGAACAGGTCATGAACATTCTGGATTTGATTACTACTTCTGTTCTGGGTGCACTGGGATGTTCCATGGATACTTTTCTCCGTTATTTTCCAGCAGCGGAAACAATGTACCAGATTTTTCTGGCACTGGCTATCGGACTCATCCTTTTAAACTGGGTTTGGCAGCTTTTTAAGAATTATTTTATGGGGACAGGGATTGATGCTGAAGATCCAATCAAATTATCACTGCGGACATTTATGTTCCTTTTCCTGACATTCTATGCCAAGGACATCGTGGATCTTCTATTGAATATTGCAGGAACCCCGTATAGCTGGATTCTGACTGAAGATCTTCCACCACTGGAATTTGCCAAATTCAATTCTGTGATCACAGTAATCCTGGGGGTATGTGCCAATGGTGCTGTTGCCATTGTTGCCCTCATACTGGTACTGATCCTTGCCTGGAATTACATCAAGCTGCTTTTTGAAGCTGCGGAACGTTACATACTACTTGGAGTTCTGGTCTACACCGCACCTGTTGCGTTTTCCACGGGTGCTTCCCAGGCTACCGGAAATGTTTTTAAGAGCTGGTGCCGTATGCTCGGCGGACAGTTCTTTTTGCTTTTAATGAACGCCTGGTGTTTGCGGCTGTTTACTTCCATGGTCGGAACATTCCTTGCAAACCCTTTATCACTCTAGGAAGGAGGAGATTATGAAACATAAGAAAACACTGCTCTGCAGCCTGCTATTGATTTCTTGTCTGATTCTTGTAACTTCCATGCCGGTCTTTGCCGCTGAACTTACAGAAGCAGAGGTGCAGCAAGCTGTAGATGCACAGGGAAAAGAAACGGTCACCGGTAATGTCTTTATCTGGTTTCTGTGTGCCATTGCTTTTTTGAAGGTTTCTCAAAAGATTGACAGCTTTATGGCAAGTCTGGGAGTCAATGTTGGAAATACTGGTGGAAATATGATGGCTGAACTTTTAATCGCCGGAAGAGGTCTTGCAAGTTCCTTTCGAGGGCATGGAGGTGGAAGCCATAGTAGTTCCCATTCTTCCTCTCCCGGAAGTGCTGCAGTACAAAGTTCTTTCCTTTCCGGAGGATTAGCCGGAGCCGTTGGAAGGCAGACAGAGCGTTCTGCGGTAAATGCAGCCACCGGATATACCGAAGGACCAAGTATCGGAAATGCACTCTATCAGTCTTCCCTTGAAAAGGGCGGAGATTTTGCCAATAACGTTATCAGCAATATTGCTCAGGGAAACTATGGTCAAGTTGGCTCGATCAAAGGTGATGGGGCTGTTTCTGCATTTCAATCCTACATGGGAATTCAAAATGAAGATAAAACAGATCATTCCTATACCAATGTTGAAATTGGCGGCGGCAGGATAACAGGAGTTGAGTCCGGTTCCAATGGAGACAGCCGGGAATTTGCTATGTACCATGCCGATCAATATACGGCTCCTACCCATGGAACCTATGAAACTGTTCAATCTGTAGACGGAGCTACCTGGTACAAACAGTATGCTGAAAATACGGTATCCAAAATTCCTTATGATGCTGGCGATGGAAAGATAGCCTACAACGAATCCATTGTCCAAAAGCTTCCTCCTACTCCTCCAAGAAAGGATCGGATTTAGTGATGGATACAGAACGCTCTGGACTTGACGAAGCAATGGATGTAGGCTCCAGTACCATTTCTCACCTAAAGTCCTTAAAAACAGCAGCCACTTTCTCCAAAGCAGGATATGGTGCAGCCCTTGGCGGGCCTTTTTCAGCAGCGATTGGAGCAGTCATAGCCAACCGGAATCAGTTCGCTAAAATTCTCCTTGTTATTCTCGCCATACTGCTGCTTCCGGTTTTATTTATTGTGATGCTCCCTGGTCTGATCTTTGGAAGTCTGACCGAACAAAGCGATGTACTGAACAGCAACTCTATGATCAGTGAAAACATCCGTGCTTCCCGTGAAGCCATCGTTGAAGTGTTAGAAGAAAGCCATGAAGACATTCTGGCAGAGATCCATGCAGCAATTTCCCGTCTTCCACAAGGTGATACTGCATCCATCAATGACCCCTATACATACAGCATCTCCGTCAATGCCAATCTGCTGATTTCACAATTTTGTGCCAGCCAGGATGACTATAAAAACATCAACCTAAACCAATTAAAGAAACTCATCCGTGAAAACAAAGAAGGACTTTTTTCTTATGATGTAGCAACCGAGACAGTTACCATGGAAGTTACCGTTGATGGCGATGCAGAAGGAGAAGCCGGCACAGAACAGGGGCAGGCACAAACACAGACGGTTACTTTTACGAAACACACCTATACCGTTGTTTATGCTGGAGATTCCTATTTTGCAGACCATGTATTCCATCTTACAGACAAGCAGAAAGAACTTGCCAAAAACTATGCCGAAAACCTGACTGCTTTCTTTGGTACTGCTTCTTCCGGCATAGTAGCTGCTATCAATCTTAGCGATGAGGTATTGTCCTACCGCCCTGCTGTAGAAAGAGCTGCTGCGAAATATGGTATGAGTGATTATGTGGATTTAATTCTGGCAGTCATGATGCAGGAATCTGGCGGACGAGGGCTGGATGTTATGCAAGCAGCGGAAGGTGGATTTAATACCCGCTATCCCCATGTGCCAAATGGGATTACAGATCCTGAATACTCCATTGAATGTGGAGTACAGGAATTAAAATATGCCCTCGACAAAGCCGGCTGTACCGGACCTACGGACTTAGACCGGATTAAACTGGCTCTTCAGGGTTACAACTACGGTTCTGCATACATTGACTGGGCAATGGAGCGTGACGGTGGTTATACCAAGGAAAATGCGATTGCCTACTCTGATATGATGTGTGCAAGACCAAGCTGGCCTTATGACCTGTATGGTGATAAAGAATATGTGGATCATGTCCTTCGGTATTACCAAATTACTGCCAGTGGTGGCAGCTATCCCGCAAACGGTATGCAGATTCCACACTATCTCCAGACAGACTATGGAAACATTCCATACGGCGGGGGTTCCATCGCCAGCAGCGGATGCGGTCCGACAAGCTTTGCTATGATTGCCAGTTATCTTACAGGCACTACCATTACACCTATTGATGCAATATCCTGGTGCGGAAATTCCTATTACAAACCAGGAGTCGGCACTTACTGGTCTTATTTCCAGGCAGCGTCCGATCATTTTGGGTGTGGAACTGTCACACAGACCAGTGATCCCAACCAGGTACTTCAGGCTTTATCTGAAGGTCATCCGGTCATCAGTTCCCAAAGAGCTGGGCTTTTTACCAGTGGCGGACATTTTATTGTCCTTCGTGGTGTAACGGCTGGAGGTAAAGTATTAGTCAATGATCCCAATGACAGTTCCTCCAAAAACTACATCAACCGTGAATTCGATATGATGACGGAAGTGCATGCAACCGCAAATGCCTATTGGATCTTCGCTAAAAAATAAAGGAGACACTTATGAACAGAAAAAAAGTAATTCTGGCTATCTTTATGATGGCCTTTTTAATTATCATCGGATTTGTCTTTCCCTCCATCTGGAAATCCCAAAAAGGAAACAAAAAATCCGAGACAGAAAATACTCAACACGATAATAATGAAAATACCGAGACAGAACAAGCAGAAAATAACGAATCCATAAGCTTTCAGGATTTTGAAGCTTTGGAATACTTTTTCTCCAAGGAACAGGTGAAACTTTTTCAGGAAGAACTGACCTCCTATCTTAAAAACGTAAAACAGATGTCTCTAACTTCCATCCGTTTCCTTGCTGATGATACTACCTATCCCAATGCTTCTGATATTAATTTTTTGTTCCAGCTTCCGGATAAGTCCGTTCTTCCTGTGTACTACACTTCCCCTACTGGAAGATTCTTTTTCGGTGAGGAACGTACCCCTGATTCTGGAAAAGAAATCATCTATGAACGTCCGACAGATGACAAACTTCCTTCCATCACAACAGAGGAAATTGAACAGTTGCAAGAAGGAGGTTATGACGATACCTCCGTGAATTCGGAAAAAGCTGCCCCTGTCACAGAAGTTCCTGAAACTCCTTCCATGGAAGAACCAAAGGAGGTGCAGCCATGAACAATACTGAAGAACAACATCCTGTCTTCATCCCTCGCAATTTTATAGAAAAAGGGACCTTTATGGGCGGAATGTTTAAAATCCGTAATGCCATCGAAGGCGGTGTCCTGGCAATCCTGATCACCATTCCTGTTATCAATCTGCCTCTGACACTCACTGTCAGGATTATTATTCTCTGTATGACTGCTCTGCCTGCAGCTATGATTTCTCTAATTGGAATCGGTGGAGAAAGCATTACTGCGTTTTTAATGAACGCTCTGCGTTTTCTGAAAAACCGCCGGGTTATTTACCGTATGGATGTACATCCGGAGCCGAAAAAAAAGTACCGGATAAAAAAGCCCCGCAACAAAGAACCAAAAACCAAGAAACGCAAACGGCATCCAAAACAACCTGCAGAATCTTCTTCTGAAAAGAACTGCTCACAGATGTCTTCCGAAGAGGAGACAAAAGAATCCTCTGCTATTAAAAAAAAAGAACGCCGGCAGTTTGACACTTCTACAAAACGTGGAATACGCAAACAGGCTCGTGAAGACATCCGGATTCTTAAATATGAGTCCCGACAATTAAAAAAAGAACAAACCGCTGCACGTAAAAGTGCGAAAAGGCAGGCAAAACTTGAAAAACAACAGATAAAGCAGCAACTTTCGGAGGAACGAAAAAAAGAAAGAACTGCGAATAAAGCTTCCAACCAGCCTCCTGCTTCCGGGAAAAGCAAAAAGAAAAAGCGAAAAGAAATCACCTTGGAAGATTATCTTCCTATTGATAAGATTGCCAATGGTGTTATCTACACGACAGACCATCGTTATGTAAAAATCCTGGAGATTGAACCGATCAATTTTCTCTTACGCAGTGCCAGGGAACAACAGGGGATCATTTTCAGCTTCATCTCCTACCTAAAAATCAGTCCTGTGAAACTGCAGATTAAGATGATCTCCAAAAAAGCGGATATCAACAAACATCTGGAACAGTCCCGTTTGGAAATGGAACGGGAATCAGATCCTAACTGCCGGCAGTTACAAAAAGACTATATCCAATTTGTCCGGCAGTTAAGTTCCAGAGAAGCGGTTTCCAGACGTTTTTTCCTAATCTTTGAATACGAACCTTTCAATGTGAATCGGAAGGTGGAGGAAAAGGAAATCCTGGCAGCTTTGGAAACTGCTGCACAGACCGCAAAAACCTTTCTATATCAATGCGGCAACGATGTGCTGGTTCATGACAATGAAGATGAGTTTACAACCGATGTACTCTACACTTTACTGAACCGTACCAAATGTACCGAAACACCTTTGCCAAAACGGATTAACCAGGTACTTACCCGCTATATGGAATCTGGTCGTGAGCAGGAAGTGGATAACATCCATATCAATGAATTCATTGCACCAGAGTCTTTGGACTTTAAACACAGCAACTATGTGCTGGTAAATGGCATCTACCATTCTTACCTGCTGGTGCCGTGCGATGGTTACAAAGCAAAAGTAATGCCAGGTTGGCTGTCCCTGCTTATCAATGCTGGCGAAGGAATTGACATTGACTTTTTTCTGTATAAACAGCCCAAAGATAAGATCCAGCAACGTCTTGGACAGCAAATCAGGATCAACCGTTCAAAGATCAAAGATGCCTCTGATACCAATGCGGATTTTGATGATCTGGATTCTGCCATCCGTTCCGGCTATTTCCTCAAACAGGGACTTGCTAATAATGAAGATTTCTATTACATGAATCTTTTGATTACAATTACGGCAGGTGATCTGGAAGAACTGCAATGGCGGATTCAGGAGATGAAAAAACTTCTCATCTCACAGGATATGGATCTGCGGTCTTGTCACTTCCTGCAAGAACAGGGATTTTTATCTTCCCTTCCTCTTGTAAACCTGGATAAAAAACTCTATGAACTCTCAAAACGAAATGTCTTAACCACCGGAGCTGCCAGTTGCTATCCTTTCGTCAGCTACAGCATTTGCGATGACAACGGCATCCTATTTGGAGTAAATAAGCATAACAACTCTTTAGTGATTGCTGATATTTTTGACTCCAAACAATATAAAAACTCCAATATTGCGATTCTTGGCACTTCTGGATCCGGAAAAACCTTTACCATGCAGACTATGGCACTTCGTATGCGGCGTAAAGGAATCCAGGTATTTATCATCGCACCGTTAAAAGGTCATGAGTTTTATCGGGCTGCCAGAAATGTAGGAGGAACCTTTATCCAGATTTCTCCTGCCAGCCAAAACTGCATCAATGTCATGGAAATCCGAAAAGTAGATAACTCTGTCAATGAGCTGCTGGACGGTCCAACTTTAGACGCATCTGCCTTAGCCAGTAAGATTCAACGTCTGCACGTTTTCTTTTCTCTGCTCATTCCAGATATGAGCCATGAGGAAAAACAGCTTTTGGACGAAGCACTGATTAAAACCTATGCAAGAAAGGGAATCACCCATAAGAATGAATCCCTCATTGATCCCAAACACCCGGATCATTATAAAGCGATGCCAATTCTTGGAGATGTATATGATGTTTTGATGGAAACTGAAGATACCAAACGGCTGGCTCACATCCTGAACCGTCTTGTCCATGGCTCTGCTTCCTCTTTTAACCAGCAGACCAATGTAGATCTGACCAATAAATATACCGTTTTGGACATTTCAGAGCTGACTGGCTCCAGTGATCTCTTAACGGTAGGGATGTTTGTTGCTCTGGACTATGTATGGGATAAAGCCAAAGAAAACCGTACCGAAGAAAAAGCCATTTTCGTAGATGAAGTATGGCAGCTCATCGGTGCCTCCAGTAACCGCCTGGCCGCTGAATTCGTTTTGGAGATTGCCAAGATCATCCGGGCATACTCTGGTGCCGGTATTTTTGCAACCCAAGACCTTAATGACTTTTTTGCTCTGGATGACGGAAAATATGGAAAAGGCATTATCAATAACTGTAAAACCAAAATTATTCTTAACATGGAAGATGAAGAGGCACAACGTGTAAAAACCATTCTTCGTCTTTCCGAAACCGAAGTTATGAATATCACCCATTTCCAACGTGGAAACGGACTGATTTCAACAAACAACAATAATATCACTGTGGAATTTAAAGCTTCCAACCTGGAAAAAGAATTAATTACCACAGACCGACAGGAACTCCTGGAAATCTTGAAACGCCAGGATAAAAAAGTCGGTTAATGTTACCTGCAGCCCGAATATGGCTGCTTTTCTTTTTAACAAAGGAGGAGATTTATGTTAAAACCAGCAAAACAACCTCATATCCGGCTAACCGCCCTTTTTCTTTGTGTCACGATGTTTCTTAGCACACTCTTTTTCAATGCCCATACCGCTTATGCTGCAGATGGAACCATTGATTATACGGCAGGAGCCAAAATTCCATACGGGGACTATTATACTTCCCGCATGAGTTTTGATGGTAATAATACGGCTTATTGCGTTGAACCATTAAAGAAAACACCTGCTTCCGGACAATATCCTTATAATCTTTTAGGAAAGGATTCCCCACTTAGAAAAGCACTCTACTATGTCAATGGTGGATACGGCTACGAAAAGCTCATAAAAGATCAATATTTCCAAGGATGGTCCGATGACAACTCTTATGTCATTGGTCATCTGGTCGTTTCCTATATCCACGCTGGAAATAACGGGGACACCGGTGCCTTCCATGGCGCACCTCAAAATTATATTGACAAAGCATTGGAAGTTGCCAACGCCATTGAAGGGCTTCCTGCCCCACCAGAATCCTTCCGTGCTTTTATCGTTCCTGGCGATGCTTCCCAAACTTTTGCAGGAAGCTGGTATCAGGTTCCAAACGGCTTTATCGAACTGCAGAAATCCTCTGCCAATACCGATATTTCCGATAAAAATGGCAATTACTCTTTAGAAGGAGCCAAATACGGAATCTACAAAGGGGAAGAACTGGTAGAAACTCTTGTTACCGATAAAAAAGGATATGCAAAATCCAAAGAACTGGCAGAAGGAAGTTACACCGTTAAAGAAATCAGTGCCCCAGAAGGATTTGCTATAGATACTTCCGCCCATAATGTTACGGTAAAAGCAGAAGGAACATCTACCGTAAAAGTAAAGGATATTCCTCAAAATAATCCCGTAAAACTGCTCCTTAAAAAGCTGGATGCTGACACACAGCAAAATTCTGCACAGGGAACCGGCTCTCTCGCCAATGCCGAATTTACAATAAAATTCTATACAGAGCAGTCAGCTACCGATCCCGGAGCAAATGGTAAGAAACCGGTTCGCACCTGGATATTGAAAACAGATGCCTCTGGAGAAATCCATTTTACAAAAGATTATTTGGTATCCGGGGATGAATTTTTCTATGCCAGTGATGGAAAGACCGTCTGCTTCCCACTGGGTACAGTAACCGTACAGGAAACCAAAGCCCCTGCCGGCTATCTTCCAAACGAATCTGTTTTCGTGCAGCAAATCACCAGTACCGGTACGGAAGAAACTATCTCTATTTATAACGCTTCTTCTGTCGAAGAACAGGTCTTCCGAGGCGGCGTCAAAATTCAGAAGCGGGATCTGGAAACTCAGGGAACACAAGCACAAGGAACCGCATCTCTTGCAGATGCCGAATTTACCATTACCACTCTGAACAAACAGCCAGTATGGGTAGGTGGAAAGCTCTATGAAAATGGTCAGGCAGTGCTTACAATCAAATCGGATACACATGGTATTGCTGCAAGTGCCGCTGATGCCCTGCCCCTTGGACATTACCGGATAGAAGAAACCAAAGCGCCTTCCGGATACCTAACCGATGGTGCAAAGGCTCTTGAATTTGACATCACCCAAAATGGAGAAATCGTAGATTTAACAACAGAAGAGACTTCTGTTTCTAACCAGATTATCCGTGGCGGTGTCAAAATCCAAAAACGGGATCTGGAAACAGGAGAAGCCAAACCACAGGGAAATGCTTCTTTAAAGGATGCAGAATTTACAATCACCAATCTTGGTCCAAATCCTGTTCTTGTGGATGGAACCCTTTACGAAAAAGATCAAGTAGTTCTCACTTTGAAGACAGATGAAAAGGGGCTTGCTTCCACCAAAAAAGATACGCTCCCTTATGGTCATTACCGGGTTGATGAGACAAAAGCACCGGAAGGTTATTTGAACGAGGGCAAACTCTCTCAGGAGTTTCATATCACAGAAAATGGGAAAATTTTGGATTTAACTGCAAAAGAAACAGCGATTTCCAATCAGGTAATCCGTGGCGATTTAGAATTCGTAAAGGTCTCTGACGGAGATTTAAACCGGCTGGCAAATGTCCCATTTTCCATTACCTCCAAAACTACAGGAGAAAGTCATACCATTGTAACAGACAAAAATGGCTATGCCAGTACTTCCTCAGAATGGAATAAGCACACTACAAATACCAATCGTGGGGAAACTTCTGAAGACGGAATCTGGTTTGGCGCTTCTAAACCTGATGATGCCAAAGGAGCCCTGATTTATGATACCTATATTTTGGAAGAACAACGCTGCGATTCCAATGAAGGTATGAACCTCTTAAAAATTGAGGTCTCTGTATACAAAAATCACGTAGTCGTGGATATGGGAACTTTAACGGATGATCAGATTACCATTGGAACTACTGCCCTTGACAAAGACAGCAACTCCCACTTTGCCAAACCAGAAGAAAAAATCACTCTGGTTGATACCGTAGAATACGAAGGCTTAAAGAAGGGACAGTCTTATAAGCTCATCGGTACACTGATGGATCAGGAATCCGGAAAGCCAATTGAAATAGATGGAAAACCTGTCACAGCAGAAACCACCTTCAAACCAAAAAAATCTTCTGGTTCTGCAAAAGTGACCTTTACGTTCAATGCCTCTTCTCTGAAGGGCAAAACAATCGTAGTATTTGAGGAACTGTACCAGGAGGATTTAAAACTGGCTGTTCATGCGGACATTACAGATCAGGATCAGACTATCTATTTCCCAGAAATCGGGACCACTGCAAAAGATAAGGAAACAGATATGAATCTTTCCCAAGCAGATAAAGAAGTTACCCTTGTAGATACGGTAGCTTACAAAAATCTTCTGCCCGGCGAAGAATATGTTATGACTGGAACCCTTATGGATAAAGAAACCGGAAAACCTGTCGAAATAGATAAGAAAGAGGTTACTGCCGAAACCACATTTACTCCTAAAGAATCCTCTGGAACGGTAGATGTGATTTTTTCTTTTGATGGGACCTCCCTTGCCGGAAAAACCGTAGTTGTTTTTGAATCTGCTACTTATGACGGCAAAGAATTTGCAACACACGCAGATCTTGAAGATAATGGGCAGACCATCTACTTCCCAGAAATCGCTACTACTGCAAAAGATAAAGCAGACGGAGATCATTTTACCAAAACCGATAAAGAGATTACCATCGTTGACACGGTTAAATATAGTAACCTAATTCCAGGAAAAGAGTATGCACTTACCGGTATCTTGATGGACAAAGAGACAAAAGAGCCTCTTCAGGCAGATGGTAAACCGATTACTGCCACTACGACCTTTACTCCTGAAGATGCCTCTGGCAGTATTGAACTTACCTTTACATTTGATGGCAGCATCCTGTCCGGCAAAACAATTGTTGTCTTTGAGTCTTTAACGTATCAGGAAAAAGAGATTGCTGTTCACGCCGATATAGAAGACCATGAACAGTCTATCTACTTCCCAGGAATTGGAACTACTGCGAAGGACAAAGCGGATGGGGATCAGGAAGCCGTTGCTACGAAAGAAGTAACCATCATTGACACCGTATCCTACCAAAATCTGATTCCGGATACTCCATACAAACTGGTCGGCACACTGATGGACAAAACAACCCAAAAGGAAGTTATGATTGATGGAAAACCTGTCACGGCAGAAACAGAATTTACACCAAAGGATTCCAATGGTTCTGTCGAAGTCATCTTCACTTTTGATGGAAGCACATTGGCTGGACATGATGTAGTCGTTTTTGAAAAACTTTTTTCCCTTGAAGGAGAAACAGCACTTGAAATTGCTTCCCATGAGGATCTGGACGATAAAGGACAGACGATAAAACTTACGGAAGCTCCAAAAGACACACCTGAACCTTCCAAACCAGTCAAGACCGGAGATGAAACAACCGTTCTTCCTTATCTTTTACTGGCAGGTGCCGCACTCCTCTTTGCTGCAGGATTTGGTATCTTATATATCCGTAAGCGGAAAAAAGATAAGTAACTATCAATAGATATGCTCACAGGCAGCTTATTACGGCTGCCTGCTATAAAGGTGATGAATATGGAACAATCTCGTTGTAATGCCGATGCCAAACACATCCGGCATTTTTTAGATATTTGTGATGGAAATTGGCATTCCTGTATTTATGTTCGCTGTGTTTCCTGTAAAACCCCAGGTTATTGTAATGGCCCACACTTCTTATATCATCCAGATGAAAACGGCAGTCCATGTGTCCTGCCCATGGCAGATGCCCGTATGCTCTTCTCCCGCATACCGGAACCAACGGAATGTCTATCCGCCATAACACTGGAACAATTTCAGTCTTTATATGGACTCTACTTTGCAAAAGAAGCATTGACCGATAAGCCATGTCCTTGTTTTGCTTTACTGCGGCACCAGGAAGCATCTCATTATCACTGGTAAAAGGTTGCACTTTTGGCACTTTCTGCGTACAGGATAAGAAAGGAGGCGATTTTATGTTGAATTTCACTGCTATGATTCAAGGAATCGATACAATATTTACGAACTTTATTTTTATTCCTGCACTTTTAATCCTGTACTTGAAGTTTCGTCCGAGAAAGCCCTGGAACAAACGCACCAGAAATCTGTATCGGCTATGTATAGCTCTGATTTCTGTTTATGTCATCCGGATTTTCTGTGCAGGGTTCATCTTTACACCAGTAAATTACTCACGTTTTGCAGACAGCGGTTTCTTTCCGCTTATCAAGGCACTGTTCTATTCTTAGATTTTCTGCCATTTTGTGCCATTTAGTCCGAATCTGGGAGTAGTTTCTATGCCCATCCTATGGGAATTCATCACCTGCTTTCTTACAATATACGTATAAAACACGTAAGCGAGGTGAATCTTTATGAAACAGAAACAAATCCGCTGCCCATACTGCGGCAGCATCGCAATTTTAAGGGATGCGTCCTATGTATATGGAAATAAAGCGAAAGATGGAAAACTCTATGTGTGCAGTCACTTCCCACAGTGTAATTCTTATGTAGGAGTTCATCCTGGCACTACCAATGCCAAAGGAAAACTGGCAAACAAAGAGCTTCGGCAAAAAAGGATCCAAGCACACCGGGTGTTTGACCAGATATGGCTAAACCACATCTTTACGAAATCGGAGGCTTACCGCTGGATTGCTGATAAATTCTGTCTGACTGCCAAGGAAGCACACATCGGAGAATTTAGCACTTATATGTGTGATCAACTAATTCTGGAATCCATGAAGATTCTGGAGAATAACCATATCCCTCTCAGGGCCATTGGTTGAAAGGGGGGATATGTATGATCATCCCGATGACAGATGATGAACGCCGATTGACAGAGGAGTACTTATATTTGGTACCTGAAATGGTAAAAAAATTGACTACTCGTTGTGCTTATGTCTCATACGATGAGCAGCAAGACCTTCTGCAAGCCGGAAACTTAGCTTTATGCAAAGCCGCCATGAACTATGACAACACCCGTCCCTTTGCAGTTTACGCCAGAGTTGCCATACGAAATGCCATTTACAGTTATTGGAGAAAACTGCAAAAAGAACGAAAATACACCTGTTCCATGTATGCATCTTCCGAATTTGACATGGAACCCCTGCTTGTAGACCAAAAAACCGAACTATGGCAGGAACAATGTATGAACCAGGAACCCATTTATAAGCACCTGCAGTCCTTAGAAGCGAGAAGCTGCAATACACTAAGAAAAGGAATACATGCCCTGCTCCTGCAGCAAAAAGGATATACCAACCAAGAAATTTCCAAACATTATGGTGTCCCAATGAATCATGTCCGGGCATGGCAAAGCAAAGCCCGGAAATACTTACAGCAGGATACCAAATTATATACTCTTTTATCTTGAAGGGAGAACGATTATGCTGACACTTTATACTGCAGTCGGAATCCTACGATTCCAGGATTCCATAAAGGAACATAAAACACCGACTGTTATCAATAACCGGCAGGAATACGGACTGACAGAAGAAGAATTCTTTCTGTGGAGCAGCCTCGCATTTCAAATCCGACAGATCCATGAATTGCAGTCTGCTTTTTCCGAACGCTTGAAAAAACATCACCGTTCGGAAAATATCCCCATTGAACCTTACCTGAATCGGCTGCTGCTTCGAGGACTGGTTGTAAAAGGGGATGGTTTAACTGGTGTGGATGCCCTGTACCGCCTCTTAGGAGAACTTTATATCAGCCCATTGCAGGACAGTTTTTCAGTACGGCTTTTTACCTGCATCTATCTCTGCATGAAGAAAAAACTGCACACAAAGGAACTGATCCATTATCTAAAAAAGCCGGCACGGACTGCTATAGAGGACACGGTACTCCAAATAGCAAAAAAAGTACAGATTTCTACGGCAGAGCTTGTAACCTGTGTAGAACAGGGCATCCATCCACAAAATACAGAGCAACTTTTGACGCAGCTCTATGAAACCTCGGATGCAACATTCCGTACCCTGGCACAGGATATCCAATTCACCCATGCCGGTTATCCTGTACTGGAAGCCATCAGTAATTTGTACCTCAATAAACAGATTGCATTTGAAAAATTATAGGAAGGAGCAAATTATGCCAAAACCATTTCTTAATAAGCTGATTGTCCATGGGGCAATCGGCTTTTTCTGTGTCCTATTTGGATGTATTTACGGATTTATAACAGACGACCAGATATTTCTCCTTATGAGTCTTTGCATCGGTGTTGGAACTGCCATACGAATTGTGAGTCTGCTACATACCATCAAGATGCATGACTATACCGAATTAACTGGAACCTGTACAAAACGTGAAGTCAGCCCACTTACCAAGAAACAGAAAATTATTTTCCGTTCCACTGACCAGAAAGAATATCACTTTACATTCGATAAAAATATCCGCCTTTTATCTGGACATTATTATCGCCTATATTTCCGGAATGTAGCAAACCTTTCGGGTGAAGAAAAGGTTACTCCAGATTTACTTGCGTATGAGGAATTATCCCTAAATGAAGATGTTTCCCCGAAGAACTCTTAGATTTCTTCTCTAAATACAATAGAAGTGGATATGCCACTTTCACATACCCACTTCTATTATGCTTTATAAGTTTTCCTTCTGCCGTCCCAGTGAAATGACAAAAACCACTCCGAACTACCACGTATTCTGTCTCAAGGATGACAGCATAACAGCAATCGCAGGGAATAATAATCTATTGTATTCCAGAAGACTCTTCAAAAAATGGACAGTGCTTTCACTTTCAGGGTTTCAAAATGCAGTAACAATATCTTTTATTTTTCTACTGTGACCAATTTTTTCATATTAAGGGCAACTTTATACTGACAGTGAAAATTCCCGCTTCATAATTCACTTGAATATCACCACTTATTTGTATTACTAGCTTTCTAGTAGCATACAATCCGATACCACTGCTTTTTATCCTTGCTTCATCTTTTGTGTAAAACAAATCAAATATAGATTTTAATTCTTCATCACTAATATAATCAGAAGGATTGCTTATTTGTATATGACAATACTCGGATTCTCCCCACATGTAAAACATTATATCACCAGTACTATACTTTAAAGCATTATCTATTAAATTACATAAAATTCTAATTAATATTTTCTCTTGAGCAAGTATCCAAATGTTTCCATGTGGCAGTCTAATATCTAATTGTTCTGAGGCACGTTTTGAATTTTGAATATATTCCTTTAACAAAGAAGTGACTACCTCTGTAATATTGACTGATTTCATATCAACTTCGCTCTCTATTGCTTCACTCCAAAACAATAAATATAAATCGTCTACTAATTTTTTTAAATAATCCGCCTTTTTTTCAATATGTTCTATATAGCTATTAACAGGTTCATTCACATTTTTTTCTAATCTAATTAACTGCAAGTAACCAATAATAACAGTTAATGGAGTACGTAAATCGTGTGATAAATTTGCTACCATCTTTTTAAAATTTTTATCCTGTTTTTTTAGCTGATGTTCTTTTCGTTCATCTTCTTTAATTCGCTTGTTGATACTAAGTGCAAGGTTCTCAATATCTTTATCAAATACATTGACCGAGTAGATATGCTCATTATGTTCTATCCATTCTATAATTCTTCTAATTTCCCTCTTCAGATGAAAAATGTATAATATGCCTAATAATATAAACACTCCTGTTATTAAAAAGACAACTAGCAAACTTCATATCTCCTTATAATATTAGAATCTCATCACATGTATTCAAGATTGCATTATCATGTGAAACAATAATAATTATTTTATGATTTTTAATTTGATCGATCAACTGTAAAAATTGTTTTTTTCCACTCTCATCCATAGCTGAGGTAGGCTCATCAAAAATCATTACCTGACCGTCTTGCACTACTTGGCGAATAATTGCAATTTTTTGCTTTTCTCCACCGGAAATATTACTTGACTTTTCATTAATTTGCAAATCCCAATTATCTCTTTTCAAAATACTATCACCAAAGCAATCAACGGCTCTCTGTATACATTTTACATCAAGCTTTCGATATAAAGCAATATTATTATATATTGTATCTGCTATTAAAGTCGGCTCCTGTTCTGTTACACTGATTACATGTTCTCTTATATAATCCATATCTAAATTTCTCATTTCTGTATCGTTCCATATTATATTCCCTTGATATTCATCTACATACATACCCATTAAAATTTTAATAAGTGTACTTTTCCCACATCCGTTTTCTCCTTTCAATCCATAAACTTTCCCCTTTTTTAAGTTTGTAGAAAAACTTTTTATGGTTTCTTTCTGGTCATATGCAAAATTCAAATCCTGAATTCTAATTTGTTTGATTTCATTAAGTCTTATACACCCCTTAGACTGCTCCTTAATTTCTAAAATAGATTTTATACGTTCAAAGGATACATAAGCCTCTTGGTATTCTTGACCGTATGCCACTATTTCTTTTCCATATTCCAAAATCATATTAAAATATACTGAAATCATATAGAAATATCCTATTTGCATATCTCCAGTAAGTATCTTTTTTCCTCCAATCCAAAGTAAAATGCATACAGATATTGCCCCTACAATCCCTTCAAGATTTGCAAATGCCTGGATAGTCGCTTGTTGTTTAAATATAGATCGATATAATTTTTGATATGATGCTACTAACCTATTTGAAAAAAATGAATCCATACTATGTATTTTTATAAACTCTATTTTTTCTAATTGTTCCTGCAGTCTGGAGAAGAAATTGGATTTCTCCTCTTTCATTCCATAACTGCAATTATAAATACGCTTTTTGAAGCCAATATATATAAAAAAATAAAGTGCTAATAAAAACATTGTAACTATAAAAGCAATCGAATCCATTTTCCAAATCATAAATAAGATTATACCCGCTGAAAAAACTGAAAATATCAATTCAGTCAAGGAGCTGATGAAAAAAATAAGTACATCATTCGCATCATTGTTTATCCTTTGAGATAAGTACGATAAATCAGTTCTGCCAATTACGAGTGGCGAAACTTTTTTTAAATGATTTACAATTTCGAAATTTAATGAAAATGCTGCATTAGTCTGTATCCTTATATAAAGTATTTTATTGACATAGCAGACAATTTCCTTACCAACATACAATAACAGTAATAAAAATATGAATTTTAACATTGCTGAATATGTTGTTTCCACATTAAACATATTAATAAATTGTCCCATAGCAGCCGGTATAAATGTATTTAACCCGCACAGTATAATACCCAACAAAAAATATATCCCATATTCTATTTTATATTGAAAAACATATTTACTGCAAAATTTTATCATTCCAATTCTCCCTGCTATTTCATTGAGCCATTTCTTTCATCAGCTCCAACATCTCTTCTGCATTCCATTTTACTGAAGAACAAATCTTATTTTTATAAGCAGCACACCCACCATAACATACTGGAAAAAATGAACAATCTTTACATTCTTGATCCTTTACGACATCATAGGAAAGCCATTCTACAAATTTATTTGTAAGTTTGATTCCTTTTTCCAAATTACCGATACTTCGTTCACTATATCCAATATCATTCCAACATTTATACAACGCTCCATCTGGACCTATCACAAATGAATTTAAGCTAATTGCTCCACATACACCATAATTGCTCGGCTTAACACCTTGGTACATAAAGCCTCTCTTAATCCCTTCTTTATAAAACGCAATCTCTTCTTTTGCGTACTGTGGTCGTTCCATACATATATGATTATTACATACTCCATTAATATCATCTACTGGTGCTAAATAATAACCAACTCTACCTTTTAAACCATATCTTTCTAGCCAATCAAATATTTCTGTTGCTTCGTTTATATTTGTCTTGTCAACATTAATTCTTATCGAAATATTCAAAATATCCGCACATTCTCTTATATTGTCCAATATATGTTCGAAGGTAGGCTGATGATTATGGAGAATCCTTCTACTATCATGGGCTTGTTTTGAACCATCTAAAGTAACTTGAATATAGTGGATGTCCATGTCTTTTAATTTTTCAGCTACTCTTCTAGTCAATTTATAACCATTTGTGACCATATCCGCATTATATTTGCAACCAAGTGGCAAAACAGACTTTATCTTTTTGGTTAATTTTTCAATAGTTTCAATTGCCAATAATGGCTCCCCTCCATACCAAGATACCGTTAATTCATGTATATGCTGATATTTTTCTTTGAGCTGCGATGTTAATTGATCCTGAACAGTCTCAGACATAGTAATATATTCTCTCCCTTTTTCATAGCAATAGGGACAACAAAAATTACATGCCATAGTTGGGGCAATAGTTAATGTAAGATTTGAATCCGCAAACCTTTCTATTTTATTTCTTATAAGCAATTCTGCAAATTCATCTTTATCATCTTCAACTAGCATACCACCCTCTAATAATGCTGACTCTAAATCAGGCTTTGAACATTTTTTCCCTTCTTTCATTTCATAATATGATTTTTCATAATCAGTATCTAATTCCAGTATTGCAGATGTGACCGTATTGTAAATCAAACAACTTTTATCTTCTTTTTTCTCTATATTGTATCTTGATAATTTCATTATTATATCCTCTTTTCTTAATCTCTTGTTTTCACAGTGTTCTTTGCAATAATGAAAATGTGCCCAGCATATTGCTGAGCACATTTTCCTTTACTGACTACAAATATCTTTAGTAACGAATTACACATGTAGCCTTTTTAGATCCACAACCTTTATCATTGTAAACCCAGCAGATTCTTGTACTTTTGTCCTCTGATGCTTTGTTAATCCACTTCATTGCAATATCCTCCTGTAAAATATTTATTTATTTCAAAGTAGTAAGAGCTACTTGAAACACAAATTAAAGTTCTTGACGTTTCAATGCAAAATGCATTAAAACTATCCCCACCAGGCACGCACCCATACCATACATAATAGTTCCAACAACAATCCCATTTGTCATCCGATATCCACAAATATTATACATATAAGTGGTCGGGTTCATAACACAAAATGCTTTAAGAAGCACTGATTGATTTTGAAAATTCTCATATACCATAGGATAAGTAATCGCACCTGCAAAGAAATATACACATGATAAAGCTGCCACAATTCCTGTATTCTTTACTAAAACCGTAATCAAAACCGCCACAGCTTCCATTCCAATCATAGCTATCATATTTAAGGTAACCATTCCGATAAAAATCAAAAATTCCTCACCTTTATAATGAAAACCATACTTCCATGCTAATCCTAAGCCTAATGCAGTTTCCACAATATAATAGAGAATAAAAAAGTGAACATTTATCACCAGTAATTTACTTAAAAATAATTTGGTTCGATTTATCCCATATACGACAGAAGCTCTTATTGTTCCTTGATGAAATTCTGCAGATACCATTGTCGTAATATAGACAATTAATCCAATCCAAGAAAAAAAATTAATTGATAATGCAAATCTTGCGATTTCTGCAGCTTTTACATTATTCATGTCGTCTATGTAGCAAATCCAACCAATGCTATCTATATTTCTATAATCACCAAAAGTCATAAACAATGTATCATTTCCCACAACGAACGGTATAAAAAAAATAAATGCCATAAATACTAAAACCCACTTCGAGGCTCGCGAATATTTCATTTTATAGTACTCTGCTTTAAGCTGTCTCATTCGATTTCACCTCCGATAATAGATTTGTGTAATACTCTTCTAAGTCTTCTCCTTCATATCCTATTTTTTCTACACCAACTCCTCCATATACTAATTCTTTTGTTATATCAGAAATATTTTTATTATAACCAAATACCTTAATCACATTTCTTAAATAAACTTTTATTTGACTTTCTGGATACCTCTCATCTAAAATACAACTAGCCTTTTCCACATTGTCTACTTCGATATGAACATGACGACGACATTTCTCATCTAATTCTTTATCTGTAATCTGTTGTAACATTTTTCCATGATGTATAAATCCATATACAGTTGCAAGTTGATGTAACTCTGGCAAAATATGACTGGATATAAGTATCGTTGTACCATCTTCTTCATTCATATTCTTTAAGACTTCTCGCACATATTTAATTTTGGTTGGATCTAAGCCATTTATTGGTTCATCTAAAATTAGCAACTGTGGGCGACCAAGCAATGCAATTGCAATTCCTAATCGCTGTTTCATCCCTAAAGAAAAAGCCTTCACTCTTTTATTTCCAGCGTCCTTTAAATCCATTATTTCCAGAACTTCATCAATACTACTTTTTCCTGGAATTCCTCGTTGAGTACGCTGGATTTCCAAATTTTGGCGTGCTGTCATGTCCATATACAAAGCTGGATTTTCAATTAAACATCCTATCTTATTTCTTTCATCTTCAAGATTTTTTTTACCAAATAAACTTATCTCACCTGAAGTCGGCTTTGTTAGTCCTGTAATAACTTTCATCAGGCTACTTTTTCCTGCACCATTTTCTCCAACCAGTCCATATATCTCGCCCGCTTTTATCGTAAGATTTACCTGATTAAGTACCATATTTTTTCCGTATGCTTTACAAATATCTTTTGCTTCCAATATTTTTTCGGGTTCTTTCATTCTAATCACTTCCCTCGTTTCTTAAATCCTATAATGATAATGATAATGTCTAATTCTAACATTTCTCTTAAATCAGTTCTTAAATTTCCATAAAATTATAAATTTATCTTTATATTTTCCCACTCGCCTATGAAACCTTCAAATTATTTAAAACAGTAACTTGTATGAAATTACAAATCATGTTAGTATTTTTACCATACCTATTACCAAAGGAGTTTATTATGATTGATATATTATTAGTAGAAGATGATAAAGAAATTTGCTTTATTCTTACAGAATTATTAAAAAGAAACCATTACAATGTTTCAGCATATCACAATGGGATAGAAGCAATTGAAGCTCTTTCCTCTAAAAAATATGATTTAATGTTATTAGATTTGATGCTTCCCGATTTGCCTGGTGAAAAAATACTATTTCACCTAAAAAAACACAACAATTCTATTCCAGTTATTGTTATATCTGCCAAAAATCAGCCTGAGATTCGTATAAACCTTCTCCGATCCGGTGCAGATGATTATATAACTAAACCTTTTTATCATGAAGAAGTTCTCGCACGAATAGAAAGTGTTTTGCGCCGTTGCAGCGAAAGTCCCCAAACGGAATATTCCTTTAAAGATATTCGCATAAATGTGGATGATCACAAAGTACTTGTAAATAACACAGAGCTTACTCTGACTACTACCGAATATAACCTCTTACAGCTACTAATCAAACATCCAAAACAGACTTTTACAAAGGAATCTTTATATCAACTTATTTGGGGAAAAGATTATATTTCAGATGATAATACTCTCAATGTCCATATAAGCAACCTAAGAAAAAAACTAGAGCATATAGGAAACCAAGCCCCTTATATCGATACTGTATGGGGAATAGGTTATAAATTACACCATTAGAATAAATTCACGCAAAAAATACCATTACAAAGATTAATCTGTAACGGTATTTTTTACCCTATTCACTTTTTTCATACTTTCAAACAACTAGGTATACCCTCAACAATTTTTTCAGGCACAAACACTTCATTAACTATCACATACGTCCAAGCACCATCTGAGTTATCCGTAGTTTTAGACACTACAATGGCTTAACTTCCACGCAGTATATATTAAATCTACGAATTACAAATGCAAAGACACAACTTCGAACCACTACATATTCCTTTCCAAGGTAACGGTGATTGTGGTCTATGAAAATCATTTGTATTTCAGCTGACCATAAAAAACACCGTTGCAGATTCACTCCCCCACAACGGCATCTTTCATTTTTTTTATTCGATTTTATCTTCTCCTGTTGCCTTTATAAATCTCATAACCTCATCAATGGTTTTCCCAGATGCTACCAAAGCCTTAAACAGATCATCTTTCTGCTTCTCTTCTATCTCTTTTTGAATCTCTTTTGCTTTATGACGCAGTTCCTTTAAATCGGACTCTTTTGTACGAATCTCCTGTTCCACATACTCCAGTTGCTCTTCCAAACATGTGTTTTCCAGTTTTTTTCGTCTTGCCATAATGCATCCTCCTAATAATTTTTCCTCATTCTACCACATTTTATCTACTCTGAAAAGGTAGTAGTGTTTTATGAAAATTTTATATCTATTTGGGATTATCCTCATAAAATACTACACTTCCAAGCATTTTGACACAAAAATTATTATTTCGAATCGCAAAATACTATATATGGTATTTTATCATTGACCTTCGCTATATCTTGTGTTACTATGATATTGTATTTAAGTTTTGTGTTATCCCTTTATAGGGTGTCTGGATACTATCTCCAGTACACATGCAGTTTAAGTTGGAAAATCGTGTCATTATAATGCCGTTTTATACGGTGCTATAATGGCACTTTTTTTATTTATCACTATTTTATCGCCCAAAGGGCAGAAAGGAGAATTTTTATGTCATCTATTATCATTGTAACAGGAAGGGTAACTGCCGATCCGGTTATGCAACAAGCAAAGAACTCCGGAACTGAATACATCAGTCTGGGGCTTGCTACCAACCAGAGAGGTCAAAACGGAAAGGAAGAACCCATCTTCTATCAGTGTTACTGCAACAAGTTTCTTGCAGATCGACTGATAAAAGCCGGTGTCAAAAAATCAACGTGTCTCATGGTCTACGGAGATTTAGAACTCCATCCGTATATTCACCAGAAAGGCAATAATGCAGGTCAAGCAGCTATCACGCCGCAAATTATGGTAAAGGACTGGCAGTTCTTACCTGCGAATCGTAATGATACCAATGCAGCAACACCTGTACCGGGGAATCCAATGGTCGGAAATCCGAATGTTCCACCAGTACCAGCAAACGGTGCTACTTATAATGGAAACCCGGGAATGAATCCTTCCGGTACCGTGCCTACTGGCGCAATGCCAGTCAATAACAATATGATGCCACAGGCCGCACAACAGATGTCTTATGCTCCGGCAGGGGGATCGGCTTATGCACCACAGGGATTTACGGCTGGCAATGTATCTGGTGATGGATTTACCAATATTCCGGAAAATACACCACCACAGCAGCTTCCATTCCCGTAAATTATCAAAGATCCCTAAAATGAAGGAATTGCGACTTTCCAGTATCTACTGGTCTGCTGCAATTCCTTTTTCTATTGAAACAAACATGGAGGAAATGAAGTGAATACACAAAAGAAATTTCTTAAAGTTCTAAGTATGCTCACAATAATTTTGTTAATTGCAACTATATTCATACCAGGAAATGGAAATCGTAATGCAGTCGCAAGTATCGGAATCCTTGGCATCCTGCTGCTATTTCTTTCCACACTTCTTCCTAAAATCTATAAACTGACTCTAAACCTACTCAAGAACCAGGGCAAAACAAGCCCTTGGTCTTCTTTGAAATCATCTGAGCCAGTTTCCGAAACAGAAGAATTGCTTTGGAGACAAATCAGCTATCAGATTACCGACAAACTACAGGCTGCATTTCCAAATGCAACATGGGAATTCCAGAAGCCGCCATCCATGAAGCAGCTTCTTTGCGGAAATCCCATACGTCTGAGAACCTTTCATACGGAGGACTACAACTTTGCGGAAGCACGTATGAACCAATACGGATATCTGGAACTTCAAATGCTGACCATTGCCAGCCTCAAAAAGACTGTCACAGTTACCGATGAGGACGATGTTCCTTTTGCTGATCCGGAATCCTGGTATTCCTTAATTGGCAAGAAAAAACTGGAGAACCTTATCGGACAGCTCCATGCGAAAGGACACCATAAACTCTATATTAATGAAAACGGGCAAATTTACATCCAAAATGGTGATACAGCGGAAATCAAGGATTGTTTTGATTATTTCCCGCCACGAAACTATTGGGATATTCTCATTTCCATCTTCCAAAAAGATGAATTGACCGCAAAAGAAAAGGACCAGGCACTAGAATTATCCTGGATAAAAGAATAAAGGAGGAAATACTATGCCAAATACAAACTTTGTCCCTAACTGGACTTTTGAAAGAACGCTACCATCTCCATTTGACAGCTATTCCGGGAAAAGTGCAGTGATGAAAGACATCGCTTCCAAATACTGTAATCAGCCTAAAAAACGGGCTACTCTCCATTCTGCTACTTTGCAGGCAGTTTTTTCTTATATGAATTTGGAAAATCCACCTGCTGGAAAAGCAGAGGAAGAACTCGGAGCCATTGGAAGCCAGGCAAACAATTTTACAATCGCAGAATATCCAAGCCGTACCGGGTTGCTGCATGTAGTGGTCTACAACCGTATGACTGGGAAATTTATAGCCGGAAAGTATGAAAAACCTTTGGATCTGGACAGTAAACCAGAGCCATATCAGTTTAAAAAAGATGAAGATTCCGGAAGTGCTCTTTATTTTGCTTTAATGCCTACTTTCCTTTCAGATGACGAATTCAATGAAAAATATCAGGAATTAAAGCAACACCGTGATGACGGTTTTCCTGACCTGCCCAAAGCTGCAGAAACGGCTGCGGTTCTTTGTGATAACGTGTACCGCAGGATCCGTTATGGTGATTCCCTTCCTATCGGGAACATCAAAGTTGACACTCCTGCAAATGGCGTGCTCCAAAGACTTACACCACTGAATATCCAAAAAGGTGTTTATGCACCAACGGAAATTATCCAGGGTACCTTTCAGGTATTAAAAGGTGGACATCACTATACTGCTTCCGCCGTTTCAATTCCCAAAGAAGATTTTGTCGATAAATACATCCTGTCCAATTCTCGGACATTAACTCCCCAAGAAGAATCAACCGTTCCTATTCTCGAAGATTGGTATGTAATCCCAAAAGAAATCCAAAGAATATGCGAACATGCCAAATTAACAACTGACAGCAAGCAGCCTATGAGGAATTTTATGCTCCGTGGGCCTGCTGGAACGGGAAAGACCGAAGGTGCCAAAGCCATTGCTGCAGGACTTCACCTGCCTTACCGATGCATCACCTGCTCGGCAAATACAGAAATTTTTGACCTTCTTGGACAGATTTTACCTGATGTAGATGAAAAACAGCTTTCTTTGGTAGGGGAACTGCCCTCTTTTCAAGACATTACCCTCGATCCGGCTACTGCCTATGAAAAATTAACGGGTACTTATGATGAAAAGGTATCAGAAAATACAGTTTATGAAGAATTGATCCATCATATATCTGAGGAAATGAAGCAGAAACAAGCTGCTACCTCCAGCAGCCAACAGTTCCGCTATGTGGATACACCACTGGTTGAAGCCATCCGAAACGGCTATCTGGTAGAAATACAGGAGCCTACGGTGATTGCCAATCCTGGTGTACTGGTAGGACTTAATTCCCTATTGGACCGTTGTAACAGCGTATTTCTGCCAAACGGGGAAGTCATCCATCGGCATCCGGATACTACCATTGTAGTCACAACTAATCATGACTATGCCGGCTGTCGTCCCATGAACCAGTCTGTCATTTCAAGGATGAATATGGTCATAGATATGGATGAACCGGATGAAGAGACCATGGTAGAGCGTGTTCTTGCTATTACCGGATGTTCCGATAAAAAATCAGTACGTACCATGACACAGATTGTACGTTCCATCGCACAGTATTGTCAGGATAACCTGATAACAGATGGCTGCTGTGGAGTCCGGGAATTAATTGCCTGGGTTCAGTCTTTTATGGTATGTGGCGATATACAGGAAGCTGCTCATTATACCATTTTATCTTCCGTCACTGCCGATTCTGAAAGCCGTATCGAAATTGAAGGTTCTTGCTTGGATACAGTTCTTGCATCATAACACACTATTGAGGAACACCTTTTATACCGAAGCCGAACTACGCAAAACTCTGGCAGAAAATCTCGTTTATTTAAGAAAATCCAAGCAGACGAAACTCTCTCAGAAAGCCGTAGCAAGACTTCTGCATCTACCGGAAAAAACAATTATGAACTATGAAAATGGGCATACGCTTCCATCTGCTTACGCCGTCTTTCGGTTAGCCCAGTATTACGGCTGTACAATGGAAGATCTCCTAACCCAAAATATGAAAAAGAAAGAAAGGTGAAAAAATTGAATAACACTCAAAAAGCTTTAAAAAGAATGATCCGGGATACGGAGTCAAAAATCACTGATGAAGAACTCTTTCTTTCATCGGCTTTCCAAAAATACCAAACATCTCTGGCGAAAGCGGCTACTGGCCGTTCTCGCTATGGACTTCAGGTGCTTATGGAATGGGACAGTTCTGAAAATGCAGACATCGCTTATACAGATAATTATAGAATTCACTGTAACGCCGCAAACTCGATAACCCAAAGCTTTCCTTCCCGATTTCTGCGGTCACAAAGCCTGACTGGTCTAACTGGACATGAAATCGGACATCTGCGTTACTCTGATTTTGCATCACTACAGCTTTATCTGACCAATATGGAAAATGGTTCCTTCTATCCAGAAGCACCAGACAATCTGCCTTCTGGATACAAGGCAAATCTGCAGGACATCTTAGATGCCATGGAAGAAAAAGATAACGCAACGTGTCTGACGCTATCCCGCTGTGCTGCACAGTTTAATAATATACTGGAGGACATCTACATTGAAGCCCGGATGTGTGAAGAATATCCCGGAACTTTTAAGCAGGGAATACAGATCAATAATCTGCGGATGTCTGAATTGATTCCTTCTATACAGGAACAAATTGACTGTGGCTATCAGCCGTTTTCCATTATGAGCAATTTAATTTTGTCTTATTGCCGGACTGGTAATATAAATAACCGCACGAATTATTCTGGAGAATACACAGACACCCTTTCAGACTGCATGGATTATATTGACGATGCTTTAATTGCCACACAGGGGAAAGAACGCTTACGTGCTTCCAACTATCTTTTAGTACTTTGCTGGAACTATATTCAGCCTATGGTAGAGTTAACCAGAGAGTCTTTAAAAAAGCAGGATAGTACCCAAGTTGGCGATGCTCTGGAGGATCTGCTGCGGAAAGAATCAGGTAGCGGATCTCCTCTTCCAACTGGTAAAAACGGAGGAATCCCTAAAAACATTCCAGGTCCTACAGTAAAATCAAAAACTCCTATAACCTGTGACTTATCTGGTCTTGATCCAAATTACAGGCAAGATGCAATCAACCAGGCAGAAAAGGTACTGCAGGAAGAAGGAGGAAGAATTGAACTTGCTAAAACTACAGCAGTATTAGATGGAAATAATCCAGGAATCACATACGCATCACAGTATGCCGGTTCCGGTTATGAAAATGCAGCGAATGATCTTGCACGCATCCTAAATGATGTTGCTACGGAAAAAGCCCAAAATGATTATGAACAGGAATTAACAGAAGACTTGCAAAAATCGGCGGATGAAATACATTACGGAAATGCCCATGCAGGCATCCATGTAACAATCCACCGCATCAATCCAGTTTCCGACTTTTTTATCAAATCTTATCAAACAGTTGTTTCCCCTCTTTTGCGGACCTCCAAAAGGCTGCAAAGTTCCATTCTTCCTTTATTAAAAGAAGAGGCAGAAGGCGGGAAACAAAAAAACCTGTTATTTGGTAAAAGGCTGGATATGCGGGCTTTACACCGAAAGGACGGCGGTATCTTTACCAGAACCAGGCTTCCGGATGAAGAACAAAAACTTTCCGTGGGACTTTTGGTTGATGAAAGTGGTTCTATGGGCTGGGGAGATCGTATTACCCATGCCCGGAAAACTGCAATCGTGCTGTATGATTTCTGTATGAGCCTGGGAATTCCTATTACCATTTATGGGCATTCTACAGATTCTAAGGGGGTTGCTTTGTATTCCTATGCTGAATTTGATTCTCTGGATGACTCTGACCGTTACCGGCTGATGGATATGTCTGCCCGTAATGGCAACCGGGATGGAGCTGCACTTCGTTATGTTGCGGAACACCTGGCAAAGCGTCCGGAATCACAAAAACTCCTCATCATAATCTCTGACGGACAGCCCGCAGATTGTGGGTACAGTGGTACGGAAGCAGAAGCAGATCTTCGTGGTATCAAGAATGAATATCGTAAACGTGGCATTGTGATCTTTGCTGCAGCAATTGGTGATGACAAAGAAAACATCCGCAGAATCTATCAGGATGGTTTTTTAGATATTACCAAATTAGAAGATTTGCCCAAAAATATGACACAGCTTGTAAAACAATATTTGAAATAGAAAGAAGGAAAACATACATGAGTGAAAATTATCAAAACTCAATTACAGATCAGATATGCAAAGTACAGACCAGTAAAAAATTAATTGCACTGTATGACCGTCTCCGCTACACAAGTTATAACAGCTATGCACAGCTTCATGCAAAAGGAGAATTTGAAGAAAATGGTCATAAAGTTCACTCCCTTATTGGAATCTCCATACAGGATTACTCTAGTGGTACCGGTGATAAAAATATTATCACCCGTTTTCATCTGGCACCCGAACAAATTCAATTTCTGCTGTCCAGAGTTACCGCTGGCTTTCCTGAATTTGAATGGTCGCAAAGCAAAATATTTGGTGTGCCGGATGGCAATGGCTATTCTACTGCACAACAGTTTTTTATTTCCCGCCACGTATATAACAACCAGCAGGAAATACTGACCAGCCCATGGAGAATTCAAATTAATAACGGAAAAGGTATCAAGAAAAAGAATCATAACGGCGGCACTTATATGCAGGCTCAAAGTTTTATCTCTGAAAAAAGTGCTTTTATCCAATTGACAGATATGGATTTTTATATGCTGTTAAAACGTGCTGATTCCTATATCGTAAATTGGGAAAACTACGTTGCATCCTTCCTGATTCAAAACGGCAAACAACAATTTAAAAAACAACAGGACGCACGAATGGCACAAAATATACAGCCACATGAAATGTCTTCCTATATGCAAGAACAACCACAAGAACAATATCTGAATGGTATGTATGTCGCTTAAAGAATTTCAACAAAGAAGCAGCCGAAAAGACTGCTTCTTTTTATAAAGGAAAGGAGATTTCTATGGATTATGCCACAACACTAAATATTGACCAACAAGGGCGGATCATTATTCCTGCCAAAGTAAGAAAAGCCCTACAGCTTCATACAGGCGATGTATTGATGCTGGAAGCTGACACACGCAACATCTGTCTTCGTAAATGCGACTCCCATATCCCTATGGATATCCGGTTAGACAGTTTTCTGGATATTTTACATAGTAATGTCCCTTGCCGGATCCTGTTATGTAATGATTCCAAAATCATTGCTTCCAAGAATTATCATACAGCACTTAATATGCCTGTAACAGAAAGTATTCAAAGGCTTCTGCAACAGGGAAAGATGAAATTATTCTCTGAAAAGGAACGCATATACCCTACTATGACAGGAAAATATCCCATATCAGTCTTTTTCCCTATTTCTAAAAAAGACGAATTTGGTGAAACGTTGGGTCTTTTACTATGTGCAAAAAACCAACAGCCTTTCAGCGAAATGGATTTAGGCTGTGCCAAAATGACTGCGGCGGCGATTTCCCGCTACATCCAACAAAATTATGAAAGGAAGGTGACATAAAATGAATGACTTAATGCTGCATCGGGCAGCACAATTATTAGAAGCTGAATTTGGTCCCCAATGGCGTACTGTCGCTGACATGCTTGGAACGGAAGGATTGCGAAAACGTGTAGGAAAGGAACTGACTTCTTTCATGGCATACCCAGAACGTGGAGAAGGCGGTAACAGCCAGTGGCGTGGTAACTGCTCCCCCGAAGTGGTTGCAGCACTTCTACGCTATTGCTTGGACGATAAGCGATATTACGGAAAAGATACCAGCACCTTTACCCTCTTAGATCCTATGAGTGGCTCTGGGACTTCAAACGCGGCTGCTGACCGTTATCAGGTACGCTCCCTGCTCTATGATCTAAATCCGGCACCTGCGTATGGAAAAGGTAACTGGAATGCTCTAAAAGATGAAGTAGAGGATTCCGCTGATCTCATCTTTTTCCATCCACCCTACCATAATATGATCCAGTATTCCGGAAATATCTGGGGAACCCCTCACCCGGACGACCTATCCCGCTGTGAAAACTATTCGGATTTTCTTGAAAAACTAAATCACTGTATCCGGAAATTTTTCCTGGCACTTCGGAAAGGTGGGAGGCTTGCCATACTGGTAGGCGATATGCGGCTCCATGGTAAGTTCTATAGTATGCAGAATGATTTAATGCGGATGGGTAATTTTGAATCCTTTCTGGTAAAGGGCCAGTTTAATTGTGTTTCTGACAATCGGACGTACAAAAAGCCTTTCATTCCCATTGTGACAGAATATGCTCTGTTGCTGAAAAAAACAGATTCTTTCATTATCCCCTTCAGCATCCGGCAAGAAGGTGTGTTTTCTGTACAAAATACAGATATTCTTGCACTGACTTGGCATCATCTAATCCGGATGACAATGGAGAGTATTGGAGGAAGAGGGGCTTTAAAAGACCTGTACGATTTATTAAAGGAACACCCAAAAGCGAAAAAGAATCCGCATTATCAGGAACGTATCCGTGCCACCTTATATGAACACCCAGACGAATATATACCTGTATCGAAAGGATATTTTCGTTTGAGTTACCCTGTTACATAAAAACGAGCCATGAAAAACAGATTTTCTATGACGCTACAAAAGGAGTGTGAACACTATGACAAATCGAAAGCACCATGTGAAAGATAAACAAATAACGACACTCTCAGGATGGTTTCATTCTTCGCTACGGGTTGGGGAACGTGCTATTATTTCTGGAGTCAATGGTTTCTCTATTCTGACATCTCCTATCCTAACGATTTTGGAAGTATCAAATGACAGTATCGTTTTCGAAACAGAAAATACCATTTACCATTTGGTTCATACACCAGAGACCGTATCGGAAGTGATGTGTGCTTGAATAACATATATGAATTGGGAAGCAGGCTTTGTGAATTGCTTTCAACTTTGAAGAAAAACCGAGAATACGTTCCACTTGAAATTTTACAAACACAGTATCGGATTCCTTATGAAAGCCTAAAAAAGCAAATTGGTGATACAGCAACAGCTTTTGTAAAAGAAATTACATTATCAAAGCTTATGATAAATCCAGATGTATCTCTGGAAGAGCAGATTTCTGTTATCCAACAGGCAATTACAACATCCGGGATGCTCAAAGAAATGAGCTATACCTTATCAAAACTGTATGATGTGGAACTACTGCACAGGCAGGCATTAAAATTAAGGACATATATTGAAGATGCTCTATATCCATATATTGCCCTTCAGGATTGCCTTGTCGTTGATATGGAACGTATAGAGGATACGCCAATTATCTACAATACAATTACCCAAAAGGTTTATGAGAATGGGCAATGGAGTAAACAGGATTTGGATCTGCATGGGAAACTATTAATCTATGTAAAATCTAGTCCTCCTATGCCTGCAGCAACAGAACAAATAAACAATGGATTCTAAATTCAAAAATTTTTATGTCAAGAAGGGAAACTTTTATGGGTTTCCCTTCTTATGAAAATAATTTCAGTTGTTCATATTCTGCTGTCCGATTCAACAGTATGGGCTTCTTAGCAAGAATAAATTCTACCGCTGCATCCTCCATAATCCAATCTTCCAGTTCTTGTCGTTCCAAAAGCAATGGCATCCGTTCATGCACTGGTGCTACGGAAGCATTTGCCTGCGTAGTCAGAATTACAAAACGATTTTGACCATTATAGATTTGATAACACCCTGCCATAAATAATGTGGCATCCTGCTTTGGACTTTGAAAAGTATATTTTTCTTTGTTTTTACTCCATTCGTAAAAGTGATGGGCAGGAATCACACATCTTCGATGCAGCACACTGTCCCGAAAGGTCTTCTTGTCCAGTATCGCCTCTGCCCTTGCATTGATAAGCAGTCCCTTTCCCTGGAACCCCGGAAAGCCCCACTGCATCTGCCTCGCAGCCACTTCCTTACACTCCTTTGTAAGAATGACTGCAGATTCAGACGGGTGGATGTCCTGTCCATGCTCTATCTTTAAACGCTGGTCCAGTTTCCTTACAATCTTTTCAATTTCCCGTGAAGTTTCATCATCCACATAATATCTTCCGCACATTTTCTGTCCTCCTTTTTCCTATTTTACTTCATCCCTGGTATCTTATACAACCAGTTTCCATGCACAATCCTCCGGACAAAAGAGAAGCACAAAATTGATTTGTTTTCCCAAAAGTACCGCCTGACATCTATACTTCCAGTTCAAAATTCCCGCATACCACTGCTTTTCTACAGTCAGAACCTGGATATGATTGATTTGAATAATCTCTTCATCCTCCCCTTTTACCTTCAGCATCAATGGCAGAGATTTTCCGGTAGCTGTGAACCAGCACTGGACTGCCACCTCATGATAGGTTCCGGATAAAGGCTCCTGCTCTGTATGCTCTGTATTTATTCCGATTCCAAATGCCACCTTTCCTTCCCCCTTCCCGCTATTCTGTCTTTAATTTCTCATAGTCCACAGAACGTTTTTCCCGTGAAATGCCACCACTCATGTGATCAATACACCCACCTAAAAAAGCCGCACGTATTACCGAATCATTCCCATACCGTTTTCTGATCTGATCTATCGTTTCATCCATTTTTTCCAGTTTCTCATAATCATTCGTATCAAACAGATTTAGTTGTCTCATATTCACCTGATCCTTGATGCGGCTGGTATGGATTCCCAGATGCCGGATGGGTGTCCCATCCCAGAGCTGGTCAAATAACTGGCAAGCACACTGATGAATCTCTATCGTAATATTGGTTGCATTCTGAAGCGTCATCTGGTGACTGGCATAACTGAGATCATAATTCTTGATCCCTACTGCAATCACTTCTGCCCTGACTCCTGCTCCACGAAGTCTGCTTCCTACTGTCTCTGCCAAAGCCAACAGCACCAATTTTGCTGTAGATGCATCTGTCACATCAAAAGGAATCGTTGTAGAATTGCCGTATCCCTTATTAGCAGGCGGGGCCGACTGGACTACAGACACATCAATCCCATTTGCAACCCCCCAGACAACTTCCCCATGTTTCTTCAAATGTTGTTTTAAGTAACTCGGATCACTCTTTGCCAAATCTCCTATGGTCCGAATTCCCAACTTGAAAAGTGTCTTTGTTGTTGCCCGTCCTACAAAAAACAAGTCGCTTACCGGCAATGGCCACATCTTTTTCTGTAACTCAGACTTCCATAGTGTGTGCACTCTGTCGGGCTTCTGAAAATCACTTGCCATCTTAGCTAACAGTTTATTCTCTGAAATACCGATATTCACTGTAAATCCAAGCCGTTCCTTAATCTGTCTCCGCATCTTCTCCGCCGCTTCCACTGGTGTCCCCCAAAGCAATTCCGTTCCAGTCATATCTACAAACGCCTCATCTATCGAGTATTGTTCCACTGTGGGAGAATACTCTTGCAAAATTCCCATAAAAGCTTTGGAACACCTCTCATACAATCCATAATTCGGAGGCACTAAGATAAGATTTGGACATTTCTGTTTTGCTTCCAAGATTGATTCACCTGTCTGTATCCGATATTTCTTTGCTGGAATGGATTTTGCCAAAATGATTCCATGACGCATCGCCATATCCCCACCTACCGCTGACACCTGTTCTCTTAAATCGCCTTTCCATCCCAAATGATGCAGCCGATATACCGCTTCCCAGGACAAAAAGGCAGAATTTACATCTATATGAAAAATCACTTTTTCCAAACTCACGTTCCCCTCCTTTATATCTCATTATATAGAACATACGTTCTGAAATCAAGAGATAATATTTTCCATATTCAAGCCATATTCATGCATCCTCTATATATAGTAATTTTCTTCTCATGATAAACAATATATAGTGCTTTTATATTGACACATACTACATATAGTGTTACACTTACTATGTAATTATTATTTGTGTCATCCGGAAAGGATATACGCACGCAGTTTAGGTTTGTAAAAGTGTCAGAAGTATACCACGCTACCAGCAGGGACTTCTGGCTTTTTTATTTTGCAGGAAACTGCACGCATTAGAGAATGAACATCCGTGTCATTCTCTTTTTTTATGCCTGAACGCAAAGAAAGGAGGAAGAAAAACCGGAACAAATAAAAATTACAACTATACCATAGAAAAGGAGACAAGAATAAAATGAACCACTCTAATGAATTATCAAACGTGGAAAAAATCAAACAACTGGTGGACTATCTGAATTTACAGCGTAACGCTTATTATAATGAGAACAGTCCGAATATCAGTGATGCGGAATATGACCGAATCTTCGATGAATTAGTGGAATTAGAAAAGCAGACAGGCTTTGTCTTATCCAATTCACCGACACAAACCGTAGGTTATACTCCCATCAGTGAACTTCCCAAAGTAAAGCATCCGGTCCCTTTGCTCTCTTTAGATAAGACAAAGCAGGTACAGGACTTGATAAGTTTTGCCGGTAAGCAGCCAGTTCTGTTTATGCTGAAGTTGGACGGATTAACGACTAAATTAGTCTACGAAAATGGAACACTTGTAGAGGCTTCCACGCGTGGAGATGGGGAGATCGGAGAAATTATCACCCACAACATACCTGCATACGTGGATGTTCCTCTTTCAATCCCTTATCAGGAAAGACTGGTAATTGTAGGCGAATCCTTTATTCCTACCAATGACTTTGAACGTTTAAAAGAAACATTGCGGGATGGAAAAGGAGAACCTTATAAAAACGGACGTAACCTGGCCGCCGGCTCTGTACGAAGTCTTGATCCGGCAAATTGTGCGGGGCGCTGCCTGCACTTTATGCCATTTAATGTCCTAGAAGGTCTAGACGATTCTTCCTTTCCATTTCCAGACAGCAGAGCTATGAAGGTTTCCAGTCTATTTGACTATGGCTTTCAGCCTTGTCCTTATATTGCTACTGACCAGCCCTTGAACACGGCTCTTATAAATCAGTATATTGAAAAACTGACTGCACTAGCAGATAACAAACATCTGCCTATTGACGGAATTGTAATGATTTTCGACAGTCTGGACTATTCCCAAAAATGCGGGCGTACCGGACATCATTATAAAGATGGACTGGCTTTTAAGTTTGAAGATGAAACTTACGAAACCACTCTTCGCAATATAGAATGGACACCCACCCGTTTCGGAGAAATTGCACCTGTGGGAGTTTTTGACTCTGTGGAAATTGACGGATGCTCTGTTTCCAGAGCAACCCTTCACAATCTGACCTTTATCAAAGAATTAGAATTGGTGCCAGGTTGTAGAATTTCTGTATCGAAACGTAATATGATCATTCCTCATATTGAAGAAAATCTGGAACGTGGTCATTACGTAGATGCAGTTCCCCCAGTATGTCCATGCTGTGGTTCTCAGACTCGTATCTATCAAAGAAAAGGAAATGATGGGCGTCTCATTGAAACAGTGCATTGTGACAATCCCAACTGTGATAGCCAGATCCGAAAACGCTTTACACATTTCGTTGGAAAAAAAGCAATGAACATCGAGGGACTCTCCGAAACTACCTTGGAAAAATTCCTGACTTTGGGTTATCTCCAGACATTTCCGGATATTTACCATCTAAATGAACATCAGGAAGAAATCTTACAGTTGGAAGGTTTCGGTAAAAAATCCTTTGAAAGATTATGGAATTCCATTACTTCCAGCCGTAATACTACCTTTGTCCGATTCCTGGTTTCCATGGATATTCCTATGGTCGGACGAACCAAAAGCAGGATTTTGGATACAGTATTCCACGGCAGTCTGCAGGAATTTTTTGACGCTGCCTCTGGTGACTATGATTTCACCCAGTTAGATGACTTTGGTGATACTCTGAATCAGAATATCCATGACTGGTTCTCTGATGAAAACAATCTAATTCTCTGGCACGAACTCCAAAAAGAACTTATATTTGAAGAAAGAAAGGAAATGAACACTATGATGAAAGAAAATGTATTTACAGGATGTACTATCGTTGCAACAGGAAAACTTGCTCATTTTACAAGGGATGAAATCAACTCCAAGATCATTGAGCTTGGAGCAAAAGCCGGCAGTTCTGTCACAAAAAAGACAGATTATCTGATTTGTGGGGAAAAAGCCGGAAGTAAATTGACAAAAGCTCAGGCTCTCGGTATTAAGATATTGTCTGAAGATGAGTTTCTTGAGATGATTGCGTAAGGAGAACTCTATGAGTATCATTACATCCGTTTTTCATATCTATGGATTTCTTATTACAGAAGAGGCTGCTAATCTTATCCTTCGATATACAGAGAAAGTTTTTCCTGATTTATACAAAGAGTTCTCTGATCCAGAACCACTCTTAGCCTTTCAGGAATATCTTTGTGAGAAACTTGATGGCTGTCGTTATGGCACTGCCGAGTCTATGACGGTATGGAGGATCAAAGATCGGGAAGAACTGGACTTAAATCCAGGAGAAGAATTTTATATCATTGAACTTAAAAATTCTTCCCACTTATTTTCACAGACGTATTCTTCTTATACGGAAGTTATCCAAGAAATTCAAGAAACGTTTGGTGAATTACTTCCTCCGGATTTTCCATTAGATGATTTTCTTGTGGAAATCATGGGTGAAGTCTGGGGATAGTGAAATGGGGTGACGCCCCATTTCAAACATCTTTTGCAACTTTACATTTATAATTATTTTACCGTTGGAAAGCACCTTCTTTTTTGATATAATGAAAGCAAATGGAGGGATAACGTATTATGAGTATTCAATCAGATATAGAGATGCTATCAATTGAAGCACTGGAATATTATGCTAAAAAGCACCAACTATCGGAAGACGATGCCTTTAATATTTTCTACAAACATCAAGTATTTGAAAAAATACTGGTACAACACGAAACGTTGCACCAATTAGATATTCATGATACTTTTCAATACGTAGAAGATATTATAGAAGAAGATACGCCCACGCTTGTTCTTTTCCATGGCTCCAATATTGCATTTGATAAAATCGATTTGAACAAATCACATAACCGTCGTGATTTTGGTCGTGGATTTTATTGCACAGTTCTCGAACAGCAGGCAAATGAATGGGCGAACCGCCTGTACTTGCGTACTCATACTGGCGGCAAATATGTGTATCGGTATATCTTCCAACAATCCGAGGAACTAAAAATCAAACATTTTGCCACCTTGGACAAGGAATGGTTGGAGTTTGTCAAACTCAACCGTACTGTCGGCGATATCCAGCATCACTATGATGTTGTAATTGGACCTGTTGCGGATGATAATACCATGGAAACTGTACAACTTTATTTGTCCGATATCTTGAGCGTGGATGAAGCGGTTACAAGGCTTCGGTATAATAAGGTTAATAATCAGGTTTCCTTTCACACCCCACTTGCTCTTGAACATCTGATATTGGAATCTCGAAAGGATGTGTAAAACATGGAAGGTAAATATTTTTTTAACGGGAAAGATATTTCAATGAATCTGTATATTCAGATCCGGGATGTTGTCGATATTATTATGGAAAAGAGCCATCTTTCCTTTCCGGATGCCATGGGCAAATTTTATCACTCAAAAACTTACAAAGCCCTGCAAAATACAGAAAATACTCTTTGGGCGGAATCTGCTGGCTATATTGCAGACCGCTATTACGAAGAACAAGAAGAAGCACAAATAAGCAAATGACAAACGAAAAAATATGTTTAAGAAGGAACTGCTTGCCATAAGCGGTTCCTTTTTTGTATAAGAAAGAAGGGATTACATGTTTATTAATACCTATTCGAATCATTACCAGCAAACAATTGACCACTTTCATGGAGCATACGCTTTTCTTAGTAACTTCTATCCTTCCCGGATATATTACCGGGGCTACTGGTATGCAAATAATGAGGCTGCTTTCCAGGCACAAAAGACCCTTTCACCTAAAGAACAGCTTCAATTTACCAAATTAAGGAATCCAAAAGATGCCAAAAAACTGGGAAGAGAAGTACAGCTCCGTTCAGACTGGGAACGTGTAAAGCTTATGTACATGTATGAAATTTGTATGTGCAAATTCATGCAGAATCCTACCCTATGTAAAGCATTACTTGCTACTGGGAATTGTCACCTTGTTGAAGGAAACAACTGGGGAGATTATTTTTGGGGTTCTGTAAATGGTCATGGCGAAAATCATTTAGGTGAAATTCTTATGGACATACGTGCAAAGCTTCAATTTGAACGTTAAAATAATCATTTACCCATTTTGCACTGTATGAACTGCAAATATTTTGCTATAATGAAAGATAGATTTTAAAGAAAGGATTTGTGCTTATGTATCTGAAGCGTTTTGTCTATGACCGCCTTCTGGATTGGAAAAATGAAGGAGGGCATAGTACCCTGGAAGTCGGCGGAGCCCGTCAGGTTGGAAAAACCTACCTGATACAAAAATTCGCTGACGAAAACTACAAACACAAAATTTATATTAACCTGTTTGAATTAAGCGGCAGACAGTTTATGGAATGTTATAAACAGGCAACAGCTTGGACACCCGGAACAAAACGGCAGGAGCATCCTCTCCATGATGCCTTCCAGTTGTATGAACCGGACTTTATTGATTCTGAAGATACCGTCATTATTATTGACGAAATCCAGGAATCTTCCGAGATTTATAACCGTATCCGGGAGTTTACTCGTCATTTTAAAGCCCATTTTATCATCACAGGAAGCTATCTTGGGCGGATTTATGATCCAGAATTTCGTTATTCCAGCGGAGATGTCACAAAGCTTACTATCTACACACTTTCTTTTGAGGAATTTTTGATGGCCTATGACCAAATCCTGTATGAAGATTATAAAAAAATACCTTTTGTTCCTTCTAGGTCAGAGGTCTATGATCGCTTAAAGGAAACCTATGAGCTGTACTGCCAGATTGGTGGCTATCCCAAAGTGGTCGAAAACTATCTGGAGAACCGGAACATCGTAAAAGCTCAAGGCGAACTCGTAAAAATCATTGATACCTTCACCAATGAATCCATTCGCTATTTTACGGATATTTTGGATACCAAAGTGTTTACCCATATTTTCTTTTCCATCTGCCGTATTTTAAATCGTGAAAAGAAAGGATTTTCAGAAGACAGCATTAGCGAAGAATTGCAAAAACTGGTAACCAAAGACTACTCCAGCAATATTTCAAAGGCTACCTGCAACCGTGCTATTAGCTGGCTGTACTTTTCCGGAATCATTGGATTCTGTGCAAAAATAACAGAAATGGATATTCTGGATTTTAAGTCCGCAAGCCGCTGCTATTTCATGGATATGGGACTGGCAAACTATTATCTGACACGTACCGGAACCGATTCCCGTGTACTTGCAGGCACATTAAATGAAAATTATGTCTATATCAATCTGAAGAAACGCCAGGATTTTCCACAGGAAATTTCCTTTGAAACCCCTGCTTTTGCTACTTACCGTGGCGGAGAAATTGATTTTGTGGCACAAAGCCTATCTTCTTCCACCCGATATTTGATAGAAGTCAAAGCTGGAAAAGGTACTGCTTCCACTGCCCAGAAAGCCCTGGCACAAGGAAAAGCAGATAAGCTTCTTTATTTAAAAGGAGCAACCAAAGGTGGTATAGACGGTAAAACAGAAACACTGCCTATTTATTTACTGGAACAATACAAATTTAATTAAGTTTATGTTTACGAAGAGACTACTTTCCAAGTGGTCTCTTTTTTATTTAGGAGGACAATAATATGAATTCAATAAAAGAATTAAAAGAACAATTAGGATATGAAGAAATCGGTCTCGATGATATATTTGTATTTCATTGTACTCAATGCGGAAAATGTTGCATCCACCGGGAGGATATTCTCTTGTCCCCGAAAGATTTATTTCATATAGCGAAGAAATTAAAAATCACACCAGAAGTTGCCTTGGCACAATATTGTGAAACTTATCTTGGACGTAATTCTCATATCCCTGTAGTACGCTTAAAACCACAAGGAAGTGTCAAACGCTGCCCGTTATTAAAAAATCAAAAATGTTTGGTACACGATGTAAAACCCGCAGTCTGTTCTATGTTTCCGATTGGCCGGTACCTTGCCCTTCCCTCCGATGGTATTTTTCCGGAAAATCCGGAAGAATTGTCTGTTGGATACGTCTTTAATGATCCGGAGTGTGGAGATAGATCAGAAACACATACCGTTCGGGAATGGTTTCATAAATTTAACATTCCACTAAAAGATGACTATTTCTTTGCATGGACGAAAACGAAAGCAACACTTAGCAAACATCTACGCTTTCTAGAAGGACGTCTATCTGAAAAGACCATGGTTTCAATATGGAATGCTACATTGATAACTCTGTACCTAAACTATGAGGTTACAGAAGATTTTCAAACACAATTTCAGAAAAACTCAGATATGCTCCTATCCTTAATTGAAAAACTGAGAACTGCTGACGCTCCTATGCCTAAGAAAATATAAACATATAGAAATACTTCGAGCCGTCCAAATTTGACGGCTCTTTTCATGTCATTATGACACTCTTTACATTTCTACTGTTTCTTCATACAACAATTTATTCAACACATATTTTCGACCAGCTTATTGTAGCATTTTCTTGAAGCTCAAATTCATATTTTCGTATATCACCTTTCTTTCTTAATTCTTTCAATTAAGCTATTTCTTTCCATTTTATGTAAGAATATATTAGGGATTATCACACACAAAAAAGACATAATACATATAATACATAAAAGTCCTTCAAATGGATATTGAAAAACAAAATATTCTATGTTTTGTTTTAAAATATAAACTACTATTCCCATAACTATACTTCCTATAATCAATAATAGCCCAAGAACACCTCCTACGTATATTATCCCCTCATATATAAGCATTTTCCTAAGCATACCTTGTGTCATGCCGATACTCCGCATAATGGAAAACTCACGCTGCCTAATAATTATATTTGTAGATGTAGTACTGAAATAATTTAGCAGTCCCATAAATATTAAAATGCCACTAATAGTATACATGATTATCTGACTTGTTCTAATATACAAAGACTGTTTTGCAATTTCATCACTATTACACTTTATCACATACAAAAGTTGATTTTCGTTGCCTGTAGTAGATTGAAACTTGAGATTTGCCTCTTGAACCCATGCTTTTAATTTCTGTTTACAAATAGCCTCTTTATTTGCTTTTACATTAATCTGTACTTCCAAGTTTCTAACTGTTAAAACATCCTTTAATTTGCTGAAAGTTTTATCTGAAACAATCAGATAAACTTTATCATTTCCTCTCCATGATAAATCCAAAGTTGGACAATCTGACTGTGAAATGTTTATATATCCACAATTTCTAAGTTTAACTGCGGACATTTCCTGCATTGCTGTTCCAACGGGCACCAAATCATACAGTTCTATTATTTTTCCAATACATTCCGTTTCTATATCTTCGTATGTTTGTGGTATTAAATTTTCATGTAATATTAACACGCCACCTTTCTCGTTAAATGTTTTTTGATCAACTGGTATATTATTCTCCTCTACATATTTCACTAACTTTTTCATACTTTTATCGTCTAATGTTTGCATTACAGGTAATGAATCATGCTCTACAATTTTTAAGCTATCTGTTTCTGCTGCATTTTTTATAATAGGCAGAAAACCTTGTACTATTTTCAGATTCTCAGTATAAGAAGTAAGCGTATTTTTGATATCCACGATATTATCATCTGTTATTAATTCCACCTCATCTTTTCCATTTTCCACTAAATACGTTACAGTATCCATTGGCACTTCAATAGTAAAATCTGGATTCTTCTGTAATCTATTCATTTGATTTGTCCCCTTGGTGACCACAATCCCTAATAGCCCTATTTCACAACCAAATGCCAAAAATATTATAATGAACATAAATTTTTTCTTATAACGTAATATGTTACGAAAAGCCATTCCAAAAATAATTCCAGTTCTTTTTATAATGAACATTTTCCCAAACTGATAATCTGATTGTTGTTCTCCCACTACTTCCTCATATTTTGCAGCCTCTATAGGAGTAATCATAGTCAATTTATATACTGCCAAAAGAGTTGCCCCAAATAGAGTTATAGCAACTAAAACAAGGACCACGATATATGCACTTAAATTAAATAATTTTAATTGACTATTTGCTTTATACTCCCCTAAATAAAGATTTTTAACCACATTGTTTAAAACACAATATTGTAGAACTATGCTGATTATTACACCACATAAGCAACTTTTCAAATAAATATCCCCTATTTGCATACATACTAATTTTTTTATCTGTCTATTAGTTGCACCTATTGTACGCAATAATCCATACTGTTTAATATCACTTCCCAGTGATATATATACAACATTATAAATCACTAAAAACAAACAAAAAAACACAGCCAAGACAAACATATACGCAAGCAAATAATTTCCAACCGTCCCTTCAATTGCTCTGTATTCTGCAGAATCATAGCTTATAATTCTTTGCTTATCATTGAGATTAATATCATTTTTTAATCTATTCTCTACTTGTCTTCCGCTTAGTCCCCAATCTTTTACATCAACCCATAATCGACATGGATATTGTGAAATACCAGCCTGTTTTATTCTATTCTTGCAAATATATGCGATTGAACTATCGGATAATTCATTATTATAACTATCATAATATCCAGATAAAACAAATTCTTGTTTACCTGTCATTTTTGTCGTGAAAATATCATTCCAATAAAAGTCTAACGTAATCTTCATTCCTATTTTGGGACTGCTAATCCCCAAATAGTCCAAAGTTTTTTTTGACATCATTATTTCATCAGTTTGTTCCGGATAATTGCCATAGAAATGTACAAAAGTAGGCTTTACCATATCTTCGTAAGCTGTTTCATCTAAAACAACACATTTGCTATATGAATACCTACCATTCATCAACCTTCCGCTCTCTTTTTCCTCTCCTACACTATTCACATAGGAAAGATCTTGTAGCTGTCGTTTTATTGTATCTGTTCCTTCTTCAATAAATGTTGAAATTGTTTTTCCATCTTGATATTGATTTTTCAACTTATCCGCTTGAAATTTTCCATGTATTAAAGAAATGATAACTAATGATACTACTACAACGCTCACTACGATACATTGTAAAATAATATTTCTTTCCCTGTTTTTTTTCTTATAAGCTCTTATCAGAGTATTTAGAGATTTTCTTACTCTACCATTATTCATTAGTAACCTCTCCTTTATTGCATATCTTTATAACTTATAAAATCAGTCAAGATTCCAATATTTATCTAGTGGTTGAGTATCGCTTTCCAAAAAGTCTATAATTTCTTTATCATCAAAATAAAAGTTTATCACTTTATGATTTTCAAACTCTACCAACGTAGGTACTCCCCCCAGCACAAATTTCTTTTCGGATAACTCCTCTTTTTTTATATTTGGATGAGTAGAAATAGCATACACTTTACCAGCTTCTTTTCCCTCATGTAGTGCTGCATAATTCTCATTTGCCCAAATGATTTTATAGTGGATTGGAGGATATTTTTCTTTTATCAAATTCTCATCTAATCCATCGTAAAATACAATTTTTCTGGTACTGTCTTTTTCTCCAATTTCGACATCGTATTTCTTTTCATGGGAATCCCAATCATAATTCCTAGTTCCTTTACATGCTTCTGCATCAATCTCATAAACCGCATTCTCTTTTTTAAATTGTTTTATATCATCCTCTATATTATCGCAATATGGACACTCTTTTCTATTGAAATATACATAAAAATGTCCTTCCTTTTCAAACAAGTCTTCTATAGAAGTAGAATATGCTATAGTTTCTTCTTTTACTTTTGGAAATAAAATGATTGCAGCTCCCACGCATATTATGAAAAATATACTGCACGCTATAGAAATTATAATATTTTTCTTTTTCATCTATTTCTCCTCCTCACCATATAATTGACGATACAATTTGCATTGTTCCTTTAATTGTTTGTCTGTCCCACGTGCTACTATATTACCTTTTTGAAGTACATAAATACAATCACTATCTGCAATGACATTTATTCTATGTGAAATTAAAATAAGTGTTATATCCCGAATTCCCTTAATATAATTCAAGATTTCCCTTTCACTTATAGAATCCATATTACTGGTAGCCTCATCTAAAATTAAAATTTTAGGATGACGTAATATGGCTCTAGTTAGTGACAATTTCTGTCTTTGCCCCTTCGAAAGGTTCTTTCCGCGCTCTTCAAGGACACTATCATACGCTCTTTCCATTTTACTTACAAATTGATGCACACCCATCTTACGTGAAATCTCAATCATTTCCTCATCTGATATCTCTTCATTACCCATTTTTAAATTTTCTCTAACACTTGCAGTAAACAGAAAATCTTCTTGTGATACATATACAACTGCTTTTCGAATTTCTTGAACCTCGAAATTTTGAAGTTCTGCACCATCAACATATATATGTCCTTTATCTGGAGAATAAAATTCCATAAACAATTTTGCTAAAGATGTTTTCCCAGATCCTGTTTCCCCAATAATAGCTACATTATCGCCTTTTCTTATTTTAATATTAATATTGTTCAGTATATTTTTCCCAGAAACAAAATGAAAATCAACATCTTTCAGTTCTATTTCTTCATCAAATTCAAATGGCTCTATACCTTCCTTTGTTTTCTCTACTTTAATACGTAACACACTTTCTAGACGTTCCATAGCAACATGGGCAGAATGGTATAATGGCTGTAAATTTACAATATCTTTAACCGGCGTTAATAAATATCCAATTAGAATATTATACGTAACTAATTCCCCTATAGATAAATTATTACCAATGATTTCAAGTGCTCCAATGCACAGTACAATAATCTCCCCCATACCACCTATTAAAACTTTTATAGCTGACTGTAAGTTTTCTGTACTTCCTAAGTTAAGAATCGTATCTTGCCATCTTTCTATTTTCTTTTTCCCATTATTGAAAATTGTCTTATTATACGTATACGCTTTAACCGTCAAAATCCCCTCAATAGAATCAATCAAATGTGAAGTCACACGTGCCTCTCTTGACATTTCCTCCGAATTTAAGACACTATAATATTTCCTAAATCCCACCATAACCAGAGTATATAAAAAGCACATCACAACTACCACAGCAAAGATTTTAATATTCAATACACACAAAATGATACTTACCGCAATTATAAACAACGCATCAATTGGTAAAACCAATATGCTGCTTACCAGTGCTTCTTGAACTCTAATAACATCCTGAAATCGTGAAATAAACTCACCATTTTTACGTTTTTCAATAGACATCACCTGCAAGTCCAATAAATGTTTATAATATTTCAGACTAAGTTCTAAGTTAAAAGATTTTGAAATATCCAATGATAACTTTGCTCTTCCCCAGTCTACAATAGTCTTAATCAATAGCATTAAAATAACCATTAGTGTCATAAATATTAGACTATAAATCAATCTATTGGGAATAACTGTGTCTATCAACGTCCCAAAATAGAAAGATGAAACAATTGATATTGCCATTGATATTGCTGAAAATAATATAATATATATAGTTCTTTTCCATTCCTTCTTTACTAATTCTATAAATTTATTCTCTGCAATCCGCATGCCTTCCTTTTTTTTATAAAATTCTTCCGTTGTCTGAAATAAGATAATAACTCCAGTCCAAAAATATGGCGAATCTTCTCCATATTCCGAATTAAAAAATTTTTTTCTGTCTACCTCTATAATACCGACAGCTGGATCTGCAATAACTACGCTATTCTTTTTTATTTTATAAATTATAATGAAATGTGCCAATCCATCTTCTTGATATACATGAGCCACACACGGCACTTCCAGCTCTTTTTCTTTAAAGTCTATGTTTTTTTTATATGCTGATGCAAATAATCCCAGTTTTTCAGAAATCCTACATACATCCCAAACACTCGTTCCTTCTTTGCTGGTTTCTAAAGCTTCACTTATCTCCAGTATAGGTATCTTTTTTCCATAATACCACGCTATACTTGCTAAACAAGCTGCAGCACAATCCATAGAATCATATTGTTTTATACATCTGTATTTCATACTGTCATCCATCCCCCTAATAAATAAAGAGGCGATGCAAGCTCGCCCCTTTGTTTTCTGCTTTAATATTTAATCTGCTGCTATTTTAGTATCCACAAACTTCATAGCAAAACTGAATGTATCTGCTTGCTTTATCTTTCTGTCCAGAATTCATTAGATTTTTAATTGTGGCTACCATATCATCAGCATTTGCTGGGCAACAGAAAAAATATCCATAATCAGAATTGCATTTTCCTCCTGTTACCATTTCCATTTCTTTTTTTGTCATTTTTTCCATTCCGTTCATATTCGCTTCCTCCTTAAAAATATATTTGATACTTAATTATTACTCCATAAAATAAAATTTTTCTACATTTTTTGCGTAGATTGCACTTTTTTATGTCTAGTTGGAATTTGATTAAATATTTGAGCTTTTTTACTATACTGGTATCACTTTTGGCACCTGAATTCCTATTGTAATCCCCATTTCCAATTTCCTTCTGTAATACCGGAAACTATGAAAAGAAAATTCTCCTGTTCCCCAAAATCGTCTAATTCTATGGATATAATATTCTTTTGACTTTGTAAATATCATCTTTTGCTTCCTATATAATAGATGTATAATTCGTAAAGAACACCTTGAAATTTGGGGATAATTTCCATTTACTTTCCTATATATATTTCCTGTTTTTCCTTCTGGCAAAACTACATTTCTTCCATGTATGCAGGACCATTCTATATATGGAATGTCTATACTTCTTATCCCTGTTTCCATTGCAATTCGCAAAAATAAGGCAGTTTCAAAATCCTTTTTATATAGAAATTCGTCTGCTATCATTTTATAATGATCAACAAAATAAATTGCTCCTATCTTTCTTTCCAGTTCCAACAGCGAAACATCATCCAACCATTCCAATTTTCCTCTGTATTTTTCAATAAATATCATTCCATGTTCAGTTTCTAAAGATTGCCTCAAATCACGGATAGCCTCTGTCCAATATTTTCTTTGTTCAGGTAACAAGAAGCATACCATTTTCTGTAAAAACTTTCCTTCGCTATCTGGATGCCACTGTATTAAACGCTTTAGTTCTTCATAGGCTTGATTTACTTTATATTCCATTGTACTATTTCTCATCTTCAGATTCTCCTTCGTATTGCTCTAAAATCTTTGAAGCCCTCTCCACAAACATCCTGTCTGCCCCTGAAATCTCATATTCTTTCCAAAGTGTCTTATGTATCTGTTCCTCTGTTAAATCCCTACACTTTTCCTGCAGCATACGGACAAATGGATATATCATAGTCGCATGAATATTTTTCCCGGACCGTACCATATCTCCTTCCATTTGATATGCTTCCTGTAAGCATTCCAGTATAATGCGAACATCCGTAACACTTTCTCTCATTGTGCTTCCCCTCATCAGGCTTATCCTCCTATTTACATACGTACTCTCAGTCCATCTAATCTCGACACGTTCAGTCCAACCAGATACCAGTCATCTCCCATTTCAATTCGGACCGGAATCCAAATATCTTTCACCTTTACATCGAAACATTCCCCGCAATGTAGTCCTCCATAAAAAGATTCCAAATCAAAACGTATATCATACCTCCCTGTTTCAGTATCATAAAACAATGTTCCTTCTCTGTGTTCACTCATAACATCTGCCTCCTTAAATTTTTCTTTTACTTAGTAATTACCTCATCTCTATACAGATTGAAGAAATTCCGGAAAAATTTCATAAAAGTTTTTCCGATACCGATAATAGGTAGAAGAAGTTAACCCCAACTCCCGCTGCAGTTGTGTCGGTGTTACCTTCTTTTGTACCACCCTCATAAATTCCTGGTTAAACTTTTCCTGTTCTATAGCCCGTGGTCTTCCTACTTCATCCCATTCACCCCGAAGCCTTTTTGCCTCCATACCTTCCTTTTGTCGCTTCTCCTTTTTCTCCATCTCTGCCTGTGCCATGGATGCATAGAGTTCAATCATCATATTATTGATTGTTTCTATCATCATCTTTGCCAGATTATTTTCCATCTGAGACAGGTCAAACAACGTGGTAGGAAGTTCCAATACCATTACCCGAACCCCTTTTTCTTCTAAAAAACGTAGCTGCTTTAAAATCTCCTGCTTGTTCCTGCCAAGTCTGTCCAGCTCTGTAATAATCAGGGTATCCCCTACCCGTAAAACATCTTCCACAAGAACGGTATAACGTGGTCTGTCAAAATTTTTACCGGTTATCTTATCTGTAAAAATACTTTCCAGTTTAATTTTCTGATTTTCACAGAACCTCTTTATTTCTATAATACCTCGGTCCAAGTGTTGTTCCTTAGTACTGATTCTGTGATACCCATAATATGCCATACGTATCCCCCTTTATACATTCCCAAAAAGTCTTAAAATATTTTGGCATATCTCAAAACTTTCTTATATACTTTTTGGAAATAAAAAAATAGCCTATTACATCTCCCATCAAAAAGCATACTTTTTGGTAGGTGACTTTCACTACTTCTGTACGCAAGATGGCATAAAAAAGCAACAAAAAAAGACAGAGGTTTTAAAAAATTTCCTCTGTCTTCAGATCAACTATTCTGGAAAGATGTCCATCTTTTTTCCTTCAAACTTATATCCTACACCTCTCACTGTTTTAATATAGCGGCACTGCTTTAGCTCCGGTTCAATTTTCTTTCTCATACTGGATACCAGACAGTACACAATATTATCAATGCTTTCCGGCAATTCCTCGTTATAAAGAATCTCAAAAATTTTTTCTTTGGTAAATATCACACCTGGTCTCCCTGACAAAAGCATAAACAATTCATACTCTGCTTTCGTTAAGACGATCTCCGTCTGTCCTCTATAAATCTTATGATAATCCGGATAAATCCTAAAATCGGAATTTTCTTCATCCTCTCCCCGGATGTTTTTTATATTTTCCACTACATATTCTTTGTATCCCAATACAGTTGAAATAGTTACTTTCCCCAAGCTACACTTCCCTTCTGTTTTCTCTTATTTAGAAATCTCATCACACAGATTCCTTTTAAAAATGATTCTCTATTCTCCATTCATCGATAAGCTGTACAACCTGCGTTAAATTGGTATACCAGATATAATGTCCTCCATTTACAATATATAACTGGTGATTACCAGATTCTAAATCCAATTGATTTCTATGAGCAGTCTCCCATGCCGGAACATTTTGTACATTCTCTGAAGAAATCATGGTTAATACAGGAAGTGCCGATGGGAATTTTTTATTCTTTATAGAGAGTAATGATTGATCCATCCCGTTCACTTCATTTCTAATCGTATCGTTGCTGCTTAAAGAATATGCCTGAATGTATTCCTCCCTATCACTCTCCGTATAAGTGTACCCGGAAACCTGTGGTAATGCTGCCCCATATTTATCTGGATCTGTTTTCAGTGCCATCTGGAATTCTTCCAAAGAAGAAAAAGAATTCTTGATTTTCTGAAATTCATCAATTCCCTGCAGCATATATTTCTTTTCCATTTCCATAGCCTCTGCCAGTTCTTCATCATATACCGTATTATCAACAGCAATGAAACCTTTTACTTTTTCGGGATAATTCTGTACAAAGTTGAGTCCATATACTCCAGAAATCGAATGTACCAGCAATACACACTGCTTAATTCCCATGGTGTCCAGTGCAGCATTCAATTCACTATTGATATTATCTACAGTTCGATCCATTGCTGCAACATCACTAAGCCCATATCCAAACGGCTCTACAATCACTATGTTAAAACTCTCATCTAAAGATTGTGCCAGAGGTTTGAAGTAGATATGCGGTGATGGAACTCCCAGAGCCGGCATCATCACCAATGTGGTTTTTCCTTCATCTGCAAATGTTTCTCCACTTGCATCCAATTTTCCATACAAAGCAAGATGCATATTATTTCCTTTCACTGTGATATATTTACTCGCATATCCAACTTGTGTTGCTCCCATAGCATATACCATATTAGAATTTCCTACCAGAAATGTAAACAGCATCGCAATCGTCACAATTCTTGAGATTCGCTTTTTGTATCTTCCCATACGTTTCCTCCTAATAAATTATTTCAAATATTTTTTCAGTTCTTCTACCTTATCTAATCTTTCCCATGGAAGGTTGAGATCGTTTCTTCCAAAATGTCCATAGGCTGCCGTCTGTTTATAGATCGGACGGCGGAGATCCAACATCTGAATGATTCCTGCTGGTCGCAGATCGAATTCTCTTCTTATCATCTCTACCAGACTCTCATCTGAAATTTTCCCACTTCCAAAGGTGTCTACCATAATAGAGGTCGGATGAGCCACCCCAATTGCGTAAGACAACTGAATTTCACATTTATTTGCCAGACCTGCAGCCACAATATTCTTCGCAACATAACGAGCAGCATAAGATGCAGAACGATCTACTTTCGTACAGTCTTTTCCAGAAAAAGCTCCGCCGCCATGCCGTGCCATACCACCATAGGTATCTACAATAATCTTGCGTCCTGTTACACCACTATCGCCGTGAGGACCGCCTATGACAAAACGCCCTGTTGGATTGATGAAAAATTTTGTATTCTCATCTACCAGTTCTGTTGGAATAATCGGTTCCAATACATATTTTTTTATATCAGCGTGGATCTGCTCCTGTGTCACATCTGGATCATGCTGTGTTGACAGAACCACTGCATCCAGCCGGTGCGGAATACCTGCTTCATCATATTCTACAGTAACCTGACTCTTACCGTCCGGTCTTAAATAATTCAACAAACCATCTTTACGGACCTGAGTAAGCTGCCGAGTCAATTTGTGTGCCAGTGAAATTGGATATGGCATAAATTCATTCGTTTCGTCACATGCGTAACCAAACATCATACCCTGATCCCCAGCACCAATTGCATCAAGCTCTTCTTCTGACATTTTGTGTTCTTTTGCTTCCAATGCCTTATTCACGCCCAAAGCAATATCTGCTGACTGCTCATCAATTGCCGTTAAAACAGCACAGGTATGTGCATCAAATCCATAATCTCCATTGTCATAACCAATTTCTTTGATTGTTTCTCTTACCACCTGCTGCATATCTATATACGCATTGGTCGTGATTTCTCCCATCACTAATACCATACCCGTTGTAATTGCAGTCTCACAGGCCACTCTGCTCATCGGATCCTTCTCCATAAGAGCATCCAATATGGCGTCTGATATGGCATCACACATTTTGTCCGGATGCCCTTCTGTTACTGATTCTGAGGTAAATAATCTTTTCTCCATAGTAAATTCTCCTTTGTATCAATATTTCATATTTGTCAATAACATAAAATATCTTTACTATGATTACTATATTTTTTGTCTACATTGTACTTTTTTCTGTCCGGTTGGTTTTGCCTTCAAATCAAATAACTTTTCTATTCTTCTACGAAATAACATATCCGTCTGATTAATTCTGGAATATTAACAGGACTGGTTATATAATCGCTTACACCTTCATGGCGATATTGATATTCTAAAGATAAATCTTTATTATCAGTGAATATAAAAAACGGCAACTCTCTGAATATTGGCTCCTTCGTGTTTTGATATATTCCAGCAAGCTTTTTCATAGAATGAAAAAAATCCATAGCAATTCCATCTTGTAAAAACAAATCACACAGAATCAATTCAATATCTTGATATTCTAATAGTTTATCCTCTGCTTCCCATATAGTTTCTACCATAATCATATATATCCCTTTTTTAAGAAGCTCTGTTTGTATAATAGACGTGATTTCCGAATTCTTTTTTACAAGAAGTATCTTATGAAAAGTAGCTCCCTCTCCATTGGATTCTTTATAAGCATATTCCAATAATGTTTCCTTCACTAAATCGAATTGTAATTTATTCATACATATCTTAGCTCCCTTTTCCAATGCTTCTTTCTCATAATATTTTTTGTCATAGCATGTAAAGAAAAGGAATGGAATTTTGTATGTTTTCTCCCTCAAGTATTCTAGCAGCTCCATTCCACTCCCATCTGACAATTTCAAATCCGAGCCTATAATGAGTATTTGTTCCTTTTCTATAAGCTCTTTTCCTTGTGATACTGTAAATGCAACTAATACATGATATCCTTTTCGCTGTAGAAAGTTTTTTATATGCCAAATGTAATTACTATCGTCCTCTATTAACAATATCTTTTTCATTTCTTATCTCCATTAAAAAATAATAGCAATGAGAAGTTACCTCTATTTTATTTGTATCTAAGGCACCATACCAATTTCATCATAAACCACTTTAAGCAAGTACGGTATATCTAATGTATATTTTGATTTTTTCTTTGCCTATTTTAATCTTATATATTTTTAGCATACATCATTCTCCCCATAAAAAAAGCAGTGTCATCCACTGCCTTTTCTCCATCACTTAATCTGTTATTTCCACAAATGAGTATCTTTCTTCTTTCTTTTGCACAATTGCAGAACCCGTTTGTTCTTGTATCGTTTTTAACAATTCTTCTACATATTTTTGAGCTTCATGCACTTCAATATTCATGGCGTATGCAATTTCTCTAATTGAAAAACTCAACTCTGAATCGCTCATCAACAGTTGTAAAATCTCCCATTGCATATCAGTAATTACAATTTCTGCACCATCATAAATCATCCTTTTCTTGTCAAATTCAATATCCCATTTTCCGAAATGAATTCTTTCTTCTTCTAATATATTTTGCATATCTAATCGCATAACTACAAAAGACACTTCCGGCCAACATTTCTTTAATAATTCCTCTGCTTTTTTTCTTTCCTCACAATTCTTAAAGTATAATAATTCTCCCATCCTCTATCTCCTCATATCATTTATCATTATACTTTAAGTTTACATCCGAATTATTGCAGAAATCTTATTAAATTATTCCTTTAGCCTTTTTTCTACGATACTATCTTCATTGTATTTGTGTAACTGACCGCCCAATAAACGCTTTCCTATAATAATCCAAGTATCTCTATTGTACTGATCCATATCCCTATACAATTCCATAATTTCTCTTTTATTATCCTGCTCTCTCTGCTGTTCCTCTTCATTTTTTCTCAATATATAATCAACTGGGACCTTAAAGAATTTGGATAATGCAAGCAACATATCACCAGAAATATTCTCGTCTACATTTTCATACTTACTAATTGTCTGCTGACTGACTCCTATTTCTTCCCCTAATCTCGTCTGAGTCAGGCCTAATTTTTTTCTTAATTCAGATATTCGATTCACAAGCGTACACCTCCCGATACACTCATTTTACACTTAAATACACCTGTGTTTTACTTCTTTTAAGAGTATTACTACTATGTATCGCGGTATATCGTAGTATTACTATCATCATTTCCTTACATCTATACCGAAAAAAAGTCAATCTATACAAACAATATTACAATTTCTTTTCTTTTAAATATACTAGTGCTTATAGGGGAGGAGAAATGCTTATGAAAAAACTATTATTGATTGGCAACCCGTCCGTCTTGGGGAAAAATCTGGAGAATATCTTAAAGCAAAATTATGATACCGATTTTATTTCCACCGTACCAAAACAAATCGGCAGCATACCATTTAACTCTTATAATGCTTTGCTCTTGGATTTCACACTTTTACATAACTACAGTCTTACCATAAGTAAAACTGCAAAACAATGCTATCCAAACATCATTGTTCTGTTTTTATGCCCTACCAATATTCCAGAACAAATTATTTTGGATTTGTATGAATCCGGTGCTGATGACCATTTATATATTTCTCTTTCATCACCAGCACTTTTGCTGAAAAAATTGGATATCTTATTTACCAACTATCATCTAGCCACAAAGTATGAAGACAGCCACATAACTTTAAATTTTGACTCCTTGACCGCAGTGATTGAAGGTACTGCTACTTCTTTTACTCCATTGGAATTTAAACTACTCAAACTGCTTTCTTTAAATCCAAACACCGTTTTAACCAGACAATATCTTTTATATTCTCTATGGGATCGAAATGGAAATTACGTAGAAGAAACTTCTCTGAATAGTATGATCTGCCGTATACGGCATAGAATTGATACCGAAAATCATCATTATATTAAGACAATATATGGAATTGGATATATGTGGACTTTTCCATCTTAAAATAAATTGGGGATGTGAAAAAACTCGATTGAGTTTTTTCGCATCCCTCTTTTTGCTTTTGTTGTGTATAAATTGCTAGAATCCTACGCTGAAAAGGCACACTCCCCCTACCCCATAGAGATTCTCTTTTTGAATCTATGCGGCAGTTCTATTTCTCATCTTTTTGTTCTGATATTTGTATAGATTATGTCCTATTGCCACAAGTAAAACTTCTAGTTTAACCGAATTAATACCTCTTCGGACAATTCTCTTGTACCAACGGTCATTTTTCATGATTCCGAAAGTGCCTTCTGCTTGTATCGAACGGTTCATTCGTAACAGCGCACCATGAATACTTTCTAAGTTTTCGATTACTTCCTGATGCATTGCAGTGAGTTCCTGATTGATCCGAACAGTTCGATTTTTAGCTGTTTTCTTACATTTCTCTGCATATGGACATCCACTGCAATCTTCACATTCATACAGTTCTTCCTTGCGTCCGTATTGATTTCCCCTCACACTTCTTCTGTATAAAAGATGAAATGCTTTATCGTTAGGACATCTCATGACACCTTGTTCATCAATTCTAAAATTAACTGCACGAAAGGGATCTTCATGATACTTTCGTTCCTTGGTTTCCTTTTTAAACATTGGAAACTTCATATACTTTTCCATTCCGTTCTGTTCGCAAAAAATATAGTTGTTATATGATCCGTAGCCAGCATCTGCCACAGGATACTTGGGATAGAAGCCATACGTTTGTTTGAAGTGCTTCATCAAAGGAATGAAACAGTCCATATCGGAACGATAATGGTTCACGTCAACAACTGCGATATATTCATCTGCTACACCAATCTGTACATTGTATGCCGGCAGAAGCTGATCATTGCCCATGTAATCCGTTTTAATGCGCATAAAGGTAGCTGATTTATCTGTTTTAGAATAGCTGTTACGATCAGGACCGCAAATGTCAATTCTTTCTATATATTCCTGAAGTTTCTGACAGAAACCAGTCAAATGTTCATAATGACGCTGCTCTTTGGATTTTCTCTTTCCGCTTCCGTAAACAAAGGTACTGATATCTAGATCCCATAAAAGCTTTAGCTGATCAATGATTTCATTCAGATAATCTGGTACATACTCAGAATTCGTTGAAATCTGTACTCCACTCCATGCGATTTCTTTGTTGATTTCCTCAATCTCCCCAGTGATTTTTTCATAAAGCTTGTAACGGAACTTTTCGGTAGCCTTCTTCCAAACCCAGGTATATTTGTTGGCGTTTGCTTCAAACTTGGAACCATCGATGTAGATATGTTGCAAATCCACATGCTCCTCGTTGAAGATCGCTTGATTGATATCGTTAAAAATGTTTTCAATCTTATCCTGAAGGACTTCGTTGATGAAATATCCAAAGGTTCGGTATGATGGAGTCTGGTGATCCATGAGATACATGAATCTGATATTGACTTTGCAGTTATCTTCCAGTTCTCTCAGGGAGCAGTAGCTGCTGATCATAAATCCGAAAAGTACTGTTTTTAACATGTTGACCGGATTATATCTGAGCCGTCCAGTTGTGTACTCCGGAATATCTGTCAGATACTTATTTAAATCGATTCCTCCCATCAATCTGTCAAATGTTAAAACAGGATCCAGCATATCCAAACAATCTGAAAGAAACAGTGGTAAATATCCTTGTTTTGGATTATTATAATTTATAGTTGAAATTTTCATCGCAAGTTAATTTTAACATAAAAGAGGACCTTTCGTTCATTTTGAACGAAAGGTCCTCTTTTTCCGTAGAGACTGTTATTTCACAGCCCCTGTTAACATTTCGACATTACTGTACACAAGTAAGCAAACAATCCATTGTCATAATGCAGTCATGCATGCATCTATATCTCGTATTTCCACAGTCTACAGTATACACATTAATTTCCTCCACAGTCAGTTCTGCTGGATTCGTTCTTTTTTCTTCCATTCATAACACCTCTCGTACTTTTATACATATAATACTTGTTCCTAATCATTTTCGTCACATATCTTGCTTATTTTATTATTTTTCCTAGTTGGATACCACTTTCTTATTTTTCATCTTTTCTTCTAAAATTAAGGAGACTATTGACTATGCACGGAATAGTCTCCTTATCTTCACTATTAACTATGTTATGCCATATTTTATCTTGCCGTAGTATTTAAGGTGATTTCTATTCTCACCTACAACATTAATACTCTTCTGAAATCCATGGTGAATTAATTGGACAATCATTCATACAATGAACCTTAATATCACCACAATCCTTGATATATACATTTACTTCTTCAGTTGTAAGTTCTTTTGTTTTACGTTCTTCCATGGTTATACCTCCCTAACAAATTTAATTTTACTCCAAACTCTGCGACTGTAAAAATTTTTAATGATCTTCAGTCATCCACGGCGTTGAAAACGGACAATCAGTAACACATTTTAACTGTACTTTTCCGCATCCATAGTCTATGTCACCGTAAACATTAACTTCTTCTTCAGACAAGTTATTTACATTGTTTTCTGTCATAAATAAGCCTCCTCTCTAGGCAAAACATAATTAATAACTACATTGAACGCAAATTTCTTTGCTATCCTTTGTTTGTCTATCGTATCGCACTTATATATTTATTTCCATATTTCTTGTATAAATCGCACTTTTTATTTACTAATTGGACATTGCCTTTCAATATCCCTTATTCTTCTACTACCACCTGTTCAATTAATGTTTTTTAGATTATGTATCCTGAATATTAAAATTCCAATAAATATCCGAGGTGGCTTTAATTTCAACAGAAAAACAGACTGAATTATCACAACGCTCAGACATTTCAAAAATTTCTTTGAGAAATGGCGAAAAAAAGCGGGGTAGCACACGCCGCCCCGCCGATCCTATCTCATTCCATCGTCCTGATTTGCTCAACAAGAGATTGCTTTTTCAAATTTCCAATTGTGTAAGAAATCAAGATAAACTGCACCACCAATAGAATAGCCAAATATATCAATACGATTAGCCACGGAAATGAATAATAAAAGTATGGATTCATCGTTTTCACAACTACCTGTACGGACAGAAAACCCAGTCCAATTCCCAAAACCAATGTTACAAGCGTAGCAAAAACTGAATAAATCACCCCCTCATAACACAGCATTTTGATAAGTTGCTTTTTACTCAAACCAATCGCTTGTAACATTCCAATTTCCTGTCTCCGGGACAGGAAATTGGTGATTGTCGTATTGACAAGGTTGATTAAAGAAAAGCACACAACAATAACAGCCACTATCAACAACACCCCAAAAGAAAGTTGTTGAAGTCCACTATAATAAGTGATACTTTCTTTTATGGTTTCCATAACCAAATCGCTATTTCTGTCTATCAGTTGATTTAATGCAGCTTCAACCATATCGAATTTTTCCGTGTCCGTAATTACGGAAATAGTACCTGTACAATCTATCCCGGTCGCTTCATTCATAAGCTGCTCTGGAAGCGTAAAGCATTTTGAAAAGCCAGAATACGAATATTCTTTCACAATGCCCATGACTGTATAGGTTTTTGTACGAATTTGGCCAGATTCGGTTTTATAGTTCACTTCGACGGTATCACCCAATGCAGCCTCAATATCATAGAGATCGGCACGCTCTTGAAGCAAGACAATTCCATTGCCTGCCACCAGTTCATCATAATCAATCGTGCCTGCAATTCGTTCTTTCTCCAAATTCTGCTGCTCATCCCGACAAAAGCCCTGAATCCAATTTCCAGAATTACCATTTACACGATATTCTGCGTCCGTGTAATACCAGCGTTTGATTCCCGTAACGCCGTCAATAGATTCTACTGCATTTACAAAATCGGCATTTAGAAAATTCTTTTGCTGTAATCCAGACAAAGAAATATCGGCGGTGTCCCACGATTGATTTGCGTTGAGCTGGATGTTAAATTCACCGACAGGGAAAGCCCTGCCTCGTGCTTCTGCAACGCCATCATAGGAAGCTAACATTGTCGAAATCAATACAACCAATACTCCGCCGAGTGAGAGAGAAAATATTGTTAAAGTAGACTTTGCCTTTTGTCTGGACAGATTCATTTTAGCAAGTGAAGCAGGCGTTATTTTACGGTGCAGCACGGAACTTTCTTTCATTTTCCCCTGATAATTGGAATATCGCAATGCTTCCAGCGGAGATACTGCCGCAGCTTTTTTTACAGGAGTATGAATAGCAATCATCACAATAATAAATGCAAAAAGACCAACCCCCACCGTCACACATAAAGTAGTCAGCCAGTACCAACCGGCAGGAACCAGAAAGTACCCAATCACATTTCCAATAACCAGACCAATCGGGATAGCAATGGCAGCAAGTAATTTTCCCTCGCGGTAAACCATCTTTTTAATCTGTCGTTTTGTTGTTCCGATTGTGCGAAGCTGTCCATAGTTACGGATACTGCTTGCTACTGAAATATAAAAAATCGAATAGATCACAATGCCGGAACCAATGAAAGTTATAAAACCAATCAAGAAATAGAACAGCATATCACTTCCACTATTTTCGTCCTTTAAGTTGAAATAAGTAGAACGGACAATCACATTATCATCGGAAATTTTTAATTGCTGTGCCAGAGTGTTTGCATAGTTGGCGGCTTCTTCCTCGCTCATATTTTGAGCACCATTCAGCCCAATGTAATAATCAATCATGCCCTCGTCGCCATACTGTTGTCTTATTAATTCTTTCGATATAATAGCTGTATAGCGCCCAATATCGCCAGTTTTCACATCTAAGATTCCCGTCAATTTGAAATCATGGGTAGTGCCGTCAGAAAAGGGGATTTGAATTGTCTGTCCCAATTCATTTGAATAGCCCAAACTATCCAAAAAGGATTCCTGTACTACAATTTCATCCTCCGAAGCTGGTAAATCTCCCGAATAGGGCATACTTTGGGATGTTAGCATATCCGCATTTGCATAAGTAAAATTCACGGTTGAATGGTTTACCTGTTCAGAAAATGCGTTAAAAAATTCCCCAACCCACGCAATTTCTTCTTGCTTGTATAGTTCCTGTCCCTGTTGTTCAGAAATCGCATGATACATAATCTGTGCTGTTTTTTGGTTGCGGTTCTGCGTTTCCTGCATAACCCCAAAACCATAGAGAACAATAGCAGATAGCAATGCGCTTGCAAGTGCAATCGTCAAAACAATAAAGATATTTCTTTTTCGATTCGCCGATATACTTCGATTTGATATGCGCTTTACTATGGTGCTGCTATCATTCTTAAAAGGCCCTGTCATAACCTGTCACCTCCTTATTGCACAATCCTGCCGTCCTCAATGTGGATAATCCGATCTGCAAGGCGGGCAATGTCGTTGTTGTGGGTAATCATGACTACGGTCTGGTGGAACTCCGAACTTGTACGCTTGATTAACTCTAGCACCTCAGCACTGGTCTTGCTGTCAAGGTTGCCAGTCGGCTCATCGGCCAGCACAATAGCCGGTTTGCTAATCAGAGCACGTGCAATCGCCACACGCTGTTGCTGTCCGCCGGAAAGATTGTTCGGCATATTTTTCAGTTTATCTTCCAGCCCCAGCAGATGAACGATTTCGTCCAAAAACTTCTGATCCACCGTGTCCCCGTCCAGTTCCACTGGCAGGACAATATTCTCATACACATTCAGGATGGGAACGAGGTTATAGTTCTGGAAGATAAAGCCGATATTGCGGCGGCGGAAGATGGTAAGCTGTTCATCGTTCATTTTCGACAGCTCTTTGTCCCGAACAATCACGGTTCCGCTGGTTGGAGTGTCCAGCCCCCCCATCATGTGAAGCAGGGTGGACTTACCAGATCCAGAAGTTCCTACCACCGCTACAAACTCTCCCTCTTCTACTGAAAAATCGACCCCATCCAATGCACGGGTAACATTTGGTTCTTGACCGTAATATTTTTTTAATTTAATTGTCTCTAAAATCTTCATTCCATTTATATCCTTTCCTTCAAATAATATGTATTTTCATAATTTGTCTTTTAATTAAAGCCTTCTAATTTTTCAATCAGAAGGCTTTAGTTTCACTAATTTCCCATATAATAATCAAGATTCAATACTTAACCAAGCACTTCCGTCTATACAATCCTGTAGGCAAAATTCTTGTATCTTACCACATTCAGCAGTGTAAACATTAACTTCCTCTTCCTTTAGTTCATATCTTTCTTCCATAATGTTCACCTCCCACACATTGTTATATTTTCTTTCAGAATATTATTTTTAATAATTGTTTTCCATATTTTATGTTTATTTTGCACTTTTTTTACCTATGTGGATTTTACTCTTTTTTTTCTTGATTTATAATCTCTTTTACTTGTTCTAAATATTGTTTATAATGTTCCAATTGTTTTCTTTTATCTTCTTTGGCGTTGTAATAGAATAATACATATTTCAACATTGATTTTATAAAAATACAACGATAATCATATGGTTCATCAGAAGCTAAACACCTACCACCACATATATATCTATAGTCGCATTCTCTACAGATTTCCTTATAAGTTACACAAAATGTCTTCTTTATCTCTTCTGTATTCATCATTTCTTCCAACCTGACCAAAATCTTCTGAGGAGTATCTTTGATAATATTTCCCATTTTGAATTGGCATTTTTCCATACACTGGCACATATAAATATCCCCTTCAGGGTAAATTGCCATAACTTTTCCATATCCTCCACAAGAATCTCTTACCTGAATTCTCTGGTGGAAACCTCTAGCAATCTTTTTGTTCTCATACCCCTTCCCAAGCATATAATTTAATATTTTCAGATTCATATCGATACGTTCCGTATCTGTCAGTATTTCAGAATTATCCTTTGCCCGTCCTACCGGGGAAACAATATTGAAAAGAACATCTGTATCATATTTCGCAGCAATGTCAATCAATTTATACATATCAGCTTCATTCGTTTTTTCGTAAATGAAACTAAGCACTACCTTAATCCCTGCCTGCTGGCACATCTCTATGTGTTCAACTAACTGTTTCTCCTTTTCAGGTGTTCCGAACATGTGCATTGTACTAAAATCTATTTCATCTATATACCCTTTCAACTGTTCTGTTAATTCCAGAGTAAGGGCAAGACCATTACTCTGCAACGTGATTGGACAAGACAATCCATTTCTTAATGCTTTTGCAATTTCCACAATCTGAACTTTAATCAATGGTTCTCCACCTGTAATAATCATTTTATGTGGTTTGTTTTCCTGAAAGAATGGAATCACCTTATTCTGTATATCCTCTAGCTTAAATTCATTTTCTGGATGCAATTTGTCGTTTGCACTGATTGCACAAAATTCACAATTCATATTACATTTTCTAGTTACCATCAAATATACAGTATTGATTTTCTCATGATTATTTTCTATTTTTTTTATAAATTCAGTTTGCTGCTTCCATACAGGATATAGCTTTTCCTGGAACTCTGGTTTATCCAAATTATCTGCAAATCTTTTACTTACCCCCAGGCAGACTTTTCCTATCGGATCAATTAAAGCCACTTTTTCTCCTTCTGTAATCTTAATAAAATCATTCATTTTATTTTCCATGGCGAATATATCTCCTTTCATATTCTTCTTTCATATTATTTAGTTGCTTTTCGGATAAGTTTTCTTTTATCAAATTATACATCCATTTTGTCACTTTGCAGTTGACCTCTATTGGTCTATATACATCCTTATTAACTTCATAATTAGAAGTCTGGCATCCTCTTGTTTTACAATGATTTATGTATTCACATCCTTCACACATCGAATCGACCTTATCATTCAAATAAACAATTTCTCTAATTCTTGGTACATCTAATCCTGCCTTTACTGTACCAATTTTAAATTCTGGTAACTCGCTACAAGTATAAATCCCCCCATCGGTCGTTACATAACAAGTTGCCAACCCTGCTTTACAAGCATAAAACATACACGGAAATAAGTACGATTTTACATGCTGTTCCCATAAATTCCAAAAAAGCATTTGTCTAGTTTGAATAATATAATTCTTATATAAATAAAATACCTGTTCCAATTGTTCTTTCAAACCATGCAAGTCATTTTCATTCCACATGCAATAATGGTCAATTCCTGATTCTAGTTTTCTTATACCTAAGTCAAGCAAGAATTGGAAACTCTCTGCATAATATTGATAGTTATTACTTGTTACGACACTGGCTATAGAAATCTGATTTCCTGTAGCCTGTTCATATTTTCTCAATAATGGAAGGTTCTTCATAATTTTTTCAAAACTTCCATTTCCTGCATAATCTCTCCTATTCAAATTCTGGACATACTCAGGACCATCTAAACTCACTTTCACCTCAAATGTATTTTCCACAAAAAAGTCAATTATCTCATCTGTAACCAACGTTCCATTTATCGTAGTACTGAACTTGCATATTAAGTTTGTTTCCTGGCATTTTTTCTTCGTATAACCTACCGCATCTTTCATCAGATTAAATGCCATAAGAGGTTCCCCTCCAATAAAATAAACCATAAGGGTCCGATCATACTGCTTATTTGCTTCATGGACCGCAATATCGATTGCCTTTTGAGCCGTTTCTAAACTCATGTATGTATTTTTCTTTTCGCCCAGATAGCAGTAAGTACAATTCAAATTGCACTTATTTATTATCTCTAATGACAGTGTATACATTTTCTCGCCTCCTAAACTGTAAATTGGTCCAGATTTCTATTTGTTTTCTTCTGGAAATCCAATCTTTCCACCATATTAAATAAGGGATATCGCAAAACAATTTCTGTCTTCGGATGTTCCATGGCATATATCCTGATTCTATCTTTATACTCACATATTTCCTGATAATTGTTGTGATCAATAAATAGCACCGGATACTGCTCTGCTGTTTTTATATTTCTCAATTTTTCCATTCCACTTTCAAAAGTATCGCATCTCTCTGTTCTCGTAACTTCCCGTATGAAACGCTGCTCTAAAGGTTCTTCTATACGGTTCGTTAGAAAATAGCACTGTTTTTGCTTCAATGTATGATATGGATAATATCCATTTAAAGTGCTATGAACAAACTGTAAAATTGCCTGTTCATATTCATCCTCATAATTGCTTAGATACCCTGTTATTACAGCACACCCAAAGCTATTGCCCTGATAAAATTTAGGGATGCCCACATGATAAAGAGAAAAAAATTTAGAGGAAAAAATCACATCCGTTCCTGTACCATCATATTGGAGAACCTGTAAAGGATTCTCTATATCCAGGCATCTTACTCCCATTACAAAAGGGAAGGAAGCCGGATAGGTTGCTTCTACTTGCTGATTAGAGTATGCTGCCACAATCAAAATCCCCTTTTCTGTAGCTGCTCTACATACTTCCTCTATTTCTTTGTGATATTTGTACTCATCTCCTATACTCATATTAATTATGTCTACCTGTTCCTCTATCAGTAATTCAATACCTTCTATCATATCCAGAACCGTACTCTTTTTGTTCTTCCTTACAATAGGTACCAAAATAATTTCAGCTTCTGGGTTTTCCTTTAAAATAAAAGAACAGACATATTCCGCATGGGTAAATCCAAAGGCATCTTTAGTGTATTCCTGGTCTTTCCATTTGCAGTCTATTTTTACAATTTTCTTATCCTGAAAAAAAGGATTATCAAAGGATCCATTGGAATCCAACACACCTATCCTCACTTTTTACTCACCTACCTTATATGTAACTTCTCCAAATCCACAATAATATCTGCTTCTCGCAATTCTTCCAGATTGTGCGTAGAAAAAATAATAATTTTATCCCCTGATAGCTCATGTAATAATTGATAAAAACGTCCTCTTCGTTTTTCATCGATATTTGCAGTGGCTTCATCAAAAATCAGAATTTGTGAATTTTTCAAAATATTCCTCATAATATCCAAACGTCGCATTTGTCCCTCTGAGAAATTGCATGGTTCTAACTTTATCTCGGTATCCCATACCATTTCTAAAGTATGGATTTCATCATACAAATCCAAGCACTTTGCCACTGTATCCATTTCTTCCTCCGAAACAATATGTAGTAATCCCATATTCCGTCTTACCGTATCATTGAAGAACTGTGTACGCTGCATAACATATCCTGTATTTTTCCAATAGCTGTTAATATCTAATTCCTGCAAATCTGTGTTATTCACAACTACTTTTCCTTCTGTCGGTTGATACACACCTGTTATAATTTTGAACAGAGTGCTTTTGCCTTGTCCACTTTTTCCATGAACTCCGTAAAGAGTGCCTTTTTCGAACTTCAAATTGAGCCGGTCAAATACCTTCTTATTCGACTCTGTATAAGAAAAGCTCATCTCTTCTAAGGAAATGTTGTTAACTGTTGTTACTTTCTCTCCATCTCCTTGTTTCTGATCCGGATACTGAAGCAAACCATTGATATCCTTTAAGGAAACTACGGCTGTATGATACTCGTTAGCAAACTGTGCGATTCCAATAATAGGATTCATAATAATTGTCTGGTAATTCATCAAGGCCATAATGGTACCTATGGTCATATTTCCTTTAAATACTTCTTGTGCACCGACTACCCAAATTATGACTGTTCCCATAAACTGAATTACAAGTATCGTAGATGTATTCAATATGTACAACAAATTCTGACTGTTCGTCTCTTTTTTATATTTCTGATTTTTCTCAAAATACAGATCATGTACATATTGCCCACATTGAAAGAGTCTTGTAATAAACCAATTATCATAGGTGTTTGTCAGAACACTGGTAATACTGTTATATCCTTCCAGAACTTGACCACTGGTTTCCTGTATCAATTTCCCCAGGATTCTACTAATAAAAGGAACGCTGACAAGTAAGATAATATTGGATACGGCAATTCCCTTATGGATAGAAAACATATATGGAGGAACAACCACCAGGATAACCATATTGGAAACCAATGTGATAATACTTGTAATTCCACATTGTTTCACTGCTGAAACATCTTTATCTACTTTCAGCAAAATGTCACTTAGCTTTATCTTCTCAAAAAAATTCACGCTTACTGTTGATAATTTATCTTCTACCTTTTGTCGCATATCTGCAGCTATCTCCTCCGATATGACAGCCACAACATAACGCTGTACATAATTCATAAGGTAGTTCAGTAGCAACATTCCCAAGAACACAGCTAGAAGGAACATAAACGCAGATAAACTGGTACTATGCGGATTCCCCAAATCATCTATCACTTTTCCCTGCAGCTCCGGACGCACCAAAGAAACCCCCGCTGTTAACACAATTATCGCTATCGTTAAAATATAGGAAGGTAGTAGCTTTTTCCTAAAAGCATACTCTTTTAAAAATCCAAGGTATGGGCGACTTTGTTTACCTTTCATCACCTAACCTCTTGGCAATCTTCTCTCCGAACTCACTGAATTTTAAATCTTCCTCCTGGATATAGTCTATATACACTCCTAATTTTTCTCTAACTATTTCAATCGGCTGCTGTAAATAATATTCAAGAATCTGCACCATTGCCTTATAAAAGATATGTTCAAAAATACACTCTGCATCCGATGGTACATTAATCTTCCCTGTATTGATAAAATTCATATATCCGCATTTCATACCATGACAAAAATCTCGGATTGTGCATCCCTTGCACTTCGGATCGGTTTTATCAAAGTTCGACATTGCTATTAATTTTGCCTTTCTTATATCAACACCTTCCTTGATATTGCCTATACAATATTTTTCATTACTTGTAAGAAATCCGCATGGGTATATCTGACCGTTCGGAAAGATCTTGAAATTTCCAATTCCAGCATCGCACATGCCAAAGCAGTTTCCAAAGTTACACAACATATTAAACATTTTTCCATCAAATTGATCTATAGTAAAAACTCTGCCCGCTGCTGCCTCAGCCAAATAGTATTGCAAAATTTGTCCCACCTGTTTTTCAAATTCTGCCTTCAGTTCATCAGATATTTTTAAATATACATCCATAATCATACAGATGTTATCCAAGCCATGCTCATGCAGGTAACAGATGTTTTCGAACATATACGGAATGGTATTTTCTGTGACCGTCATTCTTACAGAAAAATTCAATCCACTATCCTTTACCTTCATGATATTCTCAAAAATTTTGTCATAGCAAGAAACTTCATCTTTCGCAACTCTGTTCAAATCATGGGTTTCCTTATTCCCATCAAAACTAAGGCGTACTGTAAAACGATTTTCTTTCATAAATGCAATGAACCGATCATCCATCAGGGAACAATTGGTAGTAATATAATACTTTACTTCCCTTTCCGGATAATTATCTTTGATATAGGCTACTGCCTGGTAAATTAACTCTTTCTTCAGCAAAGGCTCACCGCCCAAAAAATCAATCAAGACTTTCCCTCTATCCCCATAATTCATCATAAACTCCAAAGAGTCCACAAGTGTTTTTTCATTCAACTGATAATGGTTATGGTAGTCTTCATAACAATACTGGCATTTAAAATTACAATCTGTTGTCATATATAATGTGAAATTATACATATCTGTCTACTCCTTTCTTAAATATACTAAAAACAATTTTAATCAAATTCTCCTATTTCGCCATATATTTTGATTATTTTGCGTATTTTAGTGTCTAAATGGCATAAAAACAGGTCTTGATATTCTTAATACCAAGACCTGAAAAATCTTATTAATAGATTCCTACCTCTTTACCAAATTTATACATATATTGGGTTACCGTCTGTATGGCATGCTGAACAGATCGCCTGCCTGCACTATCATAGGTACTTTCATTTTGAGCATTCGCCGCAAGCCCTTTCGCATGCTTTGCTGCTGAATACATCAAGTCTCCCGTTGATGTATTTAATGCAGTTGTATATACGGAAGAATTAAACGAATTCCCTGCTATTGTGTAAGATTTACGGTTTTTATCTACATATTTTTCAAAAGCAGAATGATTGCTGTTTACTGCTGTTAGGTTCGATGCATGGTGTGGTTCATTTAAGTCTGACACATAATGTGTGCCTTTTCCTAAATTTGACATAGCCAATTGTACGTCCCCTGCACGATACGCATTTACTGCTTCCTGAAAATATGACTCTGCTCTTGTCCTAGCTGTCGGGGATGTTTGCCCCAACCAGTTTTTTCCAGAATCAGGATCATAAAAGTGTCCGGCAAAAGTTCCTGCATCCGTTTCATTTCCGAGTTTATCCGGCCAGTCAGTTGCTTCCATAAGAATAGATGAATTCAATTCGCCATTAAATGCACTATTGCCCTGATCATTACTCAGAATTTTAAGTGCATTTGCGACTATATACTGATGTGTGTGATCTACTCCACCGGACGAAAATCTTTCATCTGGATTTGCGCCATGCTCAATCGGAACCCCTTCTCCATAGAGGTCATCAGAACCATTTGCAATATCCTGCACTTTCGTTGGAAGTTCCGGCTGTTCCGCTGCCATAACTGGTATAGTTCCCAATAAGACCCCCACTGATACCATGGCAATAAATAGTTTCATTTTTTTTCGCATACTCATGCCTCCTCTTCTTTTTTTCTTTATTTTATATCCTACTTCAAGAAAAAACATAAAATTTGTTTAGTTTGTATTTTTTATGCCTTATCTGGACTAAAAAAATGGCACTTATTTTCCATAAGCACCATCTTTTCCACTATATTTCTATCGGAATAATCACAGAAACAGAAAACATATCATCTAAAACATTAAATGATACTTCTCCCCCATAATCCTTCACGACACTTTTAATATTTTTAACACCAAAACCGTGATTTTTCTTATCTTCTTTTGATGTTTCCATTGTTGTATTGTATCGCAAATAACATACTTGTGATTCTCTTAGGCTATTTTCGCATAAAATTGACAAGAAACCTTTTACTTTTTTAGCCTTTAGTTGTACCAAACACTCTACCGTAGGATTTTCTTCTTTCATTAACCGGCATTCTCTTAATGCATTATCTATTGTATTAGAAATTATGACGCATAAATCCTCGTTCCTTACCTGCTTAAACTCTGTAAAATCGACAAACGCCTTAAATTCAATTCCCTTTTCGATGGCCTCTAATCGTTTCGTATGAAGTAGATTATCAATAAATGTATTCCCTGATTTATAGTAGCTTTGATACTTATTTAGCTTACGCTCAATACCATTAATGTACTCTATTTTTTGATCTGGCTCTACATTTTCTTTCAAGCCTTCCAAATGGTTTTTTATATCATGAGAAAGTCTACGGATATTTTCCATATCTTTCGATTGCCTCATATAATAATCATACTGTAGACTCATCTCGCTTATTTGAAGTTTCTTTTCATTCTCGATTTTTTTTACATTTAAGTAGTTCTCCAAAATTACTATATTACAGACAGTTCCTAAAAGCATAACGATAGGTAATATTAATATCGTAATAACCGACCATACATTACCGATAATTACCTCTTTATCGTTATATAGGTTATCGATACATACCGCCATAACTATAATGTTAAGAAATAGCGGGATAAGAATTGTAATCACATTAATGCTTGATAGGAACGGTGGAATTCTTTCTATAATTCTTTTTAATGCCAAACTTCCGGCAATAATAACACCTTCCGCAATTACCATCATACCCACTTGGTAGATTCCTGGCAATTCAGCTAATATCCTATCTCCACTATATGGATACAGAAAAATGCAGCTTAATAATTGCCCTAATAACGAAATGGATAAGTAAATGCAACCTATCAAAATACAATACTTCATATTACGCTGAAATAAAAAATGTCCTATAAACATAGCAATTATCACTATGGTAATATAATTATAAGCAATATGTATGGATACTCCATTTTCCATTACTCGCACCAAAAATATACTTCCAATACACAAAACATAGGAATACCAATTTTTCTTTCTGTAACTTTGACTGTTTTTTCTATCAATTAACAAATATGTAATCAACAAAATATTAATTATTGAAAAAATATTCTTTATAATACTCTGTCCATACACACTACACACTTCCTCCCCGTTCTGCCATTTTTTTCATTAGGTTTTGTTTTCTGGATCGTGTAATATAAATCTTATCTCCGGAATAAAGCGTGACGGTAAGATCATGTAATGATTCAATACAGTCAACATTTACAATGATACCATTATGACAGCGTACAAAATAGTATTTTTCCAAACGTTCTTCCAAATCTCTCATTTTAAAATATCCATCTTCCTGATTCCCGTTTCTTAAATGAAATAACACTTTTCGTTTTACCGTTTCAATGTATTCTATATCCGAAAGAAATAATTTAAAGTATCCTTTCTCATTTTTTACTGCTATGTATTTTTGTTCGTATGAATCCAGTTTTCTTAACGCTCTGTTCATTTCACAATTGATCTGTACCTGTGTAATCGGTTTTGTGATAAAATTCTGCACATCATATTTATATCCTACCCCCAAAAATTCATTGTGGGATGACACAAAAAGGATAATTGATTTTTCATCATGTCTGCGGATGATATCTACCAGTTCCATACCATCCATCGCAGGCATCTCTATATCCAAAAAGAAAATTTGGAATTCTTCTTTTAAAGATTCCATTAACTGCAATGGCTTTGTATATTTTTTTATTACAAAATCCTTACCGTTCTTCTCCGCATAAATTTTCAGCATTTTTTCAACTGTATCTACAAAATATTTTTCATCATCACATATCGCTATTTTTATCACTTATATCACCTATCTGCTTCTTCAGCATATTTTCCATCTGTGCTTCATTTAGTCTTCTTCCCATCAATAATAAAGTAGCTTTGTTTATCTCGTCTAACTTCTGAAAAACATCCCATAATTCTTCAATTTGACTCTTACACAAATCACTATTATCTCCATGTACTAAAATATCTATGGGAGTGTTAAATATGCTTGCCAGTTTCACCAGTAAACTACAGGGAATATTTTCAATATCTGCCTTTTCGATTCTGCTGATTGTCTGTTGACTTGTACCTAGTTTTTCACTTAACTCCTTCTGAGAAATCCCCAGTTCCTTTCTCTTTCTCCTGATTATATTCATTTCCACCACCACACCAATAGAATAAAACACTCACCGCATATCACTTTAGATGTTAGTATTTATAATAAAAATAACGTATTTTTACCAATATTTCAAGTTTTATTTTTTAAAATTACAACTCTTTAGCATACGCCTCCCAAAGACTTTTCTTTTTCTGTTCAAAATAGCACATATCAGGATTATGTCCACCTATTGATCCACTATATGCCAAACTATTCATAATACAGTTTTTGCTTTGACACTCCCTATAGAGATTACATTTTGAACACATTGTACCTTCTTCCTCTAATTTCCTCAACCTTTTGATGCGATCCATAGACAATCCATTTTCAACATCGCCAATGCACCCACTAGATTCTAAATTTGCTGCACAACCAAAGATTCTTCCATCCACCTTCACATATATTTGAATGAGTCCCACACCGCAAAATCCTGATTTCCCGTTATTCTCTCCGTATTTCTTCAAATCTAAAACCAGTCCCCAAAGAAATGCTTTCCCTACTTTTTGTCTTTTTATATAATAACATAATACTTTTTCCCATTCATCTGCCAAAACATCCAATTGATCAGTTGTCCATCTATGCACAACATCAATGGAAGAGTCCACTATTTTAAAATTTAGATTTTCAACTAAATGACAAACGGAGTGAAAAGTTTCCCCATAATTATTCTGTGTAACAACATGTGCTGCTTGGATATACTGCTTTGTCTGATTCTCATATTCTTTGAAATACATACAGTTGTCAATAATATTCGCATAACTTCCACCCCCATCAACCCACTTCCGATTTCTATTATGGGTTTCCTCAGCCCCATCAATACTTACCTTTAAATGAATTTTATATCTAATCAGCCATGCTAAAATCTCATCGTTTAGAATAGTTCCATTTGTAGTAATAGAATATGTCACTAAAATGTTCCTTTTTAAAGCCTGTCCCTCTATATATTCCACCAACTGCTTTAAAAATGGAAAACTCAAGAGTGCCTCTCCACCCACAAAATCCACCCATAATCTTCGATCTCTATGCCTTTCTACGTTTAAAAAAGCAATTTCCAACCCTTTGTATGCTATCTGTTCTGACATCTTTTGGTTTGTCTTCCTTCCAAGATAACAATATGTACAGCGTAAATTGCATATTTGGTTTACTTCTAAAGTGATTGTGTACATCCTTTTCCTCCAAAAAAGAAACCGCACAGGCTATCATATCAGGATAGGCTATACGGTTCTTTGTCTTATTTAGCTTCATTAATGTATGCCCCTGGAAATGGCCATGGGCAATCAGTTAAACATCGTTGTGTCCTTTCAGAACATCCGGTATAACTTTCTATTTCTTCTTCTGTTAAATCCAGTTCTTTCAAGAACTCTTCTGTTGCTTCATTATTCACCATGTTTTTTCTCCTTTCTGTTTAGTATATGAAAACTATAATCCCTTTTTTTCCATACAACAATATTCTTTGTATAAATCAACATATTTTTGACATAGATTTTCAGTTTTCCCATTTTCCCACATATCTAGCTAACGCTCTCATGAACTCTTCCTTCTTATATTTACTTACTGGAATAGTCTTTAACTTCTGAGCTTTATCTTTGATTAACACACTATCTTGCTTAACCCCTTCAACATAGTCAAAATTGACCATATAACTATTATGACAGCGATAAAATTGCTTTGTGCTTAACCGCTTCTCTAGTTCATTCATTCTTTGACTACTTTGCACATCTCCATGAATTGTATGTAAAATCAATAGCTTGTTTTCTGTTTGTATATAGATTATATCGGCAAGCTGTAGCGTAATCAATCCATCGTGGCATTTCAAAAATAACTTTTCCTCTGCATTCAATAATTTCTTTTTATATATTTTGTTTAAGATATTCTCAACTTTTCTATACAGTAAAGGTTTTGATAAAAAATCTTCTGCCGCAACTTCAAAGCCTTTCCCTGCATTAGTGATTGTATAATAAGAAGTACAAAAAACGATTGAAACATCAGGATCACTCTTCCGAATCTCCTCTGCTGTTTCAAATCCATCCATTTCAGGCATAGACACATCCAAAAATATAACATCAAATTTTCGTTTCTGATAATTCAATAATAACTGACTGCCACTTCCATACGAAGTAATTTTGACTTCTACATGATTTTCATTTCCATATTTTTCGATATAACTCTCCATTTTTTTATTATAGTCAATAATATCATCACATAATGCTACTTTAATCAACTTATTCCCTGCCTTTCTCGTGTGCTAATAATCGCTGAATCAAAATATTGATGGTTAATTTATTTTCTTCACACAAATTTCTATATTGTTTTAATAATCTCCATTCTTCCTCTGTTATTTTTCCTATTTGTTCCGTACCATTTTCTTTGCAAACTATTCCGCATTCTTTTTGCTTCATCTCCATCGAAATGCCCTCCTTATTTTTTATTATATTAGGGGATTCTTGTTTATTCCGTCTAGTATTCTTGTTTCGATTGCGTTTTTTATTGCCTAATTGGTAACCATAATTATGTAATCCATTTACTAAAAATGGTAGAATATGCTAAAGAAGCGTAACGATTATAACGCTACGCTTCTCCCTATAAAACTATTCTACATCTCTAAAATACCGTATGCACTTCAGCAATTCTGCTGTCAATTCCTGATACAAATCTTCATCAAAGATCCCTTCTACCAAAGCATTTTTAATTAAAAGTGGCCGATACATTTCAAATATTTCCAGAATAGCATCTTCATCCCCTTGCCTTGCCCGGTATAACAATTCTTTAAAATTCATGATCTCTTTCCTCCCATTCTCTTGCGTATTTTCCGGATAGCCCAATAATATGCACCTTTACACCGTTCTTCAGGCATCTGATTCAAGATGCTCATTTCTTTAAATGTACGTTCCTCAAAGACATGCTGATAGATAAGCTTTCGTTCTTCCTCCTGCAAAGAAAACATGGCTTCCATAAGGTTTATGTCCGTCATCTCATTCCACTCTGGATAAATCCCCTTGGATTCATCCAGAAGTAACTGTTCCTTTTTCTCAAGTTCTAACCGTTCCTCCAAAGAAATGTCTATATCTGTGATTTCTTTATCCTCCAGATTCTCCTCCGCAAATAATATTTTCTGCTGCTTTTCCAGATACCGGAGCCTTCTCCCCTGGATAGATGCCAACAAATATGCCGTAAAATAGTTTCTTGTTTTAGAACCACTGTATTTTTTCTCTTCTTTCATCCTTTACCTCCGAAATTTGAAAATGAATTAGTTTCCAAATTTCTAAAGGCGGCGATCTGCAGCCAGGATAAAAAGATAGTTTCCTTCCATGATAAAAGAAAAAGCCGAACCAGTATTCAACTAATCCGACATTTCTTCTAAACCATGCAGGATACTGCACGGAATATCTAACACTTAACGCATATCCTGCATATAAATGGCTCTCTTCGTTTCCCCATAATAGAAGAATTTTTTTGATGAATCGCTACACGAATGCCTTTTCCTTGCTTGCAGCATGGGTGCTTTCCTCCTTTTACAGGTTCTAAAGCACCGCTTACTCACACTATATTGCGTTTTATCATGTGCTATAATGCGTTTCTCTTACTATCAATCTACGTTAAAATAAAACAATAAGTGAGGTGATGCGGATGCGGATGGATACCGTCAAGAAAAAATTAGGCTACACGGTAAGAAGCGAAAGAGAACGGCTTGGCCTGTCACAGTCCAGTCTGGCAGAACGGGCAGGAGTTTCCACACGAACAATCTCTGATATTGAAACCTGCAATGGAAATCCAGAACTTGCTACTTTGATTCCTCTTACCCAGTATTTGAGAATTTCTATTGATTCCGTTGTTCAGGAAGATGAAGCAGATACTACCACATATCAAATCATGAAAGAGCTGCAAACCTGTTCCGAAGATGATCGCCAGATTGCCCTTCGTACATTGCGTGAACTTCTTTCTGCATTAAAAGAAAAAGAGCATTCCGATTAACTTTTTCTAACAATATCTAACCTATGAGTATATGGATAGAATCTGTGAAAAACCTTTGTCCAATCTGTGCGTTTCCTGTGGACGATAAAAAATAAACAAAAAAAGAAGCATCTCATCGAGTGCTTCTTTTTTGTTTATGATCGATTACGGAATATGCTCATAGCATCTCTTACACTTTTTGCTACTTCCGGAGTAATGGTTTCAAGTGATTCCTGCTGCACAGCCATTACACTATTTGAATTACGATTCGGCTCCTCTGGCTTTATGGAATGCAGGTGCATTGCTTTTGCTACTTCTTGCTTTACCATCTCCTGCATTAGAACCTGAAGAGCTTCATTGCTTAAAACAGCCCCTTCCTCTTGTCGGACATCATCTATGTAAGATACCAATGCTGAAGCGATTAAATCTGCCTTATCCTTTACAGAGTTTAGGATTTCTGTTGCCCTCACATGTGAAGGCTTTGTTTTATCAAATCCAAGTGTGAATTTATAGGGATTCTTTTTCTCCACATTTATCACACTCCTCTACATAATCTGAAACAGTCTGTCATATCCTTTGGCATTGGCAGAAATATCCTCAATAAAGGTATATTTCCCCAGACGGTCCGATTGTTCCAGAAAATGGCTCAATAGCTTTGCACCGCCTCCAATAAATACCGTATATGCTGCTTTGGTATCTATGCCTCTTTCTCGAATACTGTTCAGCAGATCTTTTACAAAATCCTGCACCATACCTTCTGTCATACGGACTACAGCCTCTTCATAAAACTCTGTGTTTCCCTGAAGGATACTGTCAATATCACTTTCCTCTAACAAAATATCATATTCACTGTTAATCCCGGAAATAATCTTGTTATACATGGTAATCACGCCTTTTTCCATGGAATCACAGGCTTCCATATCTGGATTACCTTTCCGCATCAGCAGATAGTCAGTAGTAAATCCTCCTATATCAATTCCTACTACTTTGGGAATCTGCTGCAGCTTTTCAATCATAGTCATCATAGCCGCATAGTCCTGTGGAAATGCCATTACCTCTCCAATGGTGATATGATATGTCCTACCACAGTAATTGATATCATGGATTTTCCCTTGTCTTTTAAAATATGCTTCATACCGTTCACAAAGTTCTGCATAATGCTTGGGTGGCAGCCCAATCGGAAGATCCACCTGAATGACATCCTCTGGCTGAATTTGAGGGTTTTCCTCCAGCTCTTTTACGATTGCAAATAGAGTAAGGATAAAAAACCGATCATCATGCGTTTTATCTCTTTGATAAGGAATCCTATTTTCACTCAGCACATAATACTTTCCCTCATAGAACAGGAACTTTTCCCCTCTGGCAGGCTTTTTATCCTGAATGGTAAGCCCTGTCGTAAATACCCGGGAACAGGTTTTCATATTTCTATTGCCATGGTCTACCGCAATCCGAACTTTTTTTATCATAAAATCATCTCTCCTTTTTTTCTTTATACTTCTCTTGTACGCAGAGCTTCCGTACAAAGCAACTTTTTTTCAAAAAAATATCCTGTCTGCAGCATTTTGCTACAGACAGATGCTTTCTTCCTATATAATAATTTTTAACATTTATCTTTAAACCACCATATATTTCCAGTCCTCATTCGAATTATTTCTCTTTATAAAAAATTAATCTGTTCTGCCTTTTGAGGCAAAATCTTTTTAAACAGTTCCATATAGCGTTCGTATCCGGCTGAAATCACTGGACCACGAAGTGATGTTTCTGACCAAAGTAGCAGTTCTTCTTCCTCAGAATAATACGGAATATTACTAACTGTAAATTTCCCGCCAAAATAATGGGGTGTACTGACTTTCAAAAAATCCTGCATATCCTGCTTTGTCGATACCAGTGGCAAACCTTTCATTTTTCGCACAAAAAAAGCCTCTACCACATCGGGTAAGAAGCCTTTCTTTAAATAAGCATTTGCTCTGCCAAATATTTGGGTTAAACACTCCAGCCGTACTTCTCTTTCTTTTTCGCTGCAAGTTGTATCCAGCACAACCTCTGCCAATGCCTTTGCATACTCAAAATCTAACATCTGTTATTCCTCCATTTTTATTTTCTGTTTCAGTTTTCCATGTACTAAATAGCGATAATCCTTTCGGGTATTTACACAAGTTGATAAGGTCACTACCTGATCCTCCTTGGTAACTGTCATCCCTGTGTTATACTCAGCACTTCTTTGTAGTGTTTCCAGAAAAACTTCATAGTCCTCAGAAGTAGGAAAATCATAAGTATATGCTGGATGATCCGTCGGTGCTGCATAACAGGAAAAAATCTGATACTCATAAATATATCCTGGCACATACATATAAAAATAGGGATAGTTTCGATAAAGTGCCTGTGACTGATACTGATTCAGGGTTCCAAACATGCTCCCATCCTTCATATTATGCCCATAGATAATGGTATTTCTGTCTGATAAATCCTCCTGGTTTTGAAAGTCCATAAAAATACTGCCACTTTTATGATTTTCTCTCGTAATCAGGTGATGCAGATAATAGTCATTATCCCTCCCCTGGACTACCGGATAACTAATTTCCAAACCAGGAATCTCAATCCATGCAATGACATCTGGATTGATTTCTTCCAGCTTGTTAAAATCCACCTGTAGGAATCCCTGCTCTGCAACCTCCTCTGGTGTTTCCCCTGGAACCGCTTCTGGTGACAGGTCTTGATCCTCTATCTTTTGTGTAAACCCTTCCATCTGCTCATAGACTTTTTGACTTTCCTGATAATTCAAATAAATTTGCAGTATCCTTTCTCCTGCAAATAAAAAAACAGCAATGGCTACAAGCATAAATATACCGTAAATTTTCTTTCGTTTCATCGAATCCTCCTCTTCCATAAGACCGGACAGCTTGCCCGGTCCATATTTACCCCGTATTTTTCAATACATAGTAATAATCATCAATTCCTTTGATCTGCCCATTCCACTCACCATAAGAATCCATGTCCCAAACCATACGGCTCATGGAAATAGACAATCCACTACAGATTTCATACACCTTTCTACAAGCGTTCTGTAGAATCTGCCGTTTCTGCATCTTATGCGGACAATAAAAAGTGGCTGGTTTACGTTGACAAGCATCACATTTCTCAGAATCCCCATCACAATATACCTTCATTTTTTTATCCATATCATAAGCTTCATATAGGTGCTGCAGATGCCTGCTTTTCAGCGTTTCCAAAACTGGCTTTAAATTTCTGTACTGATTGATACCAGCAACGCAAATGAACGTATCTCCAGATAAATAGTGGGCTATCGTACCTTTTAATGCACCTTCTGTTAAATAGATCTGTTCTGCGTCCAGACTTCCTATGACATGTACCGGACTCCCTGATGATACTCCATTTTGGAATTTCACACTGGAAAGCCAGATATACTTCCGTCCCTCCATTACCTGATCCAACCGTATCTGAAATCCTTGTATTTTTCCTTCCATAGACCGAATCGGTATCAAAATCCCAGAATTTTTAGAAGTAAAATTAACTGTCCATTTCCCATCTTGATCTTCATAAAATCCCGGCACACCTTTTACCGTCTGTCCAGATTCCAACAGTTTTTGTACCATATTTTTAATTCCAAACAATGGTACACTACGATACCTCTGTATCTCGATCTGTTCTTTCGTCAGCCCTCTTTTTTTAAGATCTTCCTGATGTTTATCATTTAAGGTCAATAACGACAACATTTCTTGATATGTTCGGTCAATGACATCCGCATCCGCTAACTCGGCATTAAAAATTTCTACAGGCTCTTCTTTATGAACCACCTGATAATCCGTCCGGTATTCCCCCTTTCCCAGAGCTTCCCGGATCTGTCGGTTTGCCTCTGCACTGGAAACACCATGCAGTCTTCCGTATAATTCCAGCATTCCGCCGGAAGCATCACACCGATTACACCGGAACACATTTTTCTGAAGATTAACATTCATTTTCCCTTTTGTTTCTCCACAAAATGGACAATTCACATCCATTGACGAAGAATTTTTATGCCGTACTCTAAGTTGCAGTAAATGCACGACATCTGTGATATCGTAGCTAAAGCCTGACATATCATACACTCTATGGTTCCTCCTTTCTTCCACAGCCTTTATTGGCTGTGGAAAGAATGTTAAGCCGGCTATTTGCTATACCTTTGCAAGAATTACTTTGGCTGCCGCCGGTATGAAATGGTTCTGTCCATGATACTGTTCTGCGAACCATTGCAAGCTGGAAGGACTTTCTATTGCAACCTGTCCCATGGTCTTTCCACTAAATTTTCCCTGTCCTGTTACGGCTACTTGTATTGCCTGCTCATAACTCATCCTTTTCACCAGTTCTTCCACTGGCATATTGGGATCCAGAAATTGCGGCTTAGAAGGCATCTGCTGCATAACTGGTACAGATCCAGTTGCCGGACTCATTACCGGATTTGTCATCTGTCCTGTACCCGTTACCCCGCCAATCGTATTTCGATTGGCTTGTGCTTCTTGATAAAACTGTTCCATCATCTGCTGCCCCGGAGTTGCTTGAGGCGGAAATGATGGCATGGTTCCTGCTGACTGATTGGGAGTCTGCTGCATTCCTGGTGCAGGGGTTTGTGCTGGCATCGCAGTCTGCATCTGTGTTCCCTGATTTACAGGAATTCCTGCATCTACCTGCATTGGATCATTTCCTTCCCCTACATCAGCAAATTGCAGGCCATACCCCGCATCTGCCAAAGCTCGCCCAATTGCCGCTGTTTCTGCCATTTCAAGAAATTTATCCCCAAACTGTGTATCTGCTGTACGAAACTTCTGTGAAAAGGAATTTGCAATATAATTATCTTCCTGATCACACTTATCCAGATAAATTCTGGCTTCTACGACTGCCATATTTTCGGTAAAGTGAACAATCCGGCTGATAATCTTACCTGTGGGATTTACCAGACGGAACCACAGCTTCCGATATTTCACATCCAGATACCGTTGTTCCTCCTGCCCTTCATTAGAAATAACTCTGGCAAGTTCCAGAGGATAAAATCCTTCCACTTTATTCAGTTCTTCTACTGCTTTTGACTTGTTATATAATAATTCGCTCATTGCCTGCTCCTTTCTTTGGAACCGGCAGGACATCCCTTCATAAAGTAATAACCTGCCAATTCTCAACATTGAACTATTTTGCTATTTTTTTACACAGCCCGGTTGCAAATTGTTGCAGGGATCCGTCTGTTTTCCTGTCTCTGATACCGTTCACAATACTGTTGTATTTTTACTGCCAGCATCGTCTTTCTGGTTCCCGTATCATCTGTGTGGATTGCCTGACAAACGGCTTTCCATTCCCCAACAATATAAACACGCTGTTTTGCCCTGGTGATTCCCGTATAAAAGATGTTCCGCTTCAGCATGGGATAAAAAGCTTTTAACCACGGAATGATGACCACCTGGCACTCGCTTCCTTGGCTTTTGTGTATGGTTATGGCGTTTGCATGTTCAATCATTTCCACCTGCTCTGCCTCATACTTCACCCTGCGGCCATCTGTAAATACGATTTGAACCAGAGGGTTATTGTCCTCATCTTCAGCAATCTGTACCAATGTACCCAAATCTCCGTTACTGGCAAATTCTGTATTCTTGTTTTGAAGGATTCTGTCACCTTCCCGAAATATCTCACCGCCAAGATGAAGCTCCCTTTTTCCGGATACAGGGGGATTTACCTCGTCCTGCAGACTGCGGTTCAGTTCCAAGACACCGGCTGCACTTCTCACTTTATATGGAGAGAGTATCTGTACTTGCTCCATACCATACATCTGAATTTCCTTGAGATAGATATTTTTAACAATTTGTGCCGCCGCATCTGCTCCTGAACATTCGACCATCTGGAAATCATCCCCCCATTGCAGGTTTGTCTTTCCTTCATTGATAAGTTGAGCATTTATGGGGATGTTGCTGTCCTTCCCCTGGCGATATACCAGATTTAAAACAGTAACCGGTATTTTCCCGCACAAGATAAGCTGCCGGAACACATCTCCTGCTCCTACAGAAGGAAGCTGGTGGACATCTCCTATCAAAAGCACTCTGGCTCCTGCTTTTACCTTGTAAAAAAATTCATAGGCAAGGTGCATATCTACCATAGATACCTCATCCACATTAATAAAATCTGCGGACAATTCATCTATAAGTGCTTCATAATCACCATCACCAAAAAGCCCCAATGCCATGTGCATCGTAGTTGCCTCTCCACTTCCGGTACTCTCTGCCATTCGCCTTGCGGCACGTCCAGTCGGTGCCATCAGTTTTACTTCATTCCCGCATTTTTTCTGATAGATATACAAGATGATCTTCAAAACCGTTGTTTTTCCGGTTCCAGGTCCTCCAGTAATAATGCTGATCGGGTTTGCAAAAACCATACGTACTGCTTCTTTCTGCTGTTCGGATAATGTTATGTTTAAATCCTCCTGTGCTTCCTCCAGTTCCTTTTCAATCGTAAGAACTGGAATTCGCTCATGCAATTTTCTTGCAATCATAGAGGCTGTATCCTCTTCTTCCTGATGCTGTTGGGTAATGTAAACCCTATTCTCTTCTACCACGATACTGTCCTGCATGACCAGACGATATAACACTTTTAAAATCTCTGTTTCCGTCACCGGCTGAAGATTCAGTTCTTTATTCAGAACCTTCAATGCATCTTTTACCAAAATTTCCTGCTCCAGATATAAATGTCCGTTCTGCTTCATGGCTTCCCGCAGCACATAGCTGACGCATCCGGAAATACGCATAGGATCATTTGTTGCAGCACAGCACTGCCTTGCAATGGCATCCACAGTGAGAAAACCAAACCCTTTGACTGAGCAAAGTATATAAGGCTGCTTCCGAATGATTTCTACGGATTGATCCCGAAACTTCTGAAGAATCATATTTGCTTTTTTAGGCGTAACATGAAACGGTGATAAAAAAGTCATCAATTCCCGGAATACTTTGTTTTTTCCAAAAGAATCCACAATACGGTCCAGTTTTTTCTGAGATATCCCCTGAATCTTTAATAATTCCTGTGGATACTTTTCCATTACCTCCAAGGTATCCAGACCAAAACGATTGACAATCCGTTCTGCCGTTTTGGGACCAATTCCTTTTAAAGAACCACAAGAAAGGTATCCTAAGATACCTTCCCTTGTTCTAGGTACAACTTCCAAAAAAGTTTCTACCTTGTATTGTGTTCCATGGGAATTTGTCTCCCACTCGCCTTCCATCTCTATTTCGATTTCATCCGTAAGAGGCAGGTCATATCCTTTTGCAGTAAACGCAATGATTTTTTTGTCTGCCCAAAATTTATCTCTGGCAGAAAGAGGAACCTCATGATCCAGCGTGGAAAATAACGCAACCGTATATCCGTTTTCCTCATTTTGAAAAATCTTACGTATATATTTGCACCTCATCGTCTATGCTCCTCCAGTTCTCTACTTTCATCAATTCGCCTGATTTCATCTTGGAATCATACCAATAAACGTCTTTTCCTTTTTCAAATGCTGTCTGAATCTCTCTTCTCATTCCCTCGCTGATGCAGGAACCACAAATTATTAATACTTCACATAAATCCAGCATCAAAGCTCCAATCTGCATTGCAGTCTCACGCTCTTCTGGGATACGGTCATCCAACATTAACGGAAGATGTGCATGTGAAGCAAAAGTACGGCAATGATACAGCCTTTTCATCTGCATGAGATAGTATTTTGCCAGTTCCATATTATGCTGCATTCCCTCTGGATTCGGGGCAGACAGCGGAGAACAAATATATGCCTTTTTTCCTTGTAACATTATGCAACCTCCTTTTTAATCCGGAAAATCCTGCTTTCTGTAGTGCTTGTGTATTCTTCGTAGATATCCGGATGCTGATTTTTCAGTTTCTCCATATTTTCTTTTCCAATCTGGGTGCGTATCGTAGGATTATAAGTAATCCGGTAACGGAAACTCCCATCCTCGATCACTGCCTTACACCCTTGTCCAAGAAGCTCGACAAACGGTACGCTCAATGCACGTTGTTCCGCTTCAATCTCCTTTTTTCTCTTTTCCAATTGGGATTTTTCTTCAGATAATTTGAGATATTTTTCAAGACTGCGTGATTCCAAGCTAGATATGCTGATTTCAGGAATTGATTTGTCTGCGTAACCATTATATTTCCGGATACTAGCCAAAATGAGATCTGGCTTTCCGGAATACGGTGGTTCTATTTTCTTCTCCACATATTCCTCCCAGAAGTATTTCTCCTGGTCAATGAGTTCTTCTTCCTCCATTCTATCCCGTTCCAGACACCGATAAACAAATTCATTTTCATTGTTTCCATAAAGGCAGGCAATATATGCCTTATTCATATTCATGACTGCAAGATAATGACGAACCTGCAAAACATAGTTTTCAGGAATCCCATCATCTGCCCATTTGTCTTTTGCATTGTAATTACAGGTTTTACATTCCAAAATCCCAATGCTGCCATCTGGAAAACGGATAAAGTAATCCACATCCGCTAACATAAACGGATATAGCGGATGCCGGAACATTTTTCGTACAGGGAAAACTTCAAGTCCAGTCTTCTTGGCAAAAATCATGGCAACCAGATCTTCCAGTCGGTGTCCCACTTCTTTTGCTACCCAGTTTTCTTCCTCTTCTTCAATCACTGGCGTAATACCAATTTTATCGAAATACAAATCCCTGATTGTCGCAAATGGGGATACGCCCATGATTGCCGCTGCATCGCTTCCGCCAATACCAAGACGTCGATAATTCAGCCAATCTTCCCGGCTCAAATCTGCTGTATCTACCAGAACTTCCGGCTGATAATTTAATACTGTATTCATCTCATGTCCTCCTTATAATTTAATCGTTCCGTATACATCAAACGCTTTCCAGTCAAAAACCAGTGTTTTTGCAAGATCTTCTTCCAATTTTAAAATCCGTGGTGCAGAAAATCCTTCACAAGCAGCAAAGAAAGCAGCTTCGTGCATGGCAAAATAAAGATCATGAGCTGTACATGGCTCTTCCCCATATTGTCCCACAAAAAGATCTACCACTTCATTTCGGATTTTCTGATTGATTTTGAGTTCCTTCATAATCAGATGCAGACAGTTTACAGGATTTTGGATTTCTATATCCATCAAACCAACAATTCCTTTAACTGCTTCCTGATAACGGGAGAAAATTTTGTCCAGATTCTTCCGGAAATCCTGTAAGGCTGCCCCTCTATCATGTGACAGTTTAATAGGACTGCCCAGGTTAATGACACGGTTACTGGTTTGAGACAGCATCATGGGATACAGATTCACACCACTTACTGCTACATCAGAAGTAGTCAAGCGCAGTGCAGGAGCAAGGCTCTTATCCTCAATTCCATGATCCTCCAAAGCCTGGTGATAAGTATCCAAAAGTTCCTGATTTCCTCCTAAAGTCCATATAGCGGACACAATGGAATGGTCAAAACTTCCAGATCCCTCCAGATACGTACTTCCCTTAAAATGTGCTTTCAGATAATCACTTGTCATATTGAAGATTGTCTGCATATCCAGTACACAGTAATCATGATCATCACCGCCATGTACTGCAGATACTTTTCCATCTGCCACCTTGATTAAGGCATCTCCTTTCGCTACCTGAAGACAGTAGTTTACTACCTTTGCATAAGTAGCTTTCTCCAGTTTCTTTAATCCTGTTCCATTAATGCCGGCTCTTTTCAGAATTGTATGGATAGCACAGTCACGAACCGGATAAAAATCCTTGTTCACTTTTAATACCAACTGGGTATTCTTTTCTGTATCCTCTACTATTCCTTCCAGTTCTTTTTCACAGGCTTCTTCAATGGTTTCTGCCTCCTTTTCCAATGGAACCAGTTTTAGCATCCTGGTAGGCTTACGAATCCACTTGGACTGCTTTGCCCTCTCAGCCAGAAATTCCAGCATCTCCGTTGTACTTGCAAATGTAGTGCAAAACTCATCTGCATAAATCTTTGTTTCTTTCATGTGTGTACCACCTTTCTTAAATTTATTTATCCATAAACAGCCAAAGCTGATTGTGGCAATCCTGCCTTTCATTAGGGCATAAAAAAAGAATGAAAAGAGAAGTATTCCTTCGCTATCCATTCTCATATCCCTGATAATATTACCGAAAAAACAAAAGTGCCGCTATTGCCCCATAAGGACAGATAGTGACACTTTATACAATCATAAACAACTTATGCGGAATAAGCAGCCTTACTGCTCTCCTTGAGTCTTAGGATTTATACAAATCCAAAACTCCCCCTATGGGTGCGCATAAAATTAACTATAGCAGTATAGTAGCACATGATATAGTATATGTCAATCTTCATGCACAATATATTGTATGTTCTTAAATACTCTGCTTTGCATATATGACTTCAATTAAAATATTGAAATATCACGTATCCCACCTCTCTTTTTTCAAGTTTATAGAAAAATTTTTTATAAAAAGTACATAATCTGTTCAATCTGAAAAAATCTCAGTTAATTACTTAATGAAATTGTTAAGACAAAACCAAGTCTTACGCTATTGTACCTTGATAATTTTATACCTTATCAGGAAATGTATATAGGTGCTGCAGATAGTGTCGCATAAATGCACGCCTGCAGCTTGATGATTACATAGTAACACCTCATACGTGCATGAAACATGGCATAGGAAACGGTTTCCTGATATGTCTACTCTTTCATTAATCTAATTTATAGAGGTGATTATATTGAGTGAAACAGACAATCTCTTTAAAGCATACTCCGTTCAGGAGATAGCATCCATGCTCGGCATTGGAAAAACAAAAACCAGGGAACTTCTTGACAGTGGAATTCTTCCCGTTACAAAAGTTGGGCGGCAATATTTTACTTCACCAGCTTCTATTCAGGAGTTTCTCAAGAAAAACATAGGAAAGCAAATATTCTTTTAGGCCCTTTAGAAAGTTATTGTCAATCAGGCTTGGCTATATTAAAATAGACCTTATACCTGATTTGGCATGAATATCTCATTAAAGAAAGGGAACTATTCATGGCGAGAACAACGAAAGGTACACAACAAAAAAGAAGATCCAAAGGGGATGGATCACTATTTCCAAATAAGAGAGGAGGTTGGACTGCCCGATATAGAAAAAAAGGGCTACCGGACAAGGAGTTTAATGCTCCTACCAAAGGAGAAGCGAAAGCATTATTAGATGACTGGAAGATAAAAGTCGCAATACAAGACGCAATTACTTCAAACATCAAAGTACAGGACTATGCGAACAAATACTTATTCCGCAAAAGTCTCATGGTTGAAGCTGGCAAATTCAAACAAACCAGCCTGGATCGATTAGAAAAAACATACGAAAATCATTTAAAAGATACGGATGCTTTTAGCAAAACATTTTCTAATCTGACTGCTGATGATATTACAGCAACGATTAATGCTAAAAAGGAAATCCTGAGTTATTCATCATTAAAGAAAATTTACTTATTTTGGTCTGCAATGATTAAAACAGCAATTTCTCTCGGCGAACTGCCAAAAAACTTTTCTGATATTTTAAATCGGGTGATAATGCCGGAAGAATCCGTTCTTCCTGTAGAAACAAAGGAAATCTCAATCATCCCACCAGAACATGAGCAGATCATAAAAGAAATTGCAATGGAACCCAGTCCAAATAAAAATGAACGCTATTTGTATAGATATGGTCCTGCCATTGTATTCCTTTTAAACACAGGTTTACGTGGTGGTGAATTGCTTGCATTAGGTCAATCTTCTATCGTGCCCTTTTTAGGACGGCGTGGCATTAAAATCACACATACGCTTAGCAGGGTTAAAAACAGAGAGGCCGGTTCCAAAAAAAAGACTAAAATGATTTTGACTCCTCCAAAATACCCAAATAGTTTACGGACTATTCCATTAAACAAGGAAGCTGAATTTTCACTATCATGTATGATGGAGCTATACGATAAAAATCGGGTTTTTCCAGATTTGATATTATCTACGCAAAATGGTGTCAGCCCTACAATCCAAAATTTAGCCAATACGCTAAAGAAAATTTGTAAGCGTGCTGAGATTCCAGAATATAATCTTCATGCACTACGGCACACTTTTGCAACAAATCTGATCCGGCAGACTCACAATATGGGAGAAATAAAGGAAGCTGCTGAAATCATTGGCGATAACTATGAGGTCATCATGCGTACTTATGTTCATACAGACAGTGAACGTAAGGTAAGTTTAATTGATGCTATGATTGCATAAATCTTCCGCTTAACAGAGGAAATAGTTGTCTACAGTATGATGGCACAGGCTGTAACAACCAAAATTCTGCCACCTTATCGTCCACCTTACGAAACGATTTTACTTGATTTTATAAGGTTTTTAACGGTTTTTGGCGGACATATCTATAAATATTAAAGCATGAAAATTTGTATTTTAGAATTAATTTTTTAAAAAAGGGAATTGGATTATGGAAAAATGGACTTGTAGAAAAAATTGTGAACTTTTTCTTTCCTATAATTTTGCCACCTTATTTTTTTAGACAGAATTATAGGATTTTGAAAAAAGAAAAAGCCTCGAAAACCTTGATTTTCTGGGCTTTTTAAGAGGCGCAGACCGGATTTGAACCGGTGAATACTGGTGTTGCAGACCATTGCCTTACCACTTGGCTACTGCGCCGTATTTAGTTATTTTGCACAATTATTGGGTTTGTAGCTCCCCCTGTTGGACTCGAACCAACGACACTGCGGTTAACAGCCGCATGCTCTACCGACTGAGCTAAGGAGGAATATTTATCTTATTCGGCTCCCTAGTGTGTGGTGTTGCAGACCTTTGCCTTACCACTTGGCTATGGCACCATATATACTTTTTATTATATGTAAGAATTCTTACATAATGACTCCAAGGGGATTTGAACCCCTGTTACCGCCGTGAAAGGGCGGTGTCTTAACCGCTTGACCATGGAGCCTGGTAGAAAATTTAAATTTGGTATCGGACTTCATGTTTCCGAAAACTCCCCCTGTTGGACTCGAACCAACGACACTGCGGTTAACAGCCGCATGCTCTACCGACTGAGCTAAGGAGGAATAAAGGTTTGCACCTTCAAAACTACATACATGTTGACATTTCCTTGAGATCATTCTTCCTGCGATTCTTGGTCAAGCCCTCACCCGATTAGTAACAGTCAGCTCCATGTGTTACCA
>NZ_JBBKBP010000007.1:0-184224 GCF_037890165.1 Blautia sp. HCN-1074
AATGATTTTCAGGGAATGTTGACATGTATGTAGTTTTGAAGATATACTAAAACCAGCTAGATGATAGCTGGTTTTTTTGTGCCTAAATATAAAAAGAAGGAATAAAAGAATATGAAAAAAAGGGAAGAAGCATTAAAATACGGATTATCTTTTAAGAATGTATATGAAGAAAAACCTTTTCATGACCAGAACTGGCAGTTAGTAAGAGTCAGAGAAAGTAAAAAGACTTTTCTCTGGATTTATGAAAAGAATGGATATATTAATCTGAATGTAAAGGTAGATCCACAGTGGCGCGATTTCTGGCGTAGTGCATATGATTCAGTAATTGCGGGATATCATCAGAATAAAGAACATTGGAATACGCTCATTTTGGATGGAAGTATACCGGATAAAGATATAAAAAGGATGATATCCGAAAGTTATGACTTGGTTACAGATAGCCCAACTAAAAGAATCTATGAGGCAGTCAAAAAAATACCAAAGGGTCATGTTGCAACTTATAGCAAAGTTGCTGAGATGGCTGGCAATCCCAGAATGGCAAGAGCAGTGGGAAATGCCCTCCACAAGAACCCCAATCCGGAACATATCCCATGCTTTCGTGTTGTAAATGCAAAGGGCGAACTTGCGGGAGAATTTGCCTTCGGCGGAGCCGGTGAGCAGGCAAAACTTTTGGAAGCAGATGGAATTGAAGTAGAGGATGGTAAAGTTGATTTGAAAAAATATGGAATCTGACAGGGATATGCATATTGTTCTACAAATGATAAAGAGGGTATCCGATGAGGGAATATTTGTCCAGTTTGTCGAATTAAGAATCAAAGATAAAGATAGAGCGTATAGAAAAATCTATATGCTTTATTTTTTGGCATATTTTGGAAAAAAAATAAATTAGTTGACACTAACTACAACTGTCTGTTAGAATTCCACTTGATGAAGAATATAGAAAAGAAAACAAAAATAATGATACTGAAAGGTGTAATGAAAAGATGAATAAAGTGGAACAGAGGAGTGCCAGATTGTGTTTGGAAAACCATTTTTACAATCTGAGTGATCTGACATAAAGGTTGTATGAGATGAACGAATTAATACAGAAAAAACTAACAAAGAATGACTTAAAAGAAAATATAATAAAAGAAACAGATGCGCAGCTTCCGTCCTCGCGGCGTGAAATTGAGGAGGATATGCTGGAACAGATTTGCCTGATTGCGAATGCAGGAGCAGAGATTACAGTTGAAGAATTATGCAGCCGTATGGATATGAGCAGAAGAGAAGTCAATTTTTATCTGAAACAACTGAAAGTTCATGGCTATATTATCAGAGAGAAAGTTACATCTACAGGACATCAGAAGGATGGATCTGGCTCTGGAATTTCACTTACAGAGTTCGGAAAGATCACAGGAGAAGAATTTCAGTATCGTCATGAAATCCTCACGCAGTTTCTTCAGTTTGTTGGTGTTTCAGATGAAAAAGCCCAAGAGGATGCCTGCCGTATGGAGCATGTGGTCAGTGAGGAAACGGTTCAGCAGATTTGTAATTTTGTGGATTATGGAGATACATTTGAACGGATTTTGAAGCATTCGGATCTGCGCAGCTGGTATCAGACGGGAAAGTATATGTTTCTTATGGGAATTTATCAGATAGAGAAAACATGTCCAAGAAGATTTGCCAGGGAGTTTGATTGTTTTTCTGAGAATATCTGGCTTCACATTACAGAAGACAAGAGTAGTTTTGAACTGATAAAAAAAGAAGATACTTCGGCGCAGAATTTATGGTACAAAGATCCGGAACAGGGATGGATAGAGGCAGAGGAGAAAATGGGAAATCCATGGATATCGTCTGGTGCATTTACGTTTTCAACAAGATGTCAGGATCCGATCATAGAGGGAACTGCACTGATCGCGTTTACGAGAAAAGGTGAGAAGCCTGTGGACTGGAATAGCCGGGAACTTGATGTACATATCTGGAAATCGGAGGGATAAAGACGTGAATAATCAGGATAACAGAAATCTTTTACATCCATCAATGCTTCAGATTCAGTACCTTCTGGAATTAGAAAAAGTAGGAAAAAAGCGCGGAAGTGTTGCGATGATTGCGGATACCTGTGGGGTGAGTCATGGACCGGTCAGCCGATTTTTTAAAGAGTGCATTGGAAGAGGATATCTGACGGAAAAATATGAATTTACAACGGAAGGTGCGCATGCCTTGCTAACTTATAAAAGGCTCTTAAGGGATGTGAAGACATATCTGAAAGCAATGAATATTCCGGAAAAAGAAATTCCAGAGAAGATGAAGCAGCTGATCGAGAACGTGGATTATGATCTGCTGAGGACTATGGTAAGAAATGCAAGACAGACAACGGAACGTACAGTAGAAGGAAAAAATGAACAGGAACAGAAAAATTCGCAGGGAGAAAAAGATTCCAATGCATATTTTATTGAAAAGATACTGGAAAAAGGAAAATTTCAGGTAGGGATTGCTATTCATCAGATAAGCAGAAATAGCGAAACCAGACTCTCTATGGCACATCAGGGCTTTGAACATCTGGCATGTATTCGAAATAATACGCGTGGGAGCTGGCTGGAACTGACCATTTGTGAAATTCATGGAAGGTCCAGGATTGACGGAACAGAGATGTCAGGACATCTTTCTTCTCTGAAATACGAGAAACAGGGGCAGCTTTATGAATCGGTCATTAAGAATGGAAAGTTAAGGATTCCACTCAGTGCCTGCCATTTTTTTCGTGGCAGAATGGGAAATGTAAAGGGAGCGGTTCATATTACAGTTGCCTGTAATGTCGGAAATGCACATATGCCGGAGAGTACAGCAGTGCTGACATTCTGGATGTAAGATTAAAGGTCGAAATGAAGAAAATTCGGCCTTTTTATTATGCACAAATGTGGAAAAATATTGATTTTACAAGAAAAAAAGAAAAACACAAACCGTTCCCGACAGGCACGAAAACGAATAAATTAGTTGACACTAACCAATAAACATTGGTAGAATGTCAACGCAGTTAGCCAATGGTAACCATATAAATCAGATACAGACAGTGATGTGACAGATTTAAATAAAGGTTATCTGGTAACCAGTATCATCTGTCAGTAAACCAGATGATTCGGAAGGCTTTCTGTAGTAGCTATAAGTAAATATAAAATTAAACATACAAAGGAGACAGTAACAATGAAGAGAAAAAACTTATGGATCAAAATTTCAGCCTGCACAATGGCAGCATTCCTTGCAACTACATCCGTAGCACCTGTATATGCAACTGAATCTGCATTTGCGGAAGATGTATTTTCTGATTCAGCAGAAGACGAATTTGGAAGTGAGGCAGCGACAGCAGAGGTTGAATTTGCAGATGAAATCGTTTCAGTGGATGAAGCTTCTGAGGTTCTGGCAGCACAGGCTGGATTTGGAACTGCGAATACAGAGCTGAAAGCCGGAACTTATAAAGTGACGGTATCATTAAAGAATGCCACTGATCCATCTAAGGATTCTATGGCAGGTTCCTGTATTGCCGGGGCAGCAACTATGGTAATCGCAGCTGATGGAAGCGCAAAGATCACAGTGCCGCTTACTTCTGTTTCTGTAGGTCCGATGACAGCCTTTGCAAGCGACTGGCAGATTTATAAAGGCGGACTTGATGCAGAAAAGACTGCAGCAGAATACACTACAGATGAGAGTGGAAATGTAAACAGTATTACATTTACAGTTCCTGATACGAGCGCAGACGGTGTTTATGTAAATATGAGTACAATGATGCACAGTAATGACGCATTCATGAAAATTGAATATGCAACAGCACAGTTAACATCAACACCAGCAGAGGAATCTGTAAAAAAGACTGCACCAACCATTAAAGTAAAAACTACAGCTAAAAACATCAAATATACAACCCTGAAGAAAAAGGCTCAGGTATTTACAATGGGAGCAACTGTAAACAGCAAAGGAAAGCTTACATATAAAAAACTTTCCGGAAGTTCTGCAATTACAATTAACAGCACAACTGGAAAGCTGACTGTCAAAAAAGGTGTGAAAAAAGGAACTTATAAAGCAAAAATCAAAATTTCTGCAGCAGCCAAAGGAAACTATAAAGCAGGAAGCAAAACTGTAACTGTCACAGTAAAGGTAAAATAAGAGAATGAAGAAACGTATCATTGCAGTACTATTGTCAGCAGTCATGATGGTTCCGTCAGTTTCTGTCGGTGCTACAGATTTTGCAGAAGGAAATGGAGAGCAGATTTTTTCAGAGGGTGAAGAAACCAGAGAATTGATTTTCACAGAGGGAGAAGATACAGTAGATTTTTCTTCAGAAGAAAATACACAGGAGGTATTTTCTGCGGAAAGTTCAGCAGACGGCATTATACTTAACGAAAAAACCTTTATAAAAGGGAAAACTTATCTGATTCCTGTTTCTTTGAAAAATGCGGCAAATCATGAAAAAGATTCGGCAGCAGTTTCGTGTCCGGGTAAGTTTGCGACTCTTTATATTGGGGAAGACGGGATTCCTAAGCTGACAGTAAACCTGCGTAGTGTCACAGTTGGAACCATGACGGATTATGCATATGATTTTAAAATCTATCAGAGTGCGGGAACAGACGGGGAAAAACAGGGTGCTTTTGTAGAGAACACGCAGATAGTTCCGGCAATAGACGGAAGTGGAACAAGAAATGTTCCAGAAACGATATCCTTCGCAATTCCGGAGGCTGCTTTTGGACAGGATGGAGTTTATCTGAATATGTATGTAGATGTGATGGGGCGTGACTCAGATGCTTATCTGCAGATGAATTATGCAGAGGCGAAAGAGTCCGGGGATACATCACTTAATTATACGACAGAAGTTGCATCAGCAGTAGTAGAACAGTTTGGAAATTACAGTGTCACAGCACAGGTTACTGTAAAGGACGGACAGATCAGTGATGTAGTGCTTGAAGGGACTGATTTCAAGGGTTCCTATATCAATGAAAATCAGGCTTATTTAAATCGTGCGGTTAATGGCATGGGAAGTATCAAGGGAATGAAGGAAAAGCTGACGGGGCTTTACATCAACGATACAGACAAGTTGAACAACCTTGATACAGTTTCAGGTGCAACGTATTCATCAAATGCAGTGAAGCAGGCGGTTATGAAAGCCCTTGGCATGGAAATTTACCAGGAGGTACTTCCGGATGTTCCTGAAAAGAAGCCTGAAGCAGGAACCTATCGCATTACAGTCAGAGGAAGAACCGATATGAGTGATCATAAACTTCTTGGATCTTCCGACAAGGCAGATGCTGTTTTGCGTGTAGACACAAAAGGAAAAATGTGGCTTACCTATAAGATGGTTTCAGGTGATCCCGGGGAGCCGCTATGGGTGCTGGGATATAACGGATATTATCCGGGAAATAATACATCCGGGAAACTGAGCATGGACGGCGTAACTTTTTCAACAGAAAAAATGACAATTCCTACGATTGGCAGCAGTTCGGTTGTGACAGAGGTGACAGTTCCTCTGGATGAAATGCGACAGACATATCTTAATAATCTCTATCTTTATGTGGATGTAATGAAGAAACTGGATGGTGAAGTTTCCGGAATTATCTTTGACAAGGGAAAGTTTAACATCAATTCTACACTTACTTTATACTGGGATACATTGAAAAAAATATCCAATGATACAGGAGATACAGAGAAACCGGCGGTAAAACAAAAGAATCCGACAATCAGGACAAAAGTGTCATCAAAGACATTTACGGTCTCTCTTCTGAAGAAAAAATCTCAGAGCTTTACTCTGGGAGCAAGTGTAAACAGTAAAGGAAAACTTTCTTATAAGAAAACTTCCGGTAGTTCCGGCATTTCCGTGAACAGCAAGACAGGTAAGATCACAGTAAAAAAAGGAATGAAAAAAGGAAATTATAAGATAAAAGTTCAGATAAAGGCAGCAGCCAAAGGAAATTATAAAGCAGGTACGAAGACAGTTACAATAATTGTTAAAGTAAAATAGGCAGAAGTTTTTCTGCTGTATAGGGAACTGCCCTGTTTGTGGTGGTTCCCGTTTTTGTAGTAATTCTGGAAAGTAAGTTAGGTTGTTAAAGTACCCCACCGCAGACAGAGAATCCTGCAAAGGGATTCTTTCCTGGAGTTTTTACGGGTAATAGAGTATTATAGGAAATTTGGAAAAGAGGAATGAAAATACAGATGGCAAAAACGAAAAAAATATTAAAACAAATGATGATTTTTTCTTTTTCAGCAATATTGATCATGGGAACTGGAATCAGCGTCAGTGCAGATTCCAGTGTGGAAGAAAATATTCCGGATGACATGATTCAGCAGATAGAACAATGTCAGGAAGAAACAGATTTTTTCAGCAGTAATTCGGAAGTCGGTAACTTCAGCAGTGGCAGTACCGACAGCAATGATGATAACAACAATAGCGGTGATAACAATAACGGCGGTGATAATAACGACAATAGTAGCGATAGCAATAATAACAATGGCAATGACACTAACGGTGATAATAAAGATGACAATAAGAATGGTGACAGTGACACCAGTTTTGATATAAATAATCTGCCTGATGGAATTTATTCTGTTTCCGGCACAATGCTGAAAACGGATAAAAAGACAGCGTCCATGGCAGATCAGGCATTTCAGCATACGATAAAGCTTACGGTAAAAGATGGAATATACAGTCTGGCGCTGGATTTCAGGGCAATGGATATGAATGGACAGATGGGATATTTGGGAAATATTAAATATTATAAAACCGGATATACATTGGATTCAAATGGAAATCCGCAAGGAGAAATAGAGGATACAGAAGTGAATTCTCTGCAAAGATACACGAATGATACGGTTGTATCTGATTATTTTGGCACGAATTATCCGGATATTGTAACATTTCCGATGATAGAGGAGGCAAGAACGGACAGCTATGTGCCGCTTCAGGTATTTATTCCTATTATGGATGCCATCGCCAAAGGAACAGGTACCCAGAATATATTTCTGAAAATAGACTGGTCTGTCTTAAAGGAAACCAGTGATGATGACGACGCATTTAAAGATGACAGCTCCAATGGCGCCGGAGGCGGAAATAGTAATGGAAATAATAGCGGAAATAACAACGGAAACAACAATGGAAGCAATACCGGAAATAACAGTGGCGGCAATGGGAATGGAAGTACCGGAAATGGAAGCAGTAATAATGGAAACAGCAATATCAACGGCGGCAACAAAAATAATGCAGGTAATAATAACAATGCAAATAACAGTGGCAGTGGTACGAATAATTCCGGATATGTCAATAATGCAGGTCTGGGCGGAAACAGTTCGTTAAAGAAAAATAATTCTTCAACTTCTGGAAATGGAAGTAGTCTAAGCGGAAATAATTCATTAAATGGAAACAGCTCACTAAGCGGAAACAAATCCCTGAAATCATCAGGAACTTCAGAAACAAATATATCGAAAACTTCAGGTACTCTTTCATCAGGAAGTATGGAAAACAGTACTATGAATGAATCTGATGGTCAGGAAGAAATGGCGTTAAATACTTCGGGAGAAATGCTGAATTCAGAGGGTATGGGAATGGGTACGTCTGCAGTCAGCCAGATGAATACCGGTTCACAGACAGAGCAGTCTACAGAAAGTGCCTGGGAGTTGAGCATGCAGCAGTCTTCTGCAAAGAAAGCAGGAGCGATGATCCCTGTATGGATCAGTGCAGCAGCGGCAGTATGCGGTCTGGGATATAAGGTAAAAACCGGAACAAATCCTAAGAGGAGAAAGAAACGATGAGCAGAAAACGAGGCAGATTCATCCTGATTTTGATGACAATCATGCTGTACATAACAGGATGTTACATAAGTGTTCATGCAGAAAGCGGGGCTATATATTCTTGTACGATAAACCGAAGCTACGGGAATCCCGTAACCGGCGAAGTGGAGGATTCAGGAGGAGAATCCTCATATGCGACAGGACAGGGAATGGTAGAAAGCGCCGTATATTCACAAGGTCTGATGGAGGTAACAGATTCGGGCAATTATTATCTGACCCTTCGTCTGAGTCTGCTGGATTATACCTCAGGTCATACATTTGCAGTTCAGAATGTAGGAGATTCTGGATGGATGGATACGGCAACTGCAGTAACGGCAAATGGTTCGGACGGTAGTGGAAGTACCGCGGATATATGTATGCAGGTACCGTCTGAGAACTGTATCGTGAGAATTACCATGTATGTATCTCCGATGGGAAGAAATGCGGTGTTTTATGTTTATCCAACCAATTATTCAGAGGGAAATAGTGTAGGAATGAATCCATATTTTGTGACAGAAAGCGGAACTTCTTACGGAAACGCAAATGACTCCGGATATGTGGAAAACCAGACAGGAAATGCACAGAATACGGGTACACAGCAGAGCAGCAATAATAATTCTCAGGCGCTTGCGGCTGTACAGAATACCGGCAATGTTGCACAGCAGAATAACAACCAGGCAGAAACAGATGAGAAAGATACAGAACAGACAAAAGAAGATGGGGAAAAGCAGCCAAATCAGGAACAGGATTCAGATAAAGATAATGATACATCAGATCAGGCAGGAACAGCAGATTTGGAAGATTCTGCAGATTCAGCCAGTGAATCGGAATTAAACAACGCACAGGGCTTAAGCCTTTCTACCGCTTCTGAAAGTACCGGAACAGTGGTTGAGAAATCCGCAGGAAAGATTTATGTAAGTCCATATTTTATGCTGGGACTGACAATAGTTATATCAGGCCTAATCCTGATTCTGGCAGCGGCGCTGGTAGTATGGTATTTCAGAAGAAACTGGCGCAGATGGGGCGGAGAGGATGACTATGATGAGGAAGATTAAATACAGACGTGCAGGAGTAGCAGGATTATTGTTTATGACTGTAATGTCTGCATGCTTTTTGACCGGTTGTGTAGATCAGCATCCAGAGGGGACTCAGACAACTGTTCAGCCGACGGAAACGCTGGACTCCATGTTGCAAATCACAGATCCGATTGAAAAAGAAGCGGTAGAGATTGCAAAGGCAAAGGTACATTCCATGGGTGCAGAGCCAAGGATCATTGCTACTTCACCGGCAGTTGCGGAAATCTGTGACAGACTGGAGTTGGATCTTGTGGGCGTATGCAGCAGCAGTTCTTCTATTCCGGAGAGATATGAGGAAATTACCCAGGTTGGTGCTGCTATGAGTCCGGATATGGAAATCGTGTCAGGGCTTTCTCCTGACTGGATTTTAAGTCCGTCTTCTTTACAGTCAGATCTTCAGCCTAAATATGAAACGATTGACACAGACTGGGCGTTTCTGAATCTTCGCAGTGTCCAGGGAATGTATCGTTCCATACAGGAACTGGGAGAAATTTTTGACAGGGAAGAACAGGCAGAAACACAGATAAAAGAATTTAAAGATTTTTATGAAACTTATCAGAAGGAACAGGAAGGAAAAACGCATCCGCGCGTGATGATCCTTATGGGACTTCCGGGAAGCTATATCATTGCGACAGAGAATTCCTATGTAGGAAGTCTGGTGGCTCTTGCGGGTGGAGAGAATGTGTATGAGGGCAGTACAGAAGAATTTCTGACTGTAAATACAGAAGATATGAAGAATAAAGAGCCGGATATTATCCTCCGCACAGCACATGCCCTGCCAGATCAGGTAATGGAAATGTTTAATGAGGATTTTGCTACAAATGATATCTGGAAACATTTTTCAGCGGTAAAAAACAATCGGGTATATGACCTTACTTATGAGTATTTCGGTATGAGCGCAAACTTTTCTTATCCGGATGCTTTACAGGAACTGCAGGAAATTTTATATCCTGATGAAAAAAACAGTGACGAAACATCAGATAAGAAAAAGAAAGACAGTGATAAAGTAACAGACAAGAATCAGAAAAACAATGATAAAGTAACAGATAAAAATCAGAAAGAAAATGATAAAACAACAGATAAAAAACAGGAGGACTGACGGAGAATGGATGAGAAAAGAAAGAAGAGAAAGCGTGTCCGGGCGGTGCTGTCTTTTGGGATAATGATACTGTGTCTGGTTGGTCTGTTTTTCGCGGCAATTAATATCGGAAGTCTGAAAGTTTCTTTTCCTGATTTGATGCGGGGATTGTTTGTAGAAAGAATCGAGGAAGTGGCAGTAATCTATGATCTGCGTTTTCCGAGAATTATTATTTCCATGTTGGCAGGTGCTGCTATCGCGGTATCTGGTGTGTTATTTCAGGCGGTATTAAAGAACCCACTGGCGGACCCGGGAATCATTGGAATTTCCAGCGGTGCCAGTTTTGCAGCTGTTTTGATTACGGCATTTGCGCCACAGTTGTATTTTTTTACACCGCTGGTTGCTTTTCTTGGAGGTGTAGTTGCTTTCTTCCTGGTGTATTTCCTTTCCTGGAAAGAGGGCTTAAGTCCGCTTAGAATTATTCTTACTGGTGTGGCAGTGGACGCATTTTTTACAGGACTTTCCAGTGCGTTTAACAGTATGAGCGGAGGAAATATGTCAGGTGTCGCATCTATTGTAGAAGCAAATATTACACAGAAAACATGGGATGATGTGACAACGATGGTGCCATATGTAGTGGCAGGATTATTCCTTGCATGCCTCTTTATCAGAGAATGCAATCTGATGTCTCTGGAGGACAAAACAGTCCGCAGTCTTGGTATGAATGTGAATGCAACGAGAATCGTAATTTCCCTGATCGCGGTACTTCTGGCAAGTATTTCCACTGCGATTGCCGGGGCAGTCAGCTTTCTGGGACTGATCGTTCCACATATTGGACGTATTCTGGTTGGAAGCGATCACCGTGCGTTGATTCCGTTTTCTGCTCTTTCCGGTGCGTGTTTCTTTCTTCTGGCAGATACGATCGGAAGAACAATTGCAGCTCCTTATGAAATCAGCGCAGCCATAATTATGAGTGTTGTCGGTGGCCCATTTTTCATTATTCTTTTACGGAGGTCGAGAAAATATGCAAACTGAAAATAGAGATTTAAAACCGGAAAAAATGGCCATGACCGTAAAAGATGTCAGCTTTTCCTATGGGAAAAACCAGATTTTAAAAGGTGCTTCTCTGGAAATTCCAAAAGGAAAGATCACTACGATCCTGGGTGCAAACGGCTGTGGAAAATCAACGTTATTTTCGTTGATGACAAAGAATCTGAATCCTGACAAAGGCAGAATTTTCCTGGGAAAAAAGAATATTAGTAATCTGCGGCTGAATGAATTTGCGCTTAAAGCAGCGATTGTACACCAGTATAATACGGTGGCGGATGATATGACAGTAGAGCGTCTGGTTTCTTTTGGGCGGACACCGCATCTTGGGCTGATGGGAATTCAGGGAGATGAGGATGAGAAGTATGTGGAATGGGCGATGGAAGTAACGAACATTACGGAATACCGGAACAGGGAAATCTCCAGACTCTCCGGGGGACAGAGACAGCGCGTGTGGATTGCAATGGCACTGGCACAGGGAACGGAGATTCTTTTTCTGGATGAACCGACTACATATCTTGATATCCGATATCAGATTGAAATCCTGGAGCTTGTGAAAAAGCTTAACCGGGAATACGGTATGACGGTTATTATGGTATTACACGAAATTAATCAGGCAATTTATTTTTCTGACCGGATTATCGGACTGTGTCAGGGAAAAGTTCTGATACAGGGAGAACCTGATGAGGTGATTACCGGTGAGAGTATCCGACAACTGTATGGGATTGACCTGAAAGTCACAGAAATAGATGGGCACAAATTCGTATTGACTGTGTGAAACAGACTGAAAATACAGGAGTGGCTTTTCATATACACTCTGAAAAATAAATATTGGGAAATAACAGTAAAAAGTAATTACGCAGGATATCTGCGAAAAAGAAAAAAACGGAGAATAAACATGAGACATACGATGAAGATTTTTTGGATGATACTTGGATTTTTGTGTCTGGGACTTGGTACGGTAGGTATCATATTGCCGATTTTGCCGACAGTTCCGTTTTATATGGCAACGCTATTCTGTTTTGCAAAAAGTTCAGAAAGACTCCATTCATGGTTTCTTGGGACAAATTTATATAAGAAACATCTGGAAAGCTTTGTGCAGAAGAGAGCTATGACGATGGGAACAAAACTTCGCATTATGGGGACTGTAACAGTAATCATGGGGATTGGATTTCTTTGTATGAAAAATGTGCCTGTTGGCAGGATTTGTCTGCTTGTGGTATGGGTTTGTCATGTGTTATATTTTTTCCTGAGAGTAAAAACTGTAAATGCGGAAAGCGAGACACTGGAAGGTGCAAAATAATATGAATAAGGTGGAAAAGAAGCGGCAGAAAGAGCAGTACATTGTGGAAGAAATGATTCGATTATACTGTCGGAAAAATCATTTGGAAGAGGAACGTCAGGGCAGGCAGATGTGTCCGGTCTGTCAGGAGCTTTCGGATTATGCGAAACTCAGAAGCCAGAAATGCCCGTTTATGGAACAAAAGACATTTTGCGCGAACTGTAAAGTGCATTGTTATAAACCGGAAAAGAGAGAGCAGATTCGTCAGGTAATGCGTTTTTCAGGTCCAAGAATGTTGCTACATCATCCGATTCTTGCAATATGGCATCTGATATGTAGTAAAAGGGAGGCAAAGGTAAAAAACTTATGATAAAGACAAGACTGGTGGGACTCTTATCCCATGCGAAAAAGTATATTGTATATACGATTCTATGGCAGTGGGTGGCACTTCTGTCACAGGTATTGGCAGTTTTTTCGATTGCAGATTTACTGGAACGAGTTATATATCAAAGCGTAACGGCAGCAGTTGTTGAGCGAACGATCATTACTCTGATTCTGGTGGTAATCGTACGCTTTAGCTGCGAACGAATGGGCGCAAGATCATCTTATCTTGCCTGTGTGGATGTAAAGCGGATCCTGCGTGAAAAAATTTATGAAAAGATGCTGAAACTTGGGGCGTCCTATAAAGAGCAGGTATCGTCATCAGAGGTAGTTCAGGTATCAACGGAAGGCGTAGAACAGCTGGAAACTTATTTCGGAAAATACCTGCCGCAGTTATTCTACAGTTTAATTGCACCACTGACATTGTTTGTGATTCTTTGCCGGGTGAGCATGAAAGCCAGTGTAGTTCTTCTGATCTGTGTGCCATTGATTCCAATTTCTATCGTAGTGGTACAGAAAATCGCAAAGAAATTACTGAACAAATATTGGAGTATTTATACAGGACTTGGAGATTCCTTTCTGGAAAATCTGCAAGGGCTTACAACGCTGAAGATTTATCAGGCAGATCAGCAGAAAGCGGATGAGATGGACGTGGAGTCTCAGAACTTTCGAAGAATTACCATGAAAGTTTTGACGATGCAGTTAAATTCTACGAGTGTGATGGATATTGTGGCATACGGTGGTGCTGCGGTTGGAATGGCAGTTGCATTATCTGAATTTCTCAAAGGAAATATCAGTATCTCAGGGACGATTTGCATTGTTCTTTTGGCAAGTGAATTTTTCCTGCCGTTAAGACTGCTGGGATCTTTTTTTCATATTGCAATGAATGGAATGGCAGCGAGTGACAAGATTTTTAAAATATTAGATTTACCAGAACCTCAGACAGGAGATAAAAATCTGCCAGATGACTCATTAGACATTTCTTTTAAGAATGTACATTTTGCCTATGAAGAAAACAGAGAAATTTTAAAAGGGATTGATTTGTATCTTCCGGCAGGAAACTTTGTATCTCTGGTAGGAGAATCCGGATGCGGTAAGAGTACGATTACAGGGATCATTTCTGCAAAGAACAGAGGATTTACAGGAGAGATTACCATTGGCGGAGTATCGCTTTCTGAGGTGAATGAGTCAGATCTGATGAAACATGTGGTACTGGTCCGTCATAACAGTTACCTGTTTAAGGGAACAGTAGAAGAGAATCTTCGTATGGCAAAACCGGATGCAACAGAGGAAGAAATGAAGGCAGTTCTAAAGAAAGTAAATCTTCTGGGATTTTTGCAGACACAGGATGGTCTTCAGACAAAGTTGCTGGAAAAAGCCAGCAATCTGTCCGGCGGACAATGTCAGAGACTGGTGATTGCCAGAGCATTGCTGTACGATGCTGCTGTATATATTTTTGATGAGGCAGCTTCCAATATTGATGTGGAGAGTGAAGAATTGATCATGGATGTGATTCATGAACTGGCAAAAATCAAAACAGTGCTTCTGATTTCTCATCGACTGGCAAATGTAGTAGAATCTGATCAGATTTATTTCCTGAAGAACGGGAAAATACAGGAACATGGAAAGCATGAAGAACTGATGCAAAAAGACGGTGAATACAGACATCTGTATGAAAGCCAGATGGCACTGGAGAACTATAGAAGGCAGGTGAACAGGGATGTCTGAGGTGCAGAGTAATTTAACAAAAAAACGCAGAAGTGCCGTTTCAATTATGGGAAGTCTGATAGGTCTGGTGAAGCCGCTACTTCACATTATGATTGCAGCAATCATCCTTGGAACAGCAGGATATCTGTGCGCTATTTTCCTGACGATTCTGGCAGGGCAGGTGATCGTACATGGGATTCTGACAGGAGAAATGGGAGCAGCGATAGCAACTGAAACAACTGATGTAGCATTGTCTGCCCAGACGGTGGGGATTACAGTGAGGAATCTGTGGCTGATAAATACGCCTGTAAAAACAATTATTATTATAATGATTATTATTGCAGTTCTTCGAGGAATCCTTCATTATGCAGAGCAGTACTGTAATCATTTTATTGCATTTAAACTCCTTGCAATCATCCGCCACAAAGTATTCGCTGCATTGAGAAAACTTTGCCCGGCGAAGCTGGAAGGCAGAGATAAGGGAAATCTGATTTCAATCATTACGACAGACATTGAACTTCTGGAAGTGTTTTACGCGCATACCATTTCTCCGATTGCCATTGCAACATTAACCTCATTGATTATGATAGTTTTTATAGGGAGATATCACTGGATGGCGGGACTTCTTGCTCTTGCAGCTTATCTGATAGTTGGAGTTGCGATTCCAGTGTGGAATGGCAGACGTGGAAGTCAGATGGGAATGGAGTTTCGTACAAATTTTGGAGAGCTGAACAGTTTTGTCCTGGATTCTCTGCGCGGTCTGGATGAGACGATTCAATATGGACAGGGAGAGAGTCGAAAAGAGCAGATGTCACAACGCTCCGGAAATCTTGCAAAAATGCAGAGAAGTTTAAACAAGCAGGAAGGTTCTCAGAGATCTTTTACAAATATGGTGATCCTGCTTGCATCCTTTGGGATGCTGGCGCTGACAATATGGCTGTATGGAAGAGGAGAACTGGGATTTGAGGGAATCCTGACCTGCACCATCGCAATGATGGGATCTTTTGGTCCGGTGGTTGTATTGTCGAGTCTGTCTAATAATCTGAATCAGACACTGGCAAGTGGGGAGAGAGTTCTTTCGTTATTGGAAGAAAAGCCGATGGTGGAAGAAATTCCTGAAAATGTAAAAGATGATTCTGTAAATATTTCAGAAAATCTTTTGGATAACAAATCAGGCATATTCTCAGGTGCGCAAGCACAGAATGTTACATTTGCCTATGAAGATGAAGTAATTCTGGATGATTATTCTCTGAAACTGGAACCTGGCAAAATTACAGGAATTCATGGGGCAAGTGGTTCCGGAAAATCTACACTGTTGAAACTCCTTATGCGTTTCTGGGATGTTGATAAAGGATGTGTTTCTGTGGACGGTGAGAATGTGAGAAAGATTCCGACCAGACATCTCAGAGATATGGAAAGCTATGTGACACAGGAAACGCATCTGTTTCACGACTCTATTGCCAATAACATCGCAGTTGGCAGCCCAGATGCTTCCAGAGAGGAAATTATGAAAGCGGCAAAGAAAGCATCTATCCATGACTTTATTATGAAACTTCCGAAGGGCTATGATACAGAAGTTGGGGAACTGGGGGATACCTTATCCGGTGGTGAAAAGCAGCGAATTGGAATAGCCAGAGCGTTTTTACACGACAGTCCTCTGATTTTGATGGATGAACCGACATCCAATCTGGATTCTTTGAATGAAGGAATCATTCTGAAATCTCTGAGAGAAGCGTCAGAGAAAAAAACTGTGGTACTTGTATCACATAGGAAATCAACGATGAATATCGCAGATACTGTATTTGAAATGAAAGATGGAAGAATCTCATAATCCTTTTATCAGAAAAGAGGCTGCTACACTGTTTAATTACATGATGTAGCAGCCTTGTTTTGAATTAAAATTTTAGGAGTGGTGTTTTAGGCATCTATGTGTCGAAAACTATTGATTGACAGGATAACATGCATTTGTTACACTGAATCTACATATCTAAGAAAATTCCAGACTGTTCAGTCATTTATTTTCCTTTATGAAGATAAGTACGAAAGATAGAGGTTACACAATTTACACATATTTGTGCAAATTTGGGTATTCAAGTATTGTTACTGTATGTTAGAATAAAAGTGAGGTATCTAATGAATAATACGATATTTGATGATGTATTTCGTACAATGATTGAAAAAATGCCGTATCTGGCAGTACCTTTGATTAATGAAGTGTTCCATACTTCTTATCCGGAGAATGTACCGATTGTGCAGCTGCGCAATGAACATCAGCAGGAAAACGGAGAGATTATCACGGATTCCTGTTTAAAGATTGCTGGTAAATTGTATCATATTGAATGTCAAAGTGTAGATGATACGACTATGGCAATTCGTATGATAGAATATGATTTCTCCATAGCAATCGAAAATGCGCAGAAACAGGGATGCAAATACAGGATGGATTTTCCAAAGTCTTGCGTATTATATTTGAGAAGCGGAAAGAATACGCCGGATTTTCTGGAAATAGAGATGGTACTTTCGGATGAGAACATAGTACATTATCGGGTTCCGACAATGAAATTGGAGACATATACAAGAGACAGTATTTTTGAAAAGAATTTACTGATGCTTCTGCCATTTTATATTATGCGATATGAAAAGGATATTCATGAAATGAGTGAGAATCCGGAAATGTTCCAGAGTTTGCTGAACGACTATGAGGAAATCCGGATAAATCTGGAAAGAGAACTTTCAGGAGCAGATAAGACGGCTTTATACATGAATTTAAATAAACTGATTATAAAAATAGCGGACTATATATGCAGGAATGAAAAAACAGTCCGGAAAGGAATAGGTGAGACTATGGGTGGAAAAGTTCTTGAACTGGAATCTGAAAGGCTCGAACGGCTTCAAAAAGAGGCGGAAGCAGAGGCAAAAGCAATTGGAGAAGCAAGGGGCATGGCAATTGGAGAAGCAAAGGGCAGGGCAATTGGAGAAGCAAAGGGCAGAGTGATTGGAGAAGCAATCGGCGAAGAACGATTAAGCACTTTGCTTAATCGTCTGATTATGGATGGAAGAAGTGCAGAAATACAGTCTGTTGTGACAAATGCAGAGACTCGAAAACGGTTATATAAGGAATATGGAATTCTACCAGAATAAGCACTAAAATAGAGAAAGAAATCCTGAAGCAGAAAATGTAAGCATAATCTGTAAATAATATGTAGAGAAAACGGAGGGATAGAAAATGCTGACATGTATCAGATCAAAACGGCAGAGAAATGCAGCGGAGTATGCTTTAAGAGCTATTCAGTCATCATGCATAAAGCCTTATATTAAGACAATATATCTGTATGGCAGTTGTGCACGGGGAGAAGAGAAATATAGCAGTGATGTTGATCTGTTTCTGGAACTGTCAGAGTCATTCCGCTCCCGGCCAGAGCTAAAAAAATATCTTTATCTTCTAAAATCAGAAGTATCCTCTGAGGAATTGGATGATGCTATGCAACAGAAAGATTTTGAAAATATTTTGCGTACACATAGTCTGAACAGACTGATGAAATTTCTAAAAGGAAATATGGAAGCAGAGTTTTAATAATGTTAAGGTGGAGAATACTCAGGAAGAAATAAAAGGTCAGAATCAAACTGGAGTGAATACTTCCGATAGTACAGGAGAAAATTCAACTGACCAAAATTCTGTTCCGGGTAATTCAGGAGATGGTTCTTCGAATACAGATGATAATGGAAATATGTATACAGAATAATGACACTGAGATTACATAAAAATATTTCTTGCATTTTGTAAATAGTTATGATATGATGCTACTCAAAGAAAAGGGAGTAGCGGCCATCGTTATGAAGAACTGGACTTGTTTTTCCTATAAATGGTACATAAATGCGTCAGAACGGCAGATTAAGAATGCCCGCATTATGATATAATCGGCAAGACTTTTGTTTTAGATATTAAGAGAATAGCTCATCTTATGTCTGAAATGAAAGTCTTTTTCTTTTCTTCAGAAATTTTTAGAAGCAAAAAATTTAATCTTGCCAAATGGTGAAACGGAGGAGAAAAGTGAACGAAAAAGTAAATCCTTTTAAAAAATTACAGAAGCCGGGAAAACATGTGAAACGTATTGTAATAGGAGCAGCAGGGCTGGTAATTATTGCAGGGCTTGCAGGAGATGCTACCTATCAGATCCAGGAGCAGGAACAGGCAGTACTGACAACTTTCGGAGTGCCGAAAGCAGTGGCAGAAACGGGACTGCATTTTAAGATTCCTTTTATACAGAAAGTACAGAAAGTAAATACAACGATCCAGGGATTTCCTATTGGATATAGTATGGGAGATAATTCGGTGGTTGAGAATGAGGGCATTATGATTACCTCGGATTATAACTTTATTGATGTAGATTTCTTTGTTGAGTACAGAATTTTAGAACCGGTAAAATATCTTTACAATTCAGAGGAACCGGAAGATATTCTAAAAAATATTTCTCAAAGCTGTATCCGTACAGTAATCGCAAGTTATGATGTGGATGAAGTACTTACAACCGGAAAAGGTGAAATCCAGAGCAAGATCAAAGAAATGATACTGAAACAGATGGAGGAACAGGATTTGGGAATCCAGCTTGTGAATATCACAATCCAGGATTCAGAACCGCCCACACAGGAAGTTATGAAAGCATTTAAAGCAGTAGAAACTGCCAAGCAGGGAAAAGAAACTGCTTTGAATAATGCTAATAAATACAGAAACGAAAAGCTTCCGGAGGCTGAGGCAGAAGCAGACCAGATCATTCAGGATGCTGAGGCGCAGAAACAGGTAAGGATTAATGAAGCGGAAGCTGAGGTTGCACGTTTTAATGCCATGTATGAGGAGTATGTAAAGAATCCGGAGATCACAAAGAAGCGTATGTTCTATGAGACAATGGAAGATGTGTTGCCGGGAATGAAGATTGTGATTGATAATGGAGATGGAGTGAAGAAGGTTCTGCCGTTAGATTCTTTTACAGGGAACAGTTCAGAGAATCCGACAGAGACACTGAACACAGATCCTGCTCAGGACACACAAAATTTAAATGATTCTGAGAACGAATAATGAAATGACAGAAAATATTTCATATAAAAGGTGTTTTAGTAAGTCAACTACCCATCACCTAAAGGCAGCGGGTTTCCGCCTATGACAAACGAAAGGATTTATTATGAAAGGTAAGAAAGTTGGAATATTAATTGGTGTGGCTGCAGCGGTTGTAGCTGTCGGAGCATCAGTAACAGTAACTCAGCAAAACGAATACAAACTGATCCGCCAGTTTGGTAAGGTTGACAGGGTGATCAGCTCATCGGGAATCAGTTTTAAGATTCCGTTTATAGAGAGTACACAGTCATTGCCAAAGGAAACATTGCTGTATGATCTGGCAGCATCTGATGTAATTACAAAAGATAAGAAAACGATGATCAGCGACAGCTATGTTCTCTGGAAAATCAGCGATCCGCTTAAATTTGCACAGACATTAAACTCTTCTGTGGAAAGTGGTGAGAGCCGAATTAATACTGCTGTGTATAATGCCACCAAAAATGCGATCAGCAGTATGTCACAGGATCAGGTGATCACAAGCCGTGACGGAGAACTGTCTGATATGGTTATGGAGGCAATAGGAACAAACATGGATCAGTATGGAATCGAACTTCTCAAATTCGAAACCAAGCAGCTGGATTTGCCGGATGATAATAAGGAAGCTGTGTATGAACGAATGATTTCTGAACGAGATAATATTGCAGCGACTTACAAGGCAGAGGGAAATTCCGAAGCAAAGGTGATTCGAAATAAAACAGACAAAGAAGTAGCAATCCAGATTTCTGATGCAAAAAAACAGGCAGAGATCCTGGAAGCAGAGGGTGAGCAGGAATATATGAAAATCCTTGCGCAAGCTTATGGAGAAGAGGACAGGAGTGAGTTTTATTCTTTTGTGAGAAGTCTGGATGCGCTGAAGACATCTATGAAAGGTGAGGACAAAACAGTGATACTGTCCGCGGATTCACCGATCGCTCAGATTTTTGAAGGGAAATAAAAGAAAAAAAGTAGCAATAGTACACTCTCAAGTATTTCCAGATTTTTATATAAAATAGATGAGAAATTGACTTTATAAGCAGGTATGAGACTTGACGAACGATATGAATGTGGATATAATAGGTTCAGAAATAAAAAATTGGAATTTTTAACCGGATTTGACCGGCTCGGATATTGCTAAGGAGGAACATTTTATCATGAAAATCGGAAATGATATTTATTATGTAGGTGTAAATGATCATCAGGTAGATCTGTTTGAAGGTCAGTATGTAGTGCCAAACGGTATGTCTTATAACTCATATGTGATCATGGATGAAAAGATCGCAGTTATGGATACTGTAGATGCTGTTATTATATCGGAATCGTTGGAAAATATGGCCCGCAGGTTCAGAAACTTCTGAAAGTAGCAGCAACTCTGGATATCCAGACTATTTGTCCTCTTCATGGTCCGATCCTTACAGAGAATCTGGGACATTACATCGAGAAATATGATATCTGGTCTTCCTATAAAGTAGAGAGCGAAGGTGTTATGATCGCTTATACATCTGTCTATGGAAATACGAAGAAGGCAGTAGAACTTCTGGCACAGAAACTGGAAGAAAAAGGCTGCCCGAAGGTTGTCGTATGCGACCTTGCAAGAGAAGATATGGCAGAGGCAGTAGAGGATGCTTTCCGCTATGGCTGAGGAACTTTGCAAATAAAATCTTCAAATAAAAGCAAATAGCTTATATATTCAAAATAAAAGGCAGCAGGATTAAAAGTTCTGCTACCTTATGAATATTCAGAATCAGCAACTAAACCAATACTGGAAAGCCGGGAGTCTGCGCGGTAAGCAGAAGGAGACTTTCCATATTCTTTCTTGAATGTTTTGGAAAATGCCATCTGATCATCAAATCCCAAAGAGCTGGAAATGGTAGATACAGGAAGTTCTGTCGTAGTTAAAAGACGGCAGGCTTTTTTTAATTTCAGATCCATCAGATACTGCTTGGGAGAAACATTAAATTTCTCATGAAAAATTCTTGTCATATAATTGGGATGAACATTAAATTTTCTGGCAACATCCTGGAGCCTGAGTTTTTCTGAATATTTCATGTCCAGATAAAATTTGATTTCATCAGCAATGGAAATCTTTCCCCAGCTTTTTTCCTGAAAACCTACATCTGCATAAAGATATGATATAATGCGCAGCAGGACACTGTTTGCATAGAAATAACTGCTTATATTATTATTAAAAATAGAAAGAATCTCCAAAATACATTTCTTATATTTCTCAGTATCAAGTCCGTGAAGAACATAGACATCATCGCTTGAGGTCATAAGCTGATATACATACATTTCAGAGTTTATCCCAAGAAAATTTATCCACGCATAACTCCAGGGATCTGTGGAAGAAGCCTGATAAAAAGATACTTTTCCGGAAGGAATGATAAATACATCTCCTTTCTGACACTGAAATACATGCTGGTTAATATGCAGGGCTCCTTTTCCCGACAGAACAAAGTGAATGACATGATAGGAACGGATTCTCGGTCCGTAACTATATCCTGGTGAGCATTCTTCGTAACCGGCACTGTAGATCGCCAGATCAGAGGTAGATTTATAAATCAGGTTGTGTGAGGTCTCTTTATATTCGTCCATGCGTTTATTATATTATAAAAAGTTAGTTTTTTCCATATTCTTATCGGAAAATACTATATGAAAATCAAGCATAATCGTGTTTAATATAAACAGAAGCGCTAGAGAAAAGAAAACCTGATCAGGTGAAAGAACGAATAAAAAAAGAGAAAAAATATTAACGGAGGAATTTTTTATGAGAAGAAAAGTTGTAGCAGCGGCACTTTGTACAGCATTGGCAGTATCCAGTCTTGGTATGGGAAGTATAGCAGTAATGGCAGATGATAATACAAAAATTACAATACTTAATACAAAGGACGAACTTCAGACACAGTGGGAAGAGCTTGCAGAGGAATATGAGAAAACGACAGGTGTTAAAGTTGAAGTATCTGTAACAGTCGGAGATTCTCCTTCTGAAGATATTACAAAAAGATACGCTTCAGGTGAGGTACCAACTATTTTTATGGGAGATGTACAGGATATCCTGATGCTTGATGAATATGCCATGGATCTTTCTGATGAAGAATGGGCAGATATAGGAGGCACAAAGTTTGGCTGTGTTGTGAATGATAAATTAAAAGGTTTTCCATTCTGCATCGAAGCTCGTGGTCTGATTTATAACAAAACTGCTATTGAAGAAGTAACAGGTGAAGAATTTGATCCATCACAGATTAAAACTACCGATGATTTAAAAGCGATTCTTGATAAGCTGGTAGATGGCGGTATGGAAACACCGGTAGCCTTAAATATGGAAGACTGGTCTCTGGGCGGACATTATCTGACTCAGGTATATGAGGAGCAGGATGGAACAGCCAAAGGAGCGCAGGATTTTGTTGACGGAATCAAAGATGGTTCTGTAAAACTGGGTGATAATGACAGGTGGAATTCTTTAATGGATACGTTTGATCTTCTTAAAGAGTACAATATGAACAAAGACAATCCTCTGGCTTCTGATTATGATGAAAATGCTATCAGTATCACAGAAGGAGATATTGCATTCTGGTTTAATGGAAATTGGGCATGGGCTGAGATGTCTGAGTTTGCAGAGGACGATACAGAGTATGGAATTATGCCGATTCCACAGAATGATGCTGATAATGATGCAACAGAAAATCTTTGCGGTGGTGCAACAAAGTATCTGATGATCGATACCAAATATAATGATGAAAAACAGCAGCAGGCAGCAAAAGATTTCTTACATTGGCTTGTATATGATGAAGATGGACAGGATTTCCTTGTAAATAAATGTAATCTTGTACCGGCATTTTCCAATATTGATCTGGAAGTAACGAATCCATTAGGCGCATCTGTACAGAAATATACAGCAGATGAGAAGATCTTTGAAACATTTGCAAACTTACCGGGAGACCACTGGAAAACGCTTGGAGCAGAAATGCAGAAATATTTAGGCGACCAGTGCACAAGAGAAGAACTGGAAGCAAGCATTGAGAGTTATTGGCAGAAACAGTAAGAAAGGGACAGGAGGCTGTGATTGATGAAAAAAAATAACAAATTAAGCAGTAAAGTCGTGACATTTCTGGGATTTGGCGGTCCGTCTGTTATTTTGTTTTCCTGTGTAGTACTGCTTCCATTTATTTATGGTATTTATCTGACTTTTACAGGATGGGATGGAATCTCAAGCAAAATACCATGTGTCGGATTTGAAAATTATTCAAGACTGTTTCAGGATAAAGAGTTCTGGGTTTCTCTTGGAAAAACAATCCTTTATGCATTGATTTCCGTTATTCTGGCAAATGTGGTTGCATTTTTACTTGCTTATCTCGTTACCAGTAAAATTAAAGGAAGTAACTTTTTCCGCGCAGCATTTTTTACCCCGAATCTGATCGGTGGAATTGTACTTGGTTATATCTGGCAGTTTGTATTTAATAAAGGAATTTTAATTATCGGAGAAAAAACAGGAATTCAGTTATTTTCGTCTTCCTGGCTATCAGATCCGGTAAAGGCTTTCTGGGCGTTGATCATCGTCACAGTCTGGCAGCTTTCCGGTTATCTTATGTTGATTTATATTGCCGGTTTGATGGGTGTTTCTGAGAATTTAAAAGAGGCAGCACGTATTGATGGATGTGATGAAAAGAAAACAATGCGCTATATTACTTTGCCATTAATGGCGGGTACATTTACAATCTGCTTTTTCCTCGCAATTTCAAGAGCATTTGTTACTTATGATGTAAACATTTCCCTGACACAGGGAGGACCATTCAATTCTACAAGACTGGCTGCGATGTATGTATACAATATGGCATTCTCAGCAAAAGAATATGGTCTTGGACAGGCAGAAGCCTTGATTTTATTCCTGGTAATTGCCGTAATTTCAATTTCTCAGGCGGTAATGGGTAAACGTAAGGAGGTGGAAGCATAATGGATTTAAACCAGAGAGGATATGTACATAAAAAAGCCGGATTAGCAATAAAAATTATTGTTCTTATCTGTGCACTGGTCGTTTATATGTTTCCATTTGTAATGGTTATCATTAATTCTTTCAAAATCAAAAGAGATATTATTAAGGAGCCTATGGCGCTGATCGGAAGTCATGGAGCGTCTCTGGATAATTACGTGGAAGCATTCCATAAAATGAATTTTATCAGAGCATTCTTGAATTCTCTTTGCATTACAGGTGTCAGTGTTGTGCTGATCATTATTACATCTGCGATGTGTGCATATCTGTTTGTCAGAATGGATTATAAAATAAACAAAATATTTTTCGGACTGATGATTGCTTCCATGGTAATTCCATTTCAGGTTATCATGATTCCACTGGTGTCAATTTACGGAGGAAATCTTCATATCCTGAATCATAGACTGACGCTGATTCTGATGCATGTGGGATTTTCAACAGCACAATCAGTTTTCATGTATCATGGATTTATCAAAAGTAATATTCCAATGTCACTGGAAGAAGCAGCGAAGCTGGATGGCTGTACAAAATATCAGACGTTCTTCAGAATCGTATTTCCATTGTTAAAACCTACCACCGCTACACTGGTAATCTTGTATGCAATGGGTATCTGGAATGATTTCCTGCTTCCATCTCTGGTTCTGACACAGAAAGAATTGTATACGCTTCCAATTGCGACACAGATGTTTTATGGAACATATTCTTCAGATTTGGGGCTGATCATGGCATCATTACTTATGGTCGCAGCACCGGTAATTGTACTGTATCTGTTTTTGCAGAAGTACATTATCGCAGGTGTTGTGGCAGGAGCCGTAAAATCATAACCTGAAAAATTATAAAAAGAGCAGATCCTGTATCAAAATTATGAGTAAATGGTGAAGAGGGTTGAAAATATCCCCCCTGATTGACTAATAGTAATGGCGATACAGGATTACTGTGTATATGGAGAAGCAAAATGAAAAAAATTACTGAGAATAACTATATGACAGTTTACAGCAATCTAAAAATAAACACATGTGTTCAGGAAGAAAATAAGCTTCAGGACGTGAAGATAACATACGTGGATATTGAGATGAAACAACAGGCAGAAGACAACAAGGAAGGTACGATCAGACTGGAATTTGTTTTTCCTGCAACAGATATCAGTGGCAGATGGTTTCCAATATGTAAATTTGACCGTTCTGTAAAAGCAGATTATGATTCTGCTGTGGAATCTATGACGGCAAGTTCCGCGCCGGTTGTATGCTTTTATAATTCTGACGGAATGAACCGCCATACAATCGCTCTTTCAGAAGTACGCCAGAAAGTATTTATGAAGTGTGGAATTCATGAAGAAGATGGAAATATGCTGTGTGTAATTGAAATTCCGGTTACGCAGGGCTTCAGCGAAAAAGATTTGAAAATTACAATCTGGGAATCAATAGAAAGAAAAAAATACTGGGAAGTTCTTGATAAAGTCAGATACTGGTGGGAAGAGACACTGAATATCATGCCGGCAGAAGTTCCTGAGCTTGCAAAGAAACCGATGTATTCCTTCTGGTATTCCCAACACCAGAATATTACGGCAGAGAGTGTAGAAGAAGAAAGTCTGCGTGCTGCCGAAATGGGATTTTCAGCAATTATCGTAGATGATGGATGGCAGACAGAAGATAATAACAGAGGATACGCTTATTGTGGAGACTGGGAACCATCACAGCAGAAATTCCCTGATTTTGCGCAGCATGTAGCAAGGGTACAGGCTATGGGGCTGAAATATCTTTTATGGTTCTCTGTACCTTATATTGGAAAAAATACCAAAGCATGGGAAAGATTTCATGATAAACTATTGAGATATAATGAAAGTCAGCAGGCTGGAATCTTTGACTTGAGATATCCGGAAGTCCGGGAATATCTGAAAGCAATCTATGTAAAAGCAGTAAAAGACTGGAATCTGGATGGCTTAAAACTGGATTTTATTGATGAGTTCTATTTCCAGGAAGAAAGTCCTTCCTATAATGAGCAAATGGATTGTCATGATATACAGGATGCGCTGAATATTTTCCTTACAGATGTTATGGATACTCTGAAAAAAATCCGCCCGGATATTCTGATTGAGTTCAGACAAAGATATATTGGACCTCAGATACGAAGATACGGAAATATTTTTCGTGTAAGTGACTGTCCGGGATCCGCAGTCAGCAATCGAACAGGTACGATTGACCTGCGGCTTTTAAGTGGCAGTACAGCGGTTCATTCAGATATGCTGATGTGGCATCCTGATGAGAAGCCGGAAGATGCAGGATTACAGTTGTTGAGCTGTTTGTTTGCAACTGTACAGATTTCGGTATGTCTGGATCAGATAACGGATGATATGAAGCGAATGTTATTGTTCTGGCTTGGGTTTATGGATGAAAAGAGAGAAATTCTGTTACATAGCCAGATTCAGCCAGAAGAACCGGAAAATCTTTATCCGGAGGTCTGTGCAGAATGTGGAAATGAAAAAATACTGGTGCATTACAGTAAAGGAAGACTGGCAGATTTAAGAGATATTAATAAGAAAATTTATTATATTCACGCTGTAAAGGAAGAAGAGGTATGCTTCAGGTGTAATTCCTCAGATACTCTTAAATATGAAGTACGGGACTGCTATGGAAATTTAATGGAGAGTAACGAAGTGTCGGCTAATCAATTTGTTATAATTTCTGTTCCAACTTCTGGAATGGTTGAATTTACAAGAAAGCTGTGATACCATAAATATAACTTTGGGGGCAAAAAGTATTTTGTCCCCAAAATTCATATGTGGGAGGTTCTACTCTTATTCAGTTTATGTAGCTTAAGCGTACATTTTGTAGAAAGTATTTTCAAACAGCACTGTATTCAAAATTCACAAACATATGGGGGAATGGTATTATGATACGAATGATCGTCAGCGATTTGGATATGACTCTGACTGGAAAGAATGGAGAGATGAGTGTTCTTACGGCTGAAATAATCAGAAGATCACAGCAGATGGGAATCAGTTGGGTAATTGCCACTGGGAGAGGATTCGAAACAGTAAAACCTGTGCTGAAAAAGGCAGATATTGATTTGGATATGATTTTGCTGAACGGGGCAGAATACCGTAGTTGTAATGGAGAAAAACAGTATTATGAGGCATTACCTCAGGACATATGTGAAGAATTAATTACATTTTTTACAAAGAGAAATATTGATCTGGAGATAAATACTTCTGAAGGTAACTATGCTACTGCGCCAAGATTGCTGGATGATTCATCGGATCTTATTCCGTTTCAGGAATATCGGAAGGGAACAGCTTATATTTTGAAGATTTTTGCTTTTTCTAAAGATTATGAAAACATTCAGCAGGCAAAAGAGAAATTAAAAGGCAGAACAGATATACATGTCACTTCTTCAGCTCCCTGGAATGTGGAGATTACTTCTCCGGCAGCTGATAAATTTCAAATGGTAAAACGTATTATAGATGAAAATGCCATATCATCAGAGGAAGTAATGGTGTTTGGCGATGGAGTGAATGATGTATGTCTGTTCAGGGAGTTCTGTCACAGTAGAGCAGTTGCAAATGCAGTTCCGCAGATTATTAACATGGCAGAGAAAGTTGTAGCTGATTGCGAAGAAAATGGAGTAGCCAGGGAAGTAGCAGAAATGTTCAGTATTTCGTTATAGGAAGTGCTAAAAGTGTAGAAAGAAGAAAATAAAAATGCAATGGAAAATCGAAGATGGTATATCTTACTGAAAAAGGAAAAATATATACTTCCAAGACAGCTGCACGACTATTTGAGGCTGAATGTAAAGCGCTAAGCAACTGGACGGAGGAAGAATTATTCTTGTAGCATTACCATTTCTTATGCTGCAATATGCATTTTCAAGCCTGGCTGTTACCGCAGAAAAGCCGAAACTGGGACTGGTTGTGACAGTTACTGCAGGTGTGATAAATATGGTTGGTGATGCGCTTTTTCCTTTATCTTCGCAGGGATTGCCATATTTGGTTCCGCTTTCTTTACAGCCCTCAATGATGGACTTACATTGGCAGTCATTTCATTCCTCAGAACATTTCTGTTTGAATGCGCTTCCGTAATGATCCTGCCGCTGATTCTTGGGCTTAATGAAAAGTTGTAAAGTGGTGATTAAGTACAATACAATGGAGATTGTGATGTAACCGGGAGGTTGCGGATACAGTCAAACACAACCTCCCGCAGAGTGCAGTTGACGTTAACAACATTCACTATCCCCAATCATAATCATGGGAGCAATCTGCATCACTCCGGAGCTGAAGAGAAAGGGCTGTGGCAAAATACGGTTGGACTGGTGTGATTATTTAACCGAATCAAGCAAGTAGCGGAGCGGATGATTTTATCCACTTGACTTGGTGATTCAATGCTCAGCCAATCAATTTCTCATTCACATACTCAAATCCGAGACGTTTCACAGTATCAGCAAACCGTTCTCCAGCGATTCCTTCATCTTTGAAGAGAAGGATTGCTTTCTCTATGACAGTCATTACCTCTTCTTCCTCTGTGAAAATTCTTGTAAGAGCCTGACCGTGTGAGATTCTCTTACCCCAGCGGCCTCCGATATAGATTTTATAACCATTCTGATATTCCGGTACTGCGCCGAAAGGACATTTCCCTTTGCAGCGTCCGCAATGGATACATTCTTCAGGATCAATGTAAAGTTTACCGTCAACTAATTTCGGGACATGGACAGGACAACTTTTTTCAATCTGACATTTCTTACATCCCCGGCATTTCTCAACATCCGGTTTTGGGATCCTCTGACCTATAATTCCCATATCATTCAGATTAGGCTTTACACAGTTATTAGGACATCCGCCAACTGCAATCTTGAATTTGTGCGGGAGCACTACATCGTGATATCCTATATAAAAACGCTCATGGATTTTTTTACTGAGTGCAAAGGTATCGATCAGACCATACTGGCAGGTTGTTCCCTTGCATGAGACAACAGGACGCACTTTGGCTCCGGTTCCGCCTGTCATCAGGCCGTGTTCTCCAAGGAAAGCAATGGCTTTTTCAATATTATCATAAGGAATTCCCTGGATTTCCATACTCAGGCGGGTTGTCATAGTGATCTGGCCATTTCCGAATTTGTCTGCTGCATCTGCAATAGCACGATGTTCATCTGTTGTAATATGACCATTTCCTGTAATGACTCGAATATTAAAAATGTCATCATATCGTTTGTCCTGAAGACATCCCAGACCCTTTACCCGTTTGATTTCCTCGGGACTCAGTTTTGGGTTGTCAGATGTTACTGGCTTTTTCTCATTCATGATTCAGTATCTCCTTTATATAGCCGTTATTGTTCTCTGATGTATACGGTGTTTCTTTTGTTGATTATAGGCTTTATGAATGATAAAATCAATTTATGAGTTTTTATTATACGATAAGTAATGCTTATGAAAAAGAAAACTACACAGAAAAAACTATCTGATATCAATAGAGTGGGAGAGTTTAAAAAGATTATGTTAGATCACAGAACGGAAACGTTTATGGCAGTATGCAATGTTATGAATTACAGGGAGGCGGCAGAGCTGTTACATATTACTCAGCCGGCAGTTACCCAGCATATCCAGTTTTTGGAAAAGGAATATGGCTGCCGTCTTTTTCTTTATGAAAACAGAAAACTGATCAAGACCCCTGCAGCGCAGATGCTGGAGGATTACCTGCGATCGGTTCAGCAGCGTGAAAATTTTCTCAGGGAAAAGATAAAAAACAATGGTCTCCGGGAACTGCGTATCGGTGCAACCAAGACCATTGGTGACTATGTGATCACAGACAGGATTCACGATTTTTTAAATCAGCCGGATACAGCACTGACTCTGATCGTGGATAACACAAAGCATCTTTTGCATTTATTGGAACAAAATACTCTGGACTATGCCATCATAGAAGGATTTTTTGACAAAAACAGATTCGGAAGCCAGCTGTATCGCCGGGAACCTTTTGTGGGGATTTGCTCGAAGGATCATCCCTTTGCAGGCCGTGAAGTATCTGTAGAGGAGATCCTGAAAGAAACTCTGATCCATCGCGAAAAAGGCTCTGGAACGCTGGCTATTCTGGAGGAAAAGCTTCTGGAGCATAATGAATCTTTGGAGCGTTTTCACCGGCATATATGTATTTCCAGCTTTAAGATGATCATCGACCTGATCAAGTCCGGGTATGGAATCTCATTTGTATATGAAGTACTTGCCAAAAGCGACCCGGAGCTTGGGATTTTTACACTGAAGGGTGAGCCCATAGTCAGAGAATTTAATGTTATTTATCTGAAGCATGCAGATGTGAGGGAGAAGATGGAATGGTTTTTGTGACCGCCTGTGCCTGGGCAACTTTTTCCGCAAAGGTATAACAGATCTTGCATGAAAGACACTTGAGTCAGGGGAATTACTTGATTCGGTTAAATAAAAATGAGTAGGAATTTCTATTTTATATGAATATTCTTTTTTGTCGGATAGTAATTATCGTAGAATTGTATTTGGTTGACAGTAATACTATTGATTTCCAGTAAGAAATTGGATATAATAGGTGCAGAAATAAAAAAAAGAAATTTTCATCTCTGAAAAATAACAGGAGATCAATAAGGAGGAAAATTCACATCATGAAAATCGGAAATGATATTTATTATGTAGGTGTAAATGATCATCAGGTAGATCTGTTTGAAGGACAGTATGTAGTGCCAAACGGTATGTCTTATAACTCATATGTGATCATGGATGAAAAGATCGCAGTTATGGATACCGTAGATGCTAATTTCAAGGATGAATGGCTTACAAATGTAGCAGAGGTTCTTAACGGCGCAAAACCGGATTATCTGGTTGTACAGCATATGGAACCGGATCATGCGGCTAATATTGAGAACTTCATGAAGGCATATCCGGACACAACAGTTGTTGCCAACACAAAGACTTTTACCATGATGGAGAATTTCTTCAGAAAACTGAATCTGGACGGAAAGAAACTCGTAGTAGGTAACGGCGAGAGCCTGACACTTGGAAAACATGTTCTGACATTTGTATTCGCACCGATGGTTCACTGGCCGGAAGTTATGGTTACATATGACAGCACTGATAAAGTTCTGTTTTCTGCTGATGGATTCGGCAAATTCGGAGCGCTTGACGTAGAGGAAGACTGGGACAGCGAAGCACGTCGTTACTATATCGGAATCGTTGGAAAATACGGTGCACAGGTTCAAAAGCTCCTGAAAGCTGCCGCAACTCTGGATATCCAGACAATCTGTCCGCTCCATGGACCAATCCTCACAGAGAATCTGGGACATTACATTGAGAAATATGATATCTGGTCCTCCTACAAAGTGGAGAGTGAAGGTGTTGTGATCGCCTATACATCTGTTTATGGAAACACAAAGAAAGCAGTAGAACTTCTGGCACAGAAACTGGAAGAAAAAGGATGCCCGAAAGTAACTGTATTTGACCTTGCAAGAGATGACATGGCAGAAGCAGTAGAAGATGCGTTCCGCTATGGCAAACTGGTACTTGCAACTATTACATATAACGGAGATATTTTCCCATTCATGCGTACTTATATTGAAAATCTGACAGAACGCAGCTACCAGAACCGCACCATCGGTCTCATTGAAAACGGAAGCTGGGCACCTGCAGCAGCAAGAATCATGCAGGGGATGTTCGAAAAGAGCAAAAACATCACATGGCTCGAGAACAATGTAAAGATTATGTCCTCACTCAGCGAAGCAAATGAGGCAGAGATTGAGGCTATGGCTGAGGAACTTTGCAAATAATTGATAATTGTAAACAGCAGGATCGAAAGATTCTGCTGTTTTTCAGAATAAGATAAACCTGGTTATTGAGAATGGAGTGAACAAGTAACTATATTCGTAAGAGAAAGGCAGGAACAAAACATGACAGTAGCAGAAGTTGTAAAGAAAATGGTAGAGTATTCCAAGGGAGATCTTCATGACATCAATCATTTCATGAAAGTATACGCATATGCAAAAACAATCGCAGAAGGCGAAAATCTGTTACCAGAGCAGCAGAAGCTGGTGGAGGTAACTGCGGTTGTCCATGATATTGCCTGCCCTCTCTGCAGAGTAAAATACGGAAATGCCAACGGCAAGCATCAGGAGGAAGAAAGTGCGGCACTGATAGAGGAATTTTTCGCAGATTCAGATCTGCCGAAAGAATTTGTGGATCGTGTTTCTTATATTGTAAGCCATCATCACACAATAACCGGAATCGACGGTATTGATTATCAGATTATGATAGAAGCAGATTATCTGGTAAATGCTGATGAGAGTAATTTCTCCGGAAACAATGTGAGAAATATGCTGGAAAAAGTATTCAAAACAGAGACAGGAAAATTCCTGCTTCAGTCTATGTATCAGAAAAGATTAAACGCTGAGGAATAAAACAAAATATTACATAAAAACGCCCATTGAAAAGCTGTCACAAAAAAAGTGGCAGCTTTTTGAAACTTTTCATTACATTTTCCCATCTAATAAGTGTAAAACAAAAACAACAAAACTTCATTCGAATGAAACCCATTTACAGAAACATACTCTAAGCAAGGAGGATCAGCATTTGATACAGTTGGTAAAACGCTCCATCTCAGGAGATGCAGATGCATTTCTGGAACTGATGGAAAAGAATTCTCTGGCAATGTACAAGGTGGCGAGAGGAATCCTGGATAATGACGAGGATGCAGCCGATGCCATACAGGATACCATACTTACCTGCTTTGAAAAGATACATACACTGAAAAATCCTGAATATTTTAAGACTTGGATGATTCGGATTCTGATTAATGAATGTAATAAAATTCACCGGCATTACAAAAATTTCAGCAGGGCAGAAGAACTCCCGGAAGTTCCGGGACAGGATATGTCTATTGCGGAATTTGAGTTTAAGGAAATGCTGGGAATGCTGGATGAATCTTACAGGATCATACTGATTTTGTATTATGTAGAAGGATTCCGGATCGCAGATATTGCTTCTATATTAAATGTCAACGAAAACACCGTAAAAACCAGACTCGCCAGGGCGCGGGTACAGTTAAAGCAGGAATATGCACCGGTAGAGGAGAATGACCGAAAGAAAGTACAGTACATGCCAGGAAGTAAAATGACGAATCAGCCGGGGAAAGAAAACAAAGGAAACACACATGGTATATTAGGAAAAAATCCGGTATCAGCAGGAAGCATGACGGCGAGTGTAAGAAAGGGATGAAGTAAGAATGGCAAAGAAGTTTAATTTTGATAAAAAGATGGAGAATGATGCAAACAATGTAATCGAAGAAATTCTGCAGGCAGATTTCCCACTGCCGGAACAGGCGGAAGCAGCAAAAAATGAGGCATTTGCAAAAATCAGAGAGATGGCAGCTGCTTCAGAAAGACAGGAAAGCACAAAGGATACATATAGCGAAGAAAATAGAAAAGTCGAAAGTCTGGAAATTAACAAATATAGTCAGGATGACAGAGAGTTTGCTGATAATAGCAATTCAACGCGATCTCATAGAAAATTTAAAACAATATATAAGACAGTACTTGGCATGACAGCAGCGGCAGCAGTATTTTCAGCAGTGTGTATTACAAATCCTGCATTTGCAGAAAATATTCCACTGGTTGGCAATGTATTTGAGCGCATTGGCAATTCCCTCGGCTTCTCCGGAGATTTCAGCAAATATGCGACACCTTTAGAGGATGAAAACAGCAGCACGGAAGTTGGCAGCACACAGAATGAAAAAGAACAGAACACATCTTCAGACAACAGGAACACTAACGCTACAGAATCCGAGAACGTAGAAGCTGAGAATACGGATAGTAAATGGAGCCAGACCTACAATGGTACAACACTTACTGTCTCAGAAGTATATTGTAATGATACTGCATTGTACATATCCCTTATCATTAGTATGGAAGAAAAAATTCCGAATACTCTTCTGACAGAAGACGGAACGCCATGGATCAATCTGAACAATGGCAGTATATGGATGAAATGTGATTTTAATGATGGCGATATGCTGGTGAATGCTCCGCTGGATGGACAATTGATTGATGATCACACATTTGCAGGAGTGCTGCGTATAGACAACACTGAATTCACTTATGATTTTGCAGGGGAGCAAAGATTTAATGAAGCCTGGGAAAAATTCTGGAAAGAAAAAGGAATTGATGATGTGTATAATGCTACAAATGAGGAGATGGCAGCAGCAATTGGAATAGAGGATGCAGAGAACGTAACTATTGAGGACGCAGTCGCGGCAGGAGCACCTGACGAAAAAGATTATCTGAAAGAAATCAAAGTTCCGGATCAGTTTACCATGGAATTAAGTTTTCCTCAGATAGTAGGTATGTTACCTGAAGAAGAAACTACAACACCGGAGATTCCACAGGAGTTGAGAGATGAACGTGACCAGGCAGTGGCAGATGCAGGTTTAAACGAAGACGACTATGAGAATTTCACAGAAGAACAGCAGGAAACATTAAGATTGATCGACCAGGAAATGTATAATAAGTATACAAAACTTTATCCGGATGTAAATAAACACCCAAATAAATATGAAAACTGGTGGGTGGACGGAGACTGGGACTTCACAATTCCTGTAGAAAAAAATGATGCACAGACAGTAATAAAAGAGATTCAGGCTGTAGACAGCGAAGGAAACGGAGTCATATCTCTGACTAAGACACCGTTTGAGATTACCATGAATGAAAGTGGTGACACCGCGGATTATTTCCCGGTTATTCTGGATGCAGATGGAAAACCTATGAGTTTTGGAAAGTTCACAGGAACTGCCAACACAGTTGCCATTTCAGACAGAGATATTTCCACAGTATACGTATACCTCTGCGATTATATCGAATACATGGACGAACTGAAAGGCTACTACTGGTCCGACGATTACGAAGAAAAGGCAAAGACTAAGACCTTTAAGCAGCTCTTGGACGAGCGTGCAGTTGCCAGTGCGGAAGTACATTTTGATGAAAATAAATAACAAAGTCCAATAACTGAAACAGCATTCCCATAAACAAAAATGTGAGAATGCTGTTTTTATAACTTTGATAAAAAATAGTCAATTTAAAATAAAAAAAACAGTGGCATCTTGGCAAAGTAAATGTTACAATGTAGGCGTCTCAAAAAAAGAGTGCAGAAGGGAGCCAAATCGAAAATGGATTACGCAAAAGAATCTTTAAAAATGCATTATGATTTAAAAGGTAAAATTGAGGTTGTATCAAGAGCCAAAGTAGATTCCAAAGATGCCTTAAGCCTTGCTTACACACCTGGTGTTGCTCAGCCTTGTCTTGAAATTCAGAAAGATGTAAACAAGAGCTATGAGTTAACAAGACGCTGGAACACAGTTGCTGTTGTCACAGACGGAACTGCAGTACTGGGACTTGGAGATATCGGTCCGGAAGCAGGTATGCCTGTTATGGAAGGTAAATGTGTGCTCTTTAAAGAATTCGGTGGTGTAGATGCCATTCCGCTTTGCGTTCGCAGCAAAGATGTTGATGAGATCGTTAAGACTGTAAGCCTCCTGGCCGGATCTTTCGGTGGAATCAACCTTGAGGATATTTCCGCACCAAGATGCTTTGAGATCGAAAAGAAACTGAAAGAATGTTGCGATATTCCGATTTTCCATGACGATCAGCATGGAACAGCTGTTATCACACTTGCAGGTGTCATCAATGCACTGAAAATTGTAGGAAAGAAACTTGATGAAGTTAAGATCGTTACTTCAGGAGCAGGTGCAGCAGGTATCGCTATCATCAAACTGTTAATGTCCATGGGACTTAAGAATGTTATCATGACAGACAGAAAAGGTGCGATCTACGAAGGCAGAGAAGGATTAAACCCAATCAAAGAAGAAATGGCTAAGATTACAAACTTCAACAAAGAGAAAGGTACTCTTGCAGAAGTAATCAAAGGCGCAGATGTCTTCATCGGTGTATCCGCACCTGGGACACTGACACAGGATATGGTCCGCACAATGGCAAAAGATCCGATCATCTTTGCATGTGCAAACCCGGTACCTGAGATCTTCCCTGATGAAGCAAAAGCAGCAGGAGCAGCAGTTGTTTCTACAGGACGTTCTGATTACCCGAATCAGGTAAATAATGTACTTTGCTTCCCTGGACTTTTCCGTGGTGTACTGGATGCAAGAGCATCAGATGTCAACGACGAGATGAAAGTGGCAGCAGCATACGCGATCGCAGGTCTGGTAAGTGACGAAGAATTAAATCCGGAATATATTCTTCCGGCAGCATTCGATCCACGTGTAAAAGATGCAGTAGCTAAATCAGTAGCAGAAGCTGCAAGAAAATCTGGCGTAGCAAGAATCTAAGATATAGGTCATAGATTAGGCAATGCGGATGCCTGAGAATAGTATGAACAGGATAAAGTCCTCTGTTTCCATGCGGAATGTGCATGGCAGCAGAGGATTTTTTTATCTGACCTCTGAAAAAATGAAGAAACTGGTCATTGAAATAAAAATCAACAAAGTGTATCATACCTTCATAAATTGATACAGCAATACGAGAGGGGAAATTATTATGAACACACAGAACAGCACAATTACAAAACTGGCTGAGACAGCGTTAATGGCTGCGTTATGCTACGTATCTTTCACATTTTTGCAGATTAAGATTCCGGTACCCGGCGGAGATGCAACCTCCATTCATATTGGAAATGCATTCTGCGTACTGGCAGCACTGCTTATCGGCGGTGTATATGGCGGTTTGTCCGGTGCCATCGGAATGGGAATCGCAGACCTGATGGACCCGGTTTATATTACTGGTGCGCCGAAAACATTTGTCCTGAAGTTCTGTATCGGCCTTATCACAGGACTGGTAGCACACAAAATCGCAAAGATCAATGAAAGTACAGATAAGAAATATGTATTCAAATGGAGCCTGATTGCTTCTGTTGCAGGACTTGGATTCAATGTAATTGCAGATCCGATCGTAGGATATTTCTACAAACAGTATATCTTGGGACAGCCGCAGAAACTTGCCGAAGCACTGGCGAAAATGAGTGCTGCAGCTACACTATTCAATGCAGTTGTTTCAGTAATCCTGGTAGCAGTAATTTACAATGCAGTACGTCCTGTATTAATCAAGAGTCACCTGCTTACAGTCACAAATAAGAAAAAAGAACAGACAGCATAAACTTGTGTTCCGTGTATTATAAAACACGATTTAAAGAAATAACAGACAGCAATAAAAAAACAGCATTTCAGATATTGATAGGATATCGGAAATGCTGTTTTTATGATAAAATATGCTGTAACGATTTAACAATCCGTGTGATTGTAAAGATACAGAATAATTTAAGGAGAAAAAAAGTCAAAATGATTCAAAATCCAATACTTCCAGGTTTTAACCCTGATCCGTGTATTTGCAGAAAAGGGGATGACTATTATCTTGCAGTTTCTACTTTTGAATGGTTTCCGGGAATTCCGGTTTATCATTCCAGAGATTTAAAGAACTGGGAATTATATACCCATGTACTGACAGATGATGAAAAAGTAGATCTGAAGAAACTTCCGAGCGCAAAAGGAATCTGGGCGCCATGTCTTACTTACTGCGAGGAAGAAGATATGTTCTATGTGGTTTATGGAGTGATGAATTCCATGAACGCCAGATATTTCGATGTAGATAACTTTATGATCTGTGCAAAAGATATCAGAGGTCCATGGAGTGAGCCTGTATATCTTCATTCCTCAGGTTTTGACGCTTCCATGTTCCATGATACAAACGGAAAGAAATACATTGTTTCCCTGGAGTGGGAGACGAGAGAAGGATACGAAAAACCAGGCGCGATCTGCATGGTAGAATATGATCCTGCCAAAAAAGAAATTGTAGGATATCCGAAACGAATCTGGAGAGGCGGCACAGACAGAGGTTGCATCGAAGCTCCTCATCTGACTAAACGAGGAGAATATTATTACATTATGTGCGCAGAAGGCGGCACAGGATACAATCACTGTGTTACAATGGGACGCTCCGGAAATGTCTGGGGACCATATGAAAAAGATCCGAAGAATCCGATTGTGACCAGTGTACCGGGAGAGTCTTATGAGAGACAGGATCCCGATCATCTGAAACCGAAATATTACAATCCGGACTCCATTTTGCAGAAATCCGGACATGGAAGCTATGTAGAACTTCCTACCGGTGAGGTATACCTGGTTCATCTCTGCTCCAGACCGTTCGTGCCGGAACTCCGCTGCACACTCGGAAGAGAAACAGCAATCCAGAAGATGATGTGGACAGAGGATAACTGGCTTCGTATGGCTGACGGAAGCAATCTGGCAAAAATGGAGGTGCCGGAAAGTTCCCTTCCAGAGTACCCAGTAGAGAAAACTCCTGATTTCGATGACTTTGACGGAGAAGAACTTGGCAATTTCTACTATGCGCCAAGAATCATGCCGGAGAGATTTGCGGATGTAAAAGCACGCAAGGGATATGTAAGACTCCGTGGACAGGAATCCAGAACCTCCCTGAATAAAGTAAGTATCCTTGCCAGAAAACTTACCAGTGTTTATGCAAGAATCACTACAAAGATGGAATTCGTGCCGGAAGTTCATCAGCACAGTGCAGGCTTGATCCTGTATTACGACAATATGAACTATATCAATCTGCGAAAATATTACAGCGAAACACTGGGACAGAGTGCGTTGTCTATCATCCATTTGGAAAATGGTGAAAAAACAGAATTCCTCAACACGAGAATTCCGGTAGAAGATAAGCCGATCTATCTGAGACTCTATATCGAAGGACGTAAATCCTGGTTTGAATGGAGCTATGATGGTGAAAACTATCAGAAGATCGGAAGAATCTTTGATACTACGAGATTTTCTGATGAATACTGTAAATATGGTGAATTTACAGGAACAATGGTAGGTATCACCTGTGCAGATCGTGTGCTTCACAAGAAATGCGCAGATTTTGATTTCTTCGAATACAAAGCAGATGAAATAATTTTGAAGGAAATATGGACAGAAAATGGTTACGATTAAAGATATGGAAGAGATTCCTGGAATAAGTACAACGACAGGTTTTTATAGAGAAAAAAGGAAAACATAAGGACAAAAGATGCGTGTTCAGGAGAAAGGTGTGCGAAAAAAAGTACCCATTCCAATGAATATGCATTTTTTTGACCTCAAAGTAGCACTTTTTTGGACATTGTGTAATAAGACAGAAAAAAGAAATTGTGCATATTTAACAAATGACGAAAAAGAAAGATAAAAAAATTCAAACTTATGCGAAAAAGGTCTTGCTATTTCAGAAACAAAGTGGTATTATACAAATATCAAAAAACCTTATGCGCAAAAGGTAAAAGAAACAGTTAAAAAAATGACGAGGTGACGAAAATGAAGAAAAAAGTATTTGCAACACTTTTAGCAGTATCTATGATCGCATCAATGGTTCCGGCAGCAGTATCCGTACAGGCAGCAGACGGTGACAGTATTCGTCTTGTAAACGGTAAGATCGAAGTTGACGCTCAGTTAAAGAAATTAGCTGAAATGTATGAGAAAGAAACAGGAACTAAAGTAGAAATCGAATCCATGGGCGGCGGAATCGATATCCAGGGTACTCTGAAAGGATACTATCAGTCAGATAACATGCCTGATATCTTCGTAAACGGTAGTGGAGCAGACTTTGCTAACTGGACAGATATGTTAGTAGATATGAGCGATCAGGAATGGGCTTCTGATACAGATGCAGCTTATGTTGATGAGAGCCAGGGTACAATCGGTTTCCCATATACAACAGAAGCAATCGGTCTTGCATATAACAAAGACATCCTTGACAAAGCAGGAATTGATCCTTCCACATTAACAAGTCCAGATGCAATCAAAGAAGCATTTGAGACAATCGATTCCAAGAAAGATGAACTTGGACTTACAGCAGTTGTAGGTTATGCAGCAGAGCCAGTTAACCTTTACTGGTCAACCGGTAACCATTTATTTGGTACATATCTGGATGAAGGTCTTGACAGAGAAGACACTACTTACATTGATATGCTCAATGATGGCGGTAAACTTGACGAAGACCGTTTCACAGATTTCGCTAACTTTGTAGGTCTTCTGAACCAGTATTCAGATCCTGCGCTCCTTGTTTCCGGTACATACGATCAGCAGATCCTGAACTTCTCATCCGGTAAATATGCATTTGTTACACAGGGATCCTGGATCGGTGCAACAATGGTTGGTGATGACGCTGACGCTTACAAAGAAGCTGGTAATTTCGAAGTTGGTATGATCCCATACGCATTCGAAGACGGACAGGATACAATCCTTACAAGCTCCCCATCCTGGTGGTCTGTATACAAAGATGGTAATGTAGAAGCAGCAGAAGCATTCCTTCAGTGGCTGACAACAGACGAAGCTCAGGAAGTCCTCGTAAAAGAAGCTGGATTCGTAAGCCCATTCAAATCCTGCACAATCGTAGGCGAGGATCCGTTTGCTCAGACAATTACTGATTATCAGAAAGCAGGAAAGACATCCGCATGGCACTGGTCAATTCCAGGTTTCAAAGAAGGTATCGCACAGAACTATACAGGTCAGGTATTTGCTGACTATGCATCTGGAAGCCTTGATGAAGCTGGATTTGTAAAGACAATGCAGCAGGTTCTTGAGAGTGCATACGCAAACTAATCAGAATGAATAACTGATATCTGTTGGGCGGCGATTATGTTGCCGCCCATTTTTATTGCGCTGCATACCTGAGTAAAGGTCCGGGCAGACCTCCATTCAGGTACGCAAAAACGGTTAAGACGCATTGATTTTTGTGTTACTTAGAACGAAATTGACAGTAGCATTTTTGCTTTGAATAAGAAATAGGAAGGGTGAAGGCAAAATGAATACAAACAGTGCTAGTAAAAAAGTAATCTCCATGGTATGCCTGATTGCCGGTATTATTTTGCTGGCTGTAGCATTGATTCAGGATATTTCCGGAAGTGGAGCAGGCTGGAGAGGTCCGGCACTGATCATTGGTGCAATCGGCATTTTACTGGGAATGTATTTATTCCCGACATTAAAACATCACAGAAGCATCGTTAACTTTATATTTGTATTTCCATTGTTATTTACATTTGTAGTAACAGTCATTATTCCATTATGCCTTGGTGTGTTTTATTCCTTTACAGACTGGAATGGAATCAAGATGACAGGATTTGTAGGATTTGCAAACTACAAGACAATGTTCAATGAACCAAGTTTCCTCTGGTCACTGATCATCACAATTCTGTTTGTAGTTCTGAACATGGTTCTGGTAAATGTAGTAGCGTTTATGCTCGCATTACTCTGTACTTCTAAGATTAAGGGACTCTCATTCTTCAGAGCTTCCTACTTCCTGCCAAACCTGATCGGCGGTATCGTACTTGGTTATGTATGGCAGTTCGTATTTAACAATGTACTGATCAAGATGACAAATAATATTTCACTTCTGTCAAAGACAAACACAGCTATGATGGCTATCATCGTTGTTTATATCTGGCAGTATGCAGGTTATATCATGCTGATCTATGTAACTGGTCTGACACAGGTACCTAAAGATGTACTGGAAGCATCACAGATCGATGGCGCAAATGCAGTTACAACATTATTTAAGATTAAGATTCCGATGATCGCAGCTACAATTACAATTTGTACATTCCTTACCTTAACATCAGCATTCAAACAGTTCGATGTTAACATGGCTTTAACAAATGGTACAGGTTCTGTTGCAAGTTTCTTCGGAAACTATCTGACAAACGGTACTCAGATGCTGGCTCTGAATATTTATAATACAGCGATCTCCAAGAACAATTATGCACTTGGTCAGGCGAAAGCTATTCTGTTCTTCATTATCCTGGCTGCTGTATCTATTATTCAGGTTAGAATTTCCAATAAGAAGGAGGTTGAAATGTAATGGTTACGAAGAAAACGCCAAAGGTAGTGCTTACAGCTGTTGCGATTGTTATCGCAGCGTACATATTATCTCCTTTCTATCTGGTACTTATTAATACATTTAAGAATGCAAACGGTATTGTTGCAAACCCTGTAAGCTTTGTGGGTGCAAGCTTTGCACAGTTTAAGACAAATATTTCAAACGTTGTCAACAACTCTAACTTCAGTTTCTGGAGTGCATTCGGAACATCTGCGATCATTACAGTTGTTTCCCTTGTATTACTTGCTTTATTTGGCGGTATGGCTGCATGGGTTATCTGCCGTAACAAGACAAAATGGTCAACAGCTATTTACATGACATTTATCGCATCCATGACAATTCCTTTCCAGGTAGTTATGCTTCCTCTGGTTTCTACATTTCGTGATGTAGGTAAATTCCTTGGAATCAGCATGTTGCAGTCTATCCCTGGTATCGTATTTGCATACTGTGGATTCGGTGGTGCTATGACAGTATTTATCTTAACTGGTTTTATTAAAGGTATTCCGTATGAACTGGAAGAAGCAGCAGCGATTGACGGATGTTCTCCTGAGGGAACTTTCTTCCGTATTATCCTTCCGCTTCTGAAACCGGTTATTGTTACTGTTACTATTCTGAATGGTATGTGGATCTGGAACGATTACCTTCTTCCTTCTCTGATGTTAGGACAGAATGGTAAGGTTAAGACTCTTCCGGTTGCTGTACAGGCGTTTGTTGGTTCTTATGTTAAGCAGTGGGATCTGATCCTTACTGCAGCACTCCTGGCAATGATTCCGATGATCATCGTATTCCTGCTTGCTCAGAAGCAGATTATGAATGGTATGGTTGAGGGTGCTATTAAATAGGCTTGCAAATACTTTTTTGAAAAGGCTGTCGTTTTCTTCATTTATTGAGGACGGCAGCTTTTTTATGTTACAGGAAATTACTCCGTAATGCTCCTATAACATAAAAAAGCCCTCCGGGCAGGATCGCACTGCGACGGAGAGGAATTATGTCGCTGAAGCGACAAGAAAAATAAATTTACTGATATGGGCTTGAAATGTTGGGGGTTTTATAGTAATGTAGGTGATACAACGCTTAAGGCGAAGGCTGTCTCTGGACAGTCTATTTTTGTGAAGAAGGATGAGGAAAAGTTTTATGGAGAGGACGAAGGAGAAGTCATCGTTTTGTAAGAAGTTTATCGGTGACAGGAAGTTTTATATGATGGTTCTGGCTGTGGCTGTTCCGATCATGATCCAGAATGGAATCACGAATTTCGTGAGTCTGTTAGATAATATTATGATCGGGCGGATCGGTACGGAGCAGATGTCAGGGGCTTCCATTGTGAATCAGCTGATTTTTGTCTATAATCTGTGTATTTTCGGAGGGGTATCCGGAGCGGGTATTTTCACGGCACAGTACTTTGGACAGAAGGATAATGAGGGTGTGAGACAGACATTCAGATATAAGTTCTGGATGGCTGTGATTCTGACGATTGGGACGATTTTGCTGTTTCTGACTGTTGGAGAGAATCTGATCAGTATGTATCTCCAGGGAGAGGGTACTGCGCAGCAGATTGCGGATACGCTTAAGTATGGAAAGCAGTATCTGGATATTATGCTGTTTGGGTTGCCGCCGTTTATGATGGTGCAGATTTATTCCAGTACTCTGAGAGAGTGCGGAGAGACTGTTCTGCCAATGAAAGCAGGGGTTGTGGCAATCTGTGTAAATCTGCTGTTTAATTATCTGTTGATCTATGGTGTATTTTTCTTCCCGAGACTGGGTGTGAGAGGTGCGGCAATTGCAACTGTGCTGTCACGTTATGTGGAGGCTGCAATTGTAATAGGCTGGACACACAGGCATACAGAGAAGAATGCATTTGTAAATGGACTATACAGTACGCTTAAGGTTCCTGCAAATTTGACAAAGAAGATTCTGGTCAAAGGAACTCCGCTGTTGTTTAATGAGACTTTATGGGCTTCAGCTATGGCTATGCTGACTCAGTGTTATTCTGTGAGGGGCCTGAATGTGGTTGCTTCTTTGAATATTTCGAATACGATCAATAATGTGTTTAATATTGTGTTTATTGCACTGGGAGAATCTGTTGCGATTATTGTAGGACAGCTTCTGGGTGCCGGTGATATGAAGAAGGCCAGAGATACAGATAACAAGATGATTGCCTTTTCGGTGATGTGCTGTACCTGTGTTGCGATTGTGATGTTTGTTATGGCACCGCTGTTTCCGATGCTTTACAATACGAATGATGAGGCGAGGGAGCTCGCGAAGTATCTGATTATGATCACTGCGTTTTTTATGCCGCAGAATGCGTTTTTGCATGCAACCTATTTTACCCTGCGTTCCGGTGGAAAGACGATTATTACGTTCCTGTTTGACAGTGTGTTTATCTGGTGCGTCAGTGTGCCGATCGCGTTTGTGCTGAGTCGTTATACAGGGATTCATGTACTTGTGATTTATGCATGTGTGCAGCTGGCAGATCTGATTAAGTGCGTGATTGGATTTGTGCTGGTTAAGAAGGGTGTGTGGCTGCAGAATATTGTTTCATCATGATAAAAAAATTCAATAACATTTGGCTTGACTAACCGATATACTATAGTGTATTATCAGAAAAAATATTTATATTCTCTTTGCACTGCATTACATTCAACAGAATGCGAGATCAACAGTACAAACTGAGCAGGCGATGCCCGAGATGCTCGAGGGCGTGGGGCCGGGCCGCGCGAAGCGGCAGCAGATATGAAAATTTTCAGACATATCTGTGGGACAGTGTATGTTCCGCAGGTGTGTCTTTTTGTTTTCTGAAAAGTATGTTTTGGAAAGATTTTCTTTTAGAGGGATTTTTTTAGGAGGATTTTCTGAGACAGGTGCAGTTCCGAAATACAAAAAGACCCCTGTAAGACCGCACTTTGATAAGTCACAGAAAGAAAATATGTTTTCTGACTGTGGCGCAATGTATGTGACATAAGAAGAACCTGTAAACTCAAATATAGGAAAGTACAAAAGCTTATATATTTGAAAAGAAAATTTAGGAGGTCCTAGTTATGGAACAGACAAAAAAATTAAACATGACAGCAATGCCAGACAAGACAAACAGTAATACGATAGCTAAGAAGGAAGAGCCTGCATGGGAACATAAGGTGGCAATGAAGGTATCAGGTGTGAGTATTGCAGTAAACCTGTTACTTTCCTTATTTAAATTACTTGCCGGAATTCTGGCACATTCAGGTGCCATGATCTCAGATGCGATTCATTCAGCATCTGATGTGGGAAGTACTTTCGTAGTAATAGTCGGTGTGAATTTATCCAGCAAAAAATCCGATAAGGAGCATCAGTATGGACATGAGCGGATGGAATGTGTATCTTCCATTATTTTGTCCGGACTGCTTCTGGCAACCGGTATCGGAATCGGCATGAGTGGAATTGAGAACATTATTAAGAGTACTTCAGGAGCAAGCATTGCAATTCCTGGAACATTGGCACTGATTGCGGCAGTTGTTTCTATTGTAGTGAAGGAGTGGATGTTCTGGTATACCAGAAGTGCTGCGAAGAAAATAAATTCCGGTGCACTGATGGCAGATGCATGGCACCATCGTTCAGATGCAATGTCTTCTGTTGGTGCATTTATCGGTATCCTGGGTGCGAGACTTGGCTTCCCGATCCTGGATCCAATTGCCAGTGTGGCAATCTGTGTACTGATCGTGAAAGCATCTGTAGATATTTTCAGAGATGCCATTGATAAGATGGTTGACCACTCCTGCGATGAGGCAACAGAAGAGAGCATGAGAGAAGTGATCATGGGAGTGAAAGGAGTGAAGGGAATCGACCTTCTTCAGACACGATTATTTGGTTCTAAGATGTATGTGGATATTGAAATCTCAGCAGATGGTGAGATTCCACTGAATGAGGCACATGACGTTGCAGAGAATGTTCATCATACTATAGAGAAAAATTTTAAAGACGTAAAACACTGCATGGTTCATGTGAATCCGGTGAATGAGTAAATAAAAAGCGAGACTGTCCGAAGTATAATCTGGGCAGTCTTTTTTTATTGAGTGATCATCTATGTGTTAAAGTTAAGCGAAACTTTTATATTCTGTTCCTAGTACTGCATCCGGTTATAGTTTAGAAACTAACCGGATACAGTACTAGAGTGTGTCTGAAAAATCATTCCCGCAATCTGCACGCCCCACTTTGCGGGATATTTCACCCGAATTCAGTTGCCGTAGGTTAGGACAGAATGGTAAGGTTAAGACTCTTCCGGTTGCTGTACAGGCGTTTGTTGGTTCTTATGTTAAGCAGTGGGATCTGATCCTTACTGCAGCACTCCTGGCAATGATTCCAATGATCATCGTATTCCTGCTTGCTCAGAAGCAGATTATGAATGGTATGGTTGAGGGTGCTATTAAATAGGCTTGCAAATACTTTTTTGAAAAGCTGTCGTTTTCCTAATTATTGGGGAACGGCAGTTTTTTGAGTTACAGGAAATTACTCCGTAATGTCCCGATAATTTATAGAAATTCCATAAAATAATGTGATTAAGACAGTTGAAAGGTGGATATCTTCTGCATATAGTGCTGGATATAATCTGACACTTATGATAAAATTATAATAAAAATACTCCAGACAACAGGAAATTTTAATATATGAAAGTAAAGAATAAAGACAGAATAAAAAGACAGAATAAAAAGACAGAATAAAAAGACAATTCGGTCTGAAATGGTGAATATGCTTGTGTGGACCAGTATTATGACAATGCTTCTGGTTGGTGGAGGATTATCCGTTATCATATTCCAGTGGTCTTCAATTGCATTGCGCGAAGATATGGATTTCTATATGGAAAGTGTGGAAAAGCAGTTTACAAATCATCTGCTGTTCTGGGAAAAATCAGTGATATATCTGAGTGAAAATGAAAATATGAATTATTTTTTCCGTACCGGTTCGACAGAGGGAATTGAGAAAGTAATGAAACAGGGAATCAACCTTTTTTCCAATCAGAATATGGTGTCGGATACATTTCCGATTGTAAGTGACTATTATGTATTTTCTAAAAATATGGAGTATAAAGGGATTCATTTTTATCCGGAGACACAATCGGCAGATAATATAAAGAATACACGTATAATTGATGGAATTAAAAGATACAGAGACCAGGACAAAATGTTCTATTACAGAAAAAACGGTCAGGAAATAGAGTGCTATTTTTCTGTTTATGATGATGACATGGAACGTATGGGATATTGTGTTGCAATATTTGATATGGAAAATATCAACAAGATCTTTTCCAAACTGGAAAAATATCAGACATATTACTGGTCAATACAGACGAATGATGGGACTGAAATAGGGGGAACAGGATTAAATGGAATTTTAAAAGATGAGCTGATTAATCTGGACGGAGAAATAAAAAAAGATCATAAAAAATACCTGTATAAAAAAAATCAGGACAGTTTTGGTTTATCTACTTACATAATAATACCAAAAAGTAAATTATATCTGGATATTAGACCGGGATTTCAGCTGGCCTGGGCAATTGCTGTATCTATGTTTATTGCAGTAGTAGTTTCAGCATTGTATTATTCAAGGAGGGTTACTTATCCGTTACAGAGAATTGTAAAAAAAATTGAACAGGTTGGAACGGGAGACTTTGAAACAAAGCTGGAGAATTACAATATTTTAGAGTTTCAGCAGATCAGCGACTCTTTTAATGAAATGACAGTGAGAATTGAAACTCTGATCAAAGAAGTATACGAAACACAATTACTTGTGAAAGAAGCGCGGCTTCAGTATCTGCAAGCTCAGATAAATCCACATTTTATGTTTAATGTACTGACAATGATTGCTATTAAGGTAAAAAAACACCGCGATGAAGAATTATATCAGACGGTAACATCTTTTGCAGGATTAATGAGAGGAAAATTATTCAGAAGAAATGAGGTTGAGATAAAGTTAAAAGAAGAAATGGAAATAGCCGGATTTTACTTATACCTTCAGAGTGAAAGATTTAAGGATATCATCACCTATAATATTGAATGGGAGTCTGATGAGATAAAGGAATGTTATGTCCCCAGACTCTGTATAGAACCGATAGTAGAGAATGCGGTCATCCATGGACTGGAGCCAAAGGGAACAGAAGGCAGAATCAGGGTAGCAATCAGAGAAGCTTCTGAAGATTCTATAAATATTGTTGTAGAAGACGATGGCGTAGGATTTAATGTGAATGAAATGGATGACAGGAAAGATAATAAGAATCCTCGAGTAGGTGTCATGAACATTCAGAGACTGATACGTAATCTTTATGGTGATAAATATGGCGTATTATTCCAGAGCGAGATTGGAAAAGGAACAATAGTTACGGTCTGTCTTCCTATGAGAAAGGATAGAACAGTTTAACCGAATCAGGTATCCCCTGTTTCAATTGAGGATATATGCTTGAATAGGAATTTAGCGGGAAGGGAATTAATATGTGGAAGGTTATAGTAGCAGATGATGAACCATTTATAAGAGAAGCATTAAAAGAAATGATTCCGTGGGATGAACTGGGATATCATCTTGCAGAAGCATTAAAAAATGGGAAAGAAGTAGTAAATGCTGTAGAAAAATACAAACCGGATATCGTAATACTGGATATACAAATGCCACTTATGACAGGGATGGAGGCTGCGCAGTGGATACATGAGAATTATCCGGATATAGTAGTTGTGCTGCTTACGGCATATGAAGATTTTAAATATGCTCAACAGGCGATTGTATTTCAGGTGAAAAGATATGTGATAAAGAGTAATTTGTTTGAAGATCTTCCTAAAGCATTGGAAGAAATTTCTGAAGAATTGAAGAAAGATAATCGTTCAGAGAAGAACAGAACAGAAGTATACGCAGGACAGAAAAACAAACTGAATGATAATAAATTGAATAAAATTGTCTGTAATATTATAAGTTGTATGCAGAGTGGGGATGAGAATGTATGCATGGAAGAAATGCAGAAATTACGTTCGGCTATCAGAGATTACTCAGACTCTTATATACGAAGTGCCGCTATTCTGTTTATTTCCGAGTGTCACAGATTGTATATTGAATATGGAGATGATGAAGTAACCGGATTCGATATGGAACAGGAAGATGCTATCAATCTGATTCTTGAAACAAAACGGATTATTGAGATTGAAGATTGTCTGGAAAGTATGATGCTATCATTTGTCAGAAAGAAAAATAAAAAAATTCAGACTGCGGATGAACTGATTGATTCCATTAACAAATTTATAGAGAAAAATTATACGAAGAAAATAAGCCTGGATCTTATTGCGGATGCGGTACATGCAAACAGATGTTACATCAGCAGAATATATAAGGAACGGACAGGCGAGAAACTGTTCGAAACGATTAATCGGAAAAAAATTGAAATTGCCAGGAAATATATTGAAGACGGAAAGATGAGAGTTTATGAAATAGCAGACAGTATAGGATGGGAAGATACGGCATATTTTTCACGTGTTTTTAAAAAATATACAGGATATTCCCCGAAGGAGTATGAGAAACTTTACCGGAGGTAAATCGTTATGAAAAAATGTCTGATACTTCTTCTGATGTTGCTGATGTGTTTATCAGGATGTGGAACATTGTCACAGTCAGATGAAATCAGTATTGTTCTTTTACATGGCTGGGGAACAATGGAAGAAGATAATCAGGCCATGAGGGAAATATATAGTGAATTCGAAAAAGATAATCCGGACATTTCTCTGAAACTGATATCCATGCCTTCGCCGGAAAATGTAACATCAAAAGTAAAAGAAATGATTTCTGTAGGAAAATTGCCAAATCTCATTTATATCGGCGAAACAGGAAACGATACATTATATTCTTTTATGGTTACTCAGGGATATGTGATTGATATTATGCCTTATATAGAAAAGGATAAAGAATTTCAGAGTATGATTGCTCCGGAAACTCTGATGAAATGGAAAACTGCAGATGGAAAACTCTATACGGTTACAGATGTTCTGAATACAGGTGGTTACTGGTATAATAAACAGATATTTGAAAATGCAAAGATACAGAAAACGCCGGAAAACTGGAAAGAATTTCTGGAATGTTGTAAGAAGATAAAACAATGGGCAGAGCAGGAGAAACTGGATACGGTTTCCATGCATCTGGATTATAACACAATTGAATGTATGATGCAGTCATATATTGGAGATACTGATTCTGATGAGAAAAGTATCTCGGAGGCGTTGAAATTATTAAATGAAATTAAAGATTATGCTGATGTGGAAAAAAATTATACATACAGGGATAGATTAAGAAGTTTTAATGTAGGGCATTCGGCAATTTATGCCGGTGGTATAGCCAGTGAACAGAAGATAAATCCTAAATTAAAAATGGAATATGCAATGTTTCCGGACAAAAATAATAAAGATGTGGCGATGGTATCTGCGTATCCCGGATATTTCATTGGAAGTTCCAGTGATACAAAACAAAAAGAAGCTTGTATACGTTTTCTGAAATATATGCTCAGTGAAAAGGTGCAGACGAAAATATGGAAAAAAACTGGTCAGATACCTTCGAATCCGAACGTAAATATAGCTGATCTTTCGGGACAAAACGATATTATATATGAAGCATATGCTAAATTGAAGAAAGCGGATATTATCAGGGAACTTCCTGGAAATGACTGGGATTTTGAACAAAGAGAAGATTTTGAAGCCAATATTTTCAGATATCTGTCAGGAGATATTTCAGAAGATGAGATTGTGGACTCATTAAAAAGTAAATAAATCAAAAGAAAAAAGTAAATATTGTGCAAGAAAAAAAGTGGTGGAAGATGGATTCTTGAGATAGATGCATCTTTCGCCTTTTTTATAAGAAAAAGGAAATAATGTACAGATTAATGGCAATGAAGTGAATGGAGATTTGTCTGAAATTCGATTATGATAAATCTACCAAATAAAGGAGGGTGACAAAATGAAGTTGAAAAAAGCGGGAGCATTGGGGCTGAGCTGTGTGATAGCACTTGGGAGCATGGCCGGATGTGGATCATCTAAAGAGAAAGAAAAAACAGACGGAAAAGAAGAAATTTCGGGAGAGATACGATATGCATTCTGGGATACAGCTCAGCAACCATACTTTGAAAAATGCATAGAGAAGTTTAATGAGCAGTATCCGGATGTGAAAGTTACGTTGGAACCGAGTTCATGGGATGAATACTGGACAAAACTTGAGGCAGGAGCAACTGGCGGAAGTATTGCAGATGTATTTTGGATGAACGGTCCAAATATCATGAAATATGCGGACGGAGATGTTCTGATGGATATCAGTGACCGTATTAAAGAAGATAATGTTGATACAGGAAAGTATCCGGAGGCATTGGTTGAACTTTATAATGTTGATGGAAAACAGTATGCAATTCCGAAAGATTTTGACACAATCGGTGTATGGTACAATAAGAAGATTTTTGATGAAGCAGGAGTTCCATATCCAACAGATGACTGGACATGGGATGATATGGCAGACATTGCAAAACAGTTAACCAGGAGTGATGGAAGTGTATACGGAATTTCTGCCGGATATGATACACAGATAGGTATTTATAACACCATTTTTGCCAATGGAGGAACTATTGTATCTGAGGATAAGAAAACGTCCGGTTATGATACAGAAGCAACTCAGGCAGGTGTACAGTGTTGGGTAGATATGATGAAAGATGGAGTAAGCCCATCAGAGGCATCTATAGAAGAGACTCAGGGAAATGTACAGTTCTTATCCGGAAGACTTGGAATGTACTGGTGCGGATCATGGTTTCTGAGTCAGGTTCTTGATTCAGATATTAAAGACGATATTGATGTTGCCCCTGTTCCATCTATTAATGGAAAACAGGCCACAGTAATTCATGGTCTTGGAAATTGTATTTATAAAGATACGAAAAATCCGGAAGCAGCATGGAAATGGGTTGAGTTTTTATCAGGTGAAGAGGCAAATAAACTTTCTGCTGAAATGGGAGCTGCAATTCCAGCCTATGAAGGAACTGCTGATATTTGGGTAGATAAGAATAAAGCCTATAATCTTTCTACATTTGTTACAGCATCAAAGGAATATTCCTATCCATATCCTGTATCCAAAAATACAGCAGAGTGGGAACAATATCAGGCAGAAGAACTTAAGAAAGCATATAATTTTCAGGTAGATGTAAAAGATGCCTGTGATACTCTTGCAGAAAAGATGAACGAAGTTTTAGCCAGTGAATAAGGAGTGGATAAAATGGAAAGGCATTTGCGTTGTCAGCAAGTGCCTTTCTTAATAAAATGCGAAAGGGGAAGTGGTATATGAAGGCAATCAGTAAACGGAAAAAAATGGACTATATATCCGGCTATACCATGATTTTACCATTGGTTTTAGGCCTTGGAGTGTTCTATTTTTACCCTATTTTTAAAGTGTTTTATGACAGTTTTCATGAGGTTGGTGCTTTTAATAAAACTAAATGGGTCGGATTGGAAAATTACATACAAATGTTTCACGATTCAACAATGTGGCATGCACTATTTAATACCATGAGATATGTTCTTGTGATTGTGCCATCAGTAATTATTTTGTCTTTACTTCTGGCCGTATTTTTAAATATGAAGATTAAAGGCAAATCTTTTTTCAGAGTAGTGTATTTCATACCTGCGATTACAATGAGTGCTGCAGTTGCTATGATTTGGAGATGGATGTTTAATAGTGATTATGGTATTATCAATTACATTTTAAATATATTTGGAATGGGTTCGGTTCAGTTCTTAAGTAATCCCCAATTAGCCTGGATTGCAATCTGCATTGTAAGTGTATGGAGCAGTGTTGGTTATAATATGATTATTCTGCTGGCTGGAATTCAGGGAATATCCAGAAGTTATTATGAAGCTGCATCAATGGATGGTGCCAGTGGAATCAGACAGTTCTTTAGTATTACATTACCATTAATAACACCTACATTGTTTTTTGTGTTAGTAACCACATTGATCTCAACTTTCCAGACATTTGATACCATTTATATGATGATACAGAAAACAGGTCTTGCAATGGAAGCGTCACAAAGTATGGTAGTTTATTTTTATAAGAATGCATTTGAGTTCTCAAAGAAGGGATATGCATCAGCACTTGCAGTATTTCTGTTTTTAATCATTATGCTCATTACTGCATTACAGATGAAACTTCAGAAAAAATGGGTTAATTACGAATAGGAGGAACTCTTATGAAGTCGAAAAAAGTAAACTGGGGTCATGTAATTGTATTTATAATTCTGATTCTTTGTATGATAGTAACGCTACTGCCATTTGTATGGATGATCCTTACATCATTAAAGACACAGGCAGAGTCAATTTGTATTCCGTTAAAGATATTTCCGGAAAAACCGTTATTCTCAAATTATGCGGCAGTGTTTACAAAGATTCCATTTGCAAAAATGTATTTAAATACAGCTGTTACGGCCACTGTCATCGTAGTAGTACAGTTAATCCTCTGCTCTATGGCAGCATATGCATTTGGAAGAATCAAATTTCCGGGAAGAAATATTATTTTTGGAACATTGCTTGCTGTACTGATGGTTCCATCATCTTTTTTTATCCTGCCACAGTATCTGATGATACAGAAAATGGGATTGTTAAACACAATACCGGCGTTATTTATACCGGGATTGTTCAGTGCTTTTGGAACATTTCTGATGAGACAGTTTTTTATGGCACTTCCGAACGAACTGGAAGATGCGGCGAGAATTGACGGTTGCAATCATTTTATGATTTTTTCAAGAATTATGTTTCCTCTTGTAAAGCCAGGTTTGGTAGCTCTTGCTATTCTTACTTTAAGAAGTGCCTGGAATGATTTGATGTGGCCGATGATTGTTAACACATCACCGGAAAAAATGACCCTTTCAGCCGGATTATCCTATCTTCAGGGACAGTATGCAACAGATTATCCGGTTATGATGGCAGGTGCGGTTCTTGCAGTCCTTCCATTACTTATATTATTTGCTCTTTTCCAGAAGCAGTTTATTGAAGGAATCGCTTTACAGGGAATAAAAGGATAAGACATAAAAACATTTGATATTTGGAGGAAAAATATTATGGGAAATAAAGTCAGAATAGGAATGATTGGTCTTGGAGCCAGAGGGAAAGGACTTCTGGAAACTGCATATTTAGAGCATCCGGATGCAGAGTTTGTTGTAGTATGCGATAAATATGAAGACCGATGTCAGGAAGCTGCGAAAGTGATTGAAAAGAGTGGAAGAAACACTCCTAAAATGGTGACAGATTATAAAGAAGTACTGCAGATGCCGGATGTAGATGCAGTTATCATCTGTGCATCCTGGGATATGCATGTAGAGATGTGTATTGAAGCAATGAAAGCAGGAAAATATGTGGGATGTGAAGTAGGTGGAGCATATTCATTGCGTGAATGCTGGAAATTAATTGAAACATATGAAGAAACAAAAGTGCCTGTTATGTTTCTGGAAAACTGTCTGTATGGCAGAGACGAAATGATGGTATTAAACATGGCAGAACAGGGAGTGCTTGGCGAAATTGTTCATTGTGAAGGGGGTTATCGTCATGACCTGAGAGAAGAAGTTGCATTTGGAAAGGAAAACAGACATTATCGCCTTTCCAATTACATTCATCGCAATACAGAAAATTATCCGACACATGAATTAGGTCCTATTGCAAAAATACTTCATATTAACAGAGGCAACAGACTCCTTTCTTTAACTTCTGTTTCCTCAAAGGCAGCCGGTTTAAAGGAATATATCAAAGAGAAGAAGGCAGATGATGAGGTATTATCAAATACAACATTTAATCAGGGAGATATTGTTAATACAATTATTAAATGCAGTAATGGGGAAACAATTTTATTGACTCTGGATACCACATTGCCAAGATATTATTCCAGAGGATTTACAGTTCAGGGAACAAAAGGAATGTATACGGAAGATAACCGTTCTATTTTCCTTGATGGAGAGAAATCAGCAGAAGATCATTTTGAGTGGAAAAAACATTGGGGAAATGTCGAGGAATACAGAGATAAATATGAACATCCTGTATGGAAAAAATATCTGGATGCCGGAGTAAAAAAAGGACATGATGGAATGGATTTTCTTGTATTTTCAGATTTTATCAAATGTGTTCAGGAAAATTCAGAAGCTGTAATAGATGTTTATGATATGGCAACATGGATGAGTATATCTGTACTTGCAGAAGAATCTATTTCTATGGGAGGACAGCCAATTGCTATACCTGATTTTACCAGTGGGAAATGGATGAATCGAAAATAGTATAAAATAAAGGAAGAGACAGAATATATGCAATGGGAATTAAACTACAGGGAACCGGCAAAAGAGTGGATTGAATCGCTTCCTCTGGGAAATGGTGAGATTGGAGCCATGGTTTCGGGAGGCACCAGACAGGAGACAATAGAGTTAAATCTGGATACTTTGTGGTCTGGCAGTCAGAAGCAGTCAGAACCGTATCCTGATCTTCCTGACTGGAATCATATCAGAAAACTGGTATTTGAAAGCAGATACAATGAGGCGGAAGAGTATGCAAAATCCCATATTCTAAGAGACTGGACAGCAGCATATCTTCCTGTGGGAACTGTTGATGTACAGATGCTGACAGAAAATGGAAACAATGAGATAACGGAGTATAAACGGGAACTGTCACTAAATGATGCTTTACATACAGTACACTGGATTGAGGGCGGGGTAACTTACCAGAAAGAAACATTTGTTAGTATGTCTGATAATGTTCTGGTGATGAAAATATCAACAGACAGTGATTCAGAAGTAAAAGTACATGTTTCATTAAGAAGCCAGATGCCCTGCGTCTGGAGAAAAAGTGAAAATATGCTGGTATTCGAGGCAAATGCTCCGGTTTATGCAGCTCCCAATTATTATCAATGCGAAGAACCAATCCGGTATAAAGAAAACTCAGGGATTAAATTTGGAATTATGCTGAAACCAGTTCTGAAATCAGGTACTATAGAAAAAAATGAAAATGGTCTGACCATTAGAACCGGTGATGATTTTTATATTATTCTGACCGGAAAGACAGATTTTGATGGTTGCGATAATATTATAGAATTTATGAGCGATATATTGAAGTGTGCTGAGTATAAGGGGTATAAGCAATTAAAACAGAACCACCTGGAAACATACCATTCGTTTTTTGACAGATTAGATCTTCACATGGGGGAAGCTGATGATTATTTTGAGAAGACAGACACAATTCAACAAATGAAAGCCTTTGAAAAGGGTGAAAATACTTCGGAGTTTGCCACTTTATTATTTCATTATGCCCGATATCTCATGATCTGTTCTTCGAAACCGGGGACACAGGCTGCAAACTTACAGGGAATCTGGAATAATCAGATGAGAGCGCCCTGGAGCTCAAATTACACAGTCAATATCAATACAGAAATGAATTACTGGATGGCTGAAAGTTGTAATCTTGGTGACTGCCATACTGCGCTTTTTGAACTGATTGACAGAACCGTTAAAAAGGGAAAAATTACAGCGCAAAAACTATATGGTCTTGAGGGCTGGGTTAGTCATCACAATATAGATATATGGGGGAATTCTGATCCGGTTGGGAAATATGCACAGGATGGCAGTCCGTGCCAGTATGCTTTGTGGCCAATGAGTTCAGCGTGGCTTTGCAGGCATATGTGGGAACATTATTGCTATACGTTAGATGGGGATTTTCTGAAAGACAGGGCATACCCGGTAATACGGGAAGCCGTTCGTTTTTATCTTGGATATTTAACGGAATATGATGGTTATCTTGTCACTTGTCCGTCCACTTCTCCTGAGAATTGCTTTTTAGATAGGAAAGGAGAAAAACACAGCGTAACTTTTGCTTCCACTATGGATATTTCCATATTAAAGGAATTGTTTGCGACGTACCTTCAGATATGTAAAATTCTTAAAGTTGATGTGTTGGAGAAAGAAACTGAGTTTGCATTGAAGAAGCTGCCGCCTTTTAAAATCGGTCATGATGGACAGCTTCAGGAATGGTACAGAGATTACAGGGAAACAGATATTCATCATAGACATGTATCTCATTTGTACGGTTTATATCCTGGAAATGTTATAAAGGAGACAGACCAGGAGTTGAAAAAAGCGTGTGAAATATCCTTAAACCGCAGAGGAAGTCAGGGAACCGGATGGTGTATGGTTTGGAAAGCAAGTCTTTGGGCCAGACTTAAAAATGGAGAGAAAGCATTTGAACTTTTAAAAAATCAGGTCAATCTTACTCATACAACAGAAGTGGATATGTCCGGCGGAGGAATTTATCCTAATTTGTTCTGTGCACATCCTCCGTTTCAGATTGACGGGAATTTTGGGTTTGCAGCAGCTATATCTGAAATGCTTTTACAGAGTCAGAACAATGACATCGAATTATTACCTGCAATACCGGAACAATGGAAAAGAGGACAGATTAAAGGGATTAAGGCAAGAGGAGGATACACGGTTGATTTTAGCTGGAAAAATGGAAAAGTGTACTATATTAAAATCAGTGCATTAAAAGAAGGAAATGTAATCGTCAGATACAACGGCCAGATCAGCAGATTCTTTTTTAAAGAAGGACAGAACAAGGTATGTTTACAGAAAACGGGTAGAAAATAATGCAGGACATCAGTGGGAAGAGAAAGGAATGACAGATTTATGAAGAGACCAGTTTTAGTGATTATGGCAGCAGGAATGGGAAGTCGATATGGGGGGTTAAAACAGATTGATCCTATAGATAGGGAAGGGCACATCATTATAGATTTTTCTATCTATGACGCGAGAAGAGCAGGATTTGAAAAGGTTGTATTCATTATAAAAAAAGACAATGAAGAAGAATTTAAAGAAGTGATCGGAAACAGAATAAGCAAATTTATGGATGTTGCCTATGCATTTCAGGAACTTTCGAACATTCCTGAAAATTATCAGGTTCCAGATGGGAGAAAAAAACCGTGGGGAACTGCTCATGCAGTGCTTAGCGCGGCTGATAAAATAGATGGTCCGTTTGCAGTAATTAACGCAGATGATTATTATGGATATCATGCGTTTTCTGTTATTTATAATTTTCTTACAACACATGAAGATACAGAAAAATATTCATATACAATGGTGGGATATCGTCTGAAAAATACGGTGACAGATAATGGGGATGTTTCCAGAGGAATCTGTACGGTTACTCAGGAAGGAAAACTGGTACAAATTGTGGAAAGAACACAGATTGAAAAGCGGAAAACCGGAATTGTCTTTACAGAGGATAAGGGCCAGACATGGGAAGAATTGGATGGAGAGACACTGGTGTCTATGAACATGTGGGGCTTTACAGAAAGTATTTTACAGGAAATAAAAAAAGGATTTCCTGCTTTTCTGGAAAAAGGTCTTCAAGAAAATCCTATGAAATGTGAATATTTTCTTCCATCAGTTGTAAGTGAACTGATCGAATCTGAAAAGGCCATAGTTACAGTACTGGAATCAGAAGATAAATGGTATGGCGTGACTTACAGAGAAGATAAACCACTGGTAATGAATGCAATTGAGAAATTGAAAGATGAAGGTATATATCCTCAGCACTTATGGAAGGACTAAAAATGAATAAAATTTCCAAAGAAGAGTTAGAAGAAGTTATTAATGAATTTCAATATGAAGGAAAATTGGTCTTTATAAAACCATATGGGAGTGGCCATATTAATGACACATTTTTACTGAAATATGAAATCGGATACATGGGTTCATTAAATGTGATTTTACAGAGGGTGAACAGGGAAATTTTTGAAAAACCTGTTGAACTAATGGAAAATGTCATAGGAGTTACAGAACATTTAAAGAAAAAAATTGTGGAAATGGGCGGGGATCCTGAAAGGGAAACGTTAAATCTTATTCCTGCTAAAAACGGAAAAAAATACGTGATAGATTCCCAGGGCGAATACTGGCGATCATACATTTATATTACAGATGCTACCAGCTATGACAAGGTGGAAAAACCTGAAGACTTTTATGAAAGTGCTGTAGCGTTTGGAAAGTTTCAGGGGTTACTATCAGACTATCCGGCAGAATCTCTGCATGACACCATCAGAGGATTTCATGATACAAAAGCCAGATTTCTTGCATTTCAAAATGCAGTAGAAAAAGATATCTGTGGACGAAAAGCAAGTGTAAAAAAGGAAATTGAGTTTGTCTTGGAACATGAAAAGTTGACAACAGTTTTTGACACTTTGATTCGAAAAGGTGAAATTCCGCTTCGTGTAACACACAATGATACAAAGTTAAATAATGTTATGATTGACGATAAGACAGGAAAAGGAATCTGTGTAATTGATCTTGATACGATTATGCAAGGACTGGCTATGAACGATTTTGGAGATTCTATTCGTTTTGGAGCCAGTACAGCAGCAGAAGATGAGATTGATTTGACCAAAGTATCCTGTGATATGAATTTATATGAAATCTATTTAAGAGGATTTCTGAAAGGATGTAACGGAAAACTCACTTCAAAAGAAATGGAGTTGCTCCCGTTTGGAGCGAAAGTGATGACTTTTGAATGTGGTATGCGCTTTCTTACTGATTATCTTGAAGGAGATCATTATTTTAAGATTCACAGGGAAAACCATAATCTGGATCGATGTCGTACACAGTTTAAGCTTGTTGAGGATATGGAAAATAAATGGGAGATAATGCAGAAAATTACAGAAAAATATAGGCGGATGTATAAGCAGGAAAAATCAGATTACTTCGGATATTGACAAGAGAGCTGTAGAAAGAGCCAGAGAATATGAAGAAGAAACTCAATTTGCGCTGTATTAAGAGGAATGTGAACGGCAGATATTGCATATTAATGATAAAAAAAATCAATAACATTTGGCTTGACTAACCGATATACTATAGTGTATTTTCAGTGAAAGTCAAATAGAAACAGTCTTATAAAACTATTATAATATGACTTGTTGTTTGATTCACATCATGCTATTTGTGAATTGATATATGTAGCATTGTTACTGTTCACACACCACTATCCCGCGAGGTGTTTTGGCATGAATATGCCAAAATCCCGAGACATACGAGCCAAAATTCCATTGCCGCAGGCAATCTGGAATGAATTTTGGCTACGTTACTGTGAACGGAGTGAACAGTAACGTAACATTAATTCTCTTTGCACTGCATTACATTCAACAGAATGCGAGATCAACAGTACAAACTGAGCAGGCGATGCCCGAGATGCTCGAGGGCGTGGGGCCGGGCCGTGCGAAGTGGCAGCAGATATGAACATTTTCAGACATATCTGTGGGACAGTGTATGTTCCGCAGGTGTGTCTTTTTGTTTTCTGGAAAATATGTTTTGGAGAGATTTTCTTTTAGAGGGATTTTCTTTTAGGAGAATTTCCTGAAACGGGTGCAATTCCGGGATACCAAAAGACCCCTGTAAGACCGCACTTTGATAAGTCGCAGAAAGGAAATATGTTTTCTGACTGTGACGCAATGTATGTGACATAAGAAGAACCTGTAAACTCAAATATAGGAAAGTACAAAAACTTATATATTTGAAAAGAAAATTTAGGAGGTCCTGGTTATGGAACAGACAAAAAAATTAAACATGACATCAATGTCAGAAAAGACAAACAGTAACACGACAACTAAGAAAGAAGAGCCTGCATGGGAACATAAGGTAGCCATGAAGGTATCGGGTGTGAGTATTGCAGTAAACCTGTTACTTTCCTTATTTAAATTACTTGCCGGAATTCTGGCACATTCAGGTGCCATGATTTCAGATGCGATTCATTCAGCATCTGATGTGGGAAGTACTTTCGTAGTAATAGTCGGTGTGAATTTATCCAGCAAAAAATCCGATAAGGAGCATCAGTATGGACATGAGCGGATGGAATGTGTATCTTCCATTATTTTGTCCGGGTTACTTCTGGCAACCGGTATCGGAATTGGTATGAATGGAATTGAGAACATTATTAAGAGTACTTCAGGAGCAAGCATTGCAATTCCCGGAACATTGGCACTGATTGCGGCAGTTGTTTCTATTGTAGTGAAGGAATGGATGTTCTGGTATACGAGGAGTGCTGCGAAGAAAATAAACTCTGGCGCACTGATGGCAGATGCATGGCATCATCGTTCAGACGCAATGTCCTCTGTTGGTGCATTTATCGGTATCCTGGGTGCGAGACTTGGCTTCCCGATTCTGGATCCGATTGCCAGTGTGGCAATCTGTGTACTGATCGTGAAAGCATCTGTAGATATTTTCAGAGATGCAATTGATAAGATGGTTGATCATTCCTGCGATGAGGCAACAGAAGAGAGCATGAGAGAAGTGATCATGGGAGTGAAAGGAGTGAAGGGAATCGACCTTCTCCAGACACGATTATTTGGTTCTAAGATGTATGTGGATATTGAAATCTCAGCAGATGGTGAGATTCCACTGAATGAGGCACATGACGTTGCAGAGAATGTTCATCATACTATAGAGAAAAATTTTAAAGACGTAAAACACTGCATGGTTCATGTGAATCCGGTGAATGAGTAACTAAAAAATGGGACTGTCCGAAAATATAATTTGGGTAGTCCTATTTTTATTACTTTCATGATTACTTTTGATCATCCGAGATAAAATGAAAACGCCCGAAACTCAGTAAATACAAAGTTTTCGAGCGCTTTTAATAGCAGGGGATGAGAGAATCGAACTCCCACCAAAGGTTTTGGAGACCCCTATCATACCATTTGACCAATCCCCTATGTAAATTCTTTTGAAAAATTTCTTTTACTGTTGCAATTATACATATAAAAGCAACGATTGTCAAGGCTATTGTGCAATTATTATAAATAATTTTGCCTACATTACTGAAAATTAGTGTCAACAGTAACATGCAGAGCGGAGATGGAGGGATTTGAACCCTCGCACCGGTTGCCCGGTCTACCGCATTTCGAGTGCGGACCCTTCAGCCACTTGGGTACATCTCCGGATTAATATCAGAAAACAGTTCTGTATATATTCAAATCTGTATATATTCCGGAACTGTTACTTATTATATAAGGAATTAACGGAAAGGTCAATTCTTTTTTATTGACGAATTCTTCTCTCTGTAATAAGATAATAGCAAAATGCAGTTATTTATTCTTGGTATTTCTGTGACTGGGTAAATATGAAGCTTATATATTTCATATCAGTTAATAGATATGTGTGATGTTCAGAAAGGTAAATGACTGTCAGAAAGTAGAATAGGATGACAATCATGACAGATAAGAAGAAAACAATTCTGGAGGCAGTGGAGAAGCTGACAGATAATTATCGCAAAGAAGATCTTTTTCTTGGAAAGGACAGAGACCGTCTTCCAAATAAGAAAGAGATTATTAACTTTATTAAAGATATGAGATCTATTATTTTTCCGGGATACTTCAGCGTAGACTCCAGTGCGAAGATGTTTCCGGAGCATTATGTGGCATATCGCTTAAATGACCTGTATGACTGCTTACAGGAGCAGATCGAGGTGGCATTTTTGTATCAGGGAGAGCCAGAGCAGCAGGCAAAAGACCATGCAGAGCAGATTACAGAGAGATTTTTTGCCAGCCTACCGGAGATTCAGTCCATGCTCCTGACAGACTTACAGGCGGGCTTTGATGGTGACCCGGCTGCCAAGAGTAAGGAGGAGATTATTTTCTCTTATCCTGGATTTTATGCAATTTATGTATACAGACTTGCACATGTCCTCTATCGTGAGGAAGTGCCATTTATCCCGAGAATCATGTCAGAGTATGCGCATGGTTATACCGGAATTGATATCAACCCGGGTGCCACGATCGGAGAATATTTCTTTATTGACCATGGTACAGGTGTTGTAATCGGTGAGACCACAGAGATTGGAAAGAATGTAAAACTTTATCAGGGTGTGACACTTGGTGCACTTTCCACCCGTCAGGGACAGTTACTTGCCAATGTGAAGAGACATCCGACCATCAGAGATAATGTGACAATTTATTCTAATTCTTCTGTACTGGGCGGTGAGACAGTGATCGGAGAGAATACCATTATCGGTGGTAACACATTCATCACAGAATCTATCCCTGCAAATACTAAAGTCAGCGCAAAGAGTCCTGAGCTTGTAATCAAGAAACCGAAAAGCGCAGTAGAAGCTACGAATGTGTGGGATTGGGAGAATTGATAATCTATACCAAATAAACTTTAAATAGGTTATTTGTTGGAGAGTTGTATAGGTCAGATGGATTGTAAATATCTGTCTGATCTATAGCAATTTCAAAAAATAATGCGAATTATATGCTATTTTGATTGTGAGTTGCAAAGATAAGGAGTTAGTCATAGGATTATGAGCAAATTTCTGTAATTTTTGAAGTAGCTGGAATGAGGTACAGCCTTGTTTTTTACCTGAAATTGTGCATACTGTTAAAAAAATAGAAAAAATTCAAAAATAGTGTTGACAAATGAAGTTTCATCATATATACTAATCTTCGTTGATGCGACAGAGATGCACAGACAACAAGCTGTGCGGGTGTAGTTCAATGGTAGAACACCAGCCTTCCAAGCTGGATACGTGGGTTCGATTCCCATCACCCGCTTATGCGATAGTGGCGTAGTTGGTAACGCGCGACCTTGCCAAGGTCGAGACCGCGGGTTCGAGCCCCGTCTATCGCTCTTTTAATTGAATATCTGCGGGTGTAGTTCAATGGTAGAACACCAGCCTTCCAAGCTGGATACGTGGGTTCGATTCCCATCACCCGCTTGTGCGATAGTGGCGTAGTTGGTAACGCGCGACCTTGCCAAGGTCGAGACCGCGGGTTCGAGCCCCGTCTATCGCTCTTAGGACTTCGGATTTTCCGAAGTCCTTTTTTCTTTTAAGAACCACTATAAAAGAACTGCGGCATATCCATTTGATAAATATGCCGCAGTCCATTAGGAAGGATTATAGTATAGAATTATAATTTCAGATGTTGGCTTGTACTCAGGATTGTTCTGAGATAGTGTCGGAATCACCGTAAAAGGTCAGAAGATAGAGTCCGCAGATTCCAACCAGACCATATACGATTCTGGAAACCCAGCTCATGCTTCCGAAAAGGAGAGCGACCAGGTTCAGATTGAAAAAACCAATCAGTCCCCAGTTAACAGCTCCGATAATGGCGATAGTCAGCGCCGTATATCTTAAACATTTGCTTCCCATAAGTCACCATCCTTTCATAACCTGTCGCTGTATACAGCTTTTACAGGAATCATAAAGCCAGTACACCGTTTTCGAATAATGTACTATACATTTCATATTGTTTCACGGAAAATAAAAAATATACACAGCTTTCAAATTTGGTTTTGAAAAACTGTGTATATTGTTTTTTTACTGATAAGTTAATGTTTATAACTTAGAGATATGATTGGTGTTCACTATCATCTCTATTGCTCAGCTATTTTACTTTAAGAATCTGTTTTGCGGTTGCATCTTCGTCAAAGGAATATGCTTCCTGTGCCTGAACGGTGACATCACTTTCATCTGTCAGTGTAAATGCCTGACATACATTTACAGTCTGTCCCGGTTGGATTTCTGCTGTATAATGATCAATTGCATCATCATTATTCTCTGGAATAGCAGCCTCACAGACTTCGCCATGCTGGTAAGCTTTCAGACTTACATCAACCATTGCACTGGATGCGGAAGATGAATTGTTGGTGTAATCATAATAAACCATAATACATGGATTTCCTGCAAAGTCTTTGGTGATCACATGTTTCGTGTATTTGATCGTAAATTTCTCTGTGGTAAGATTCAGAATGTCATCAGCAGTTGCCTCTGGTGCATTGGCTGTTGAATTTTTGCTGTCTGCATTGTTAAGCGAATTGTTGATTTCTTCCTCTACACTCTTGAAATTAGCAGACATGATTTTTACTGTTTCATCATCCAGAGAAACGATTTTCCATCCGGAATCTGTTTTAATTACCGGGTAGGTGATATCTGCTTCTGAGAATACATCTTTCTCTACTTTCTTTGCCTGTTCATTCAGAATAGATGCAAGTTTTTCCTGAGTTTCTTCTGTTGTGAGCTGATTTCCGGCATAAGCGTTTGAAACGATCTGACGGAGAAACTCTGTGATGGTTGCCTTGTAAATATTGGTTCCGTCAATGTAAGTAATGTGAGCAGTGACAGAAGCAGTACCATTCTGAATGTCAAATCTGTTCTTTGTGATCTTGTAGGTCATTTTCTTATTGATTTCTGAGAAGAAATCAGTGTATGCAGCGTTTCGGATATCTGCATTGTCCAGCGCAGAGAGATCACTGCTCTGAATCATAGATTCCATTGTAGTAAAGTCCATATTCTTCATGCTGTCAAGAAATTGTTCCACTGCTTTGCGTGGCTGCTGGCGCTGATAGAAATAGAATCCTGTGCCTCCGCCAATGGCGAGAACCAGGATTAAAATAAAGATAATCAGCCCGGCGTGTCCTTTTTTATTCTTTTTTGTCATGTTTCCTCCTGTCTTAGGGTTAAGCTCTGAAACGTATTGTACTGTTACTGTAAGGATTGCTGTTTACGAAGCGTGTCATTGCTCACCTATGTTAATTAGTGAGAATGGATTGAACGCTAACAAAATGTAACAATTTGATTATAACAGAATGCGTTGACAATGGCAAATACCTTACCTATAATCAAAATAACAGGATAAGGTGAGAGAATAACAATAATAAAAACAGGAAAGAAGGCGTGAATTTATGAAGTACGAGAGCTCTTTTAAATCAGAAGCGGATAATCTTGAGATTTCGATTATGGCGGTGATACCGGATAAGAAGCCATATCGCGCAGTCGTGCAGCTGGTTCATGGGATGAGTGAGCATAAAGAGCGGTACCTTCCGTTTATGCAGTATCTGGCAAAGTCAGGATATGTGACAGTGATCCATGATCACAGAGGACATGGAAAAAGTGTAAAATATCAGGAGGATCTCGGCTTTACATACGGTGGGGGAGCACAGGCAATGCTTCAGGATATCCGCACAGTGAACAGAAAAATCCATGCATACTATCCGGAACTTCCGCTGATACTGATGGGGCACAGTATGGGTTCACTGGCAGTGAGGGCGTTTGTGGCAGAACATGACAGTTGTGCGGATATGCTGATTGTGTGTGGATCTCCAAGCTACAATACTGCCATGCCGTTGGGAGTTGCCATTGCAAAGACAGAGAAAGCTGTCTTTGGACCGAGACACAGAAGTAAACTGATAGAAACAATGTCCTTTGGTGCAGGGGCGATGAAATTCCGAAAGGATAAGAGATGCACGGCATGGATCTGTTCAAACCCTGATGTGGCGAAAGAGTATGAGGAATCCGAATTGTGTGGCTTTACTTTTACAGATGACGCATATCTGGCATTATTTGAACTGATGAAACGTGCATATGATGTGGAACATTTTTCCTGTACAAATCCGGATATGCCGGTACTGTTCGTAAGTGGAGCAGAGGATCCGTGTCTGATCAATGTACGCCATTTTGCAAAAACAGTGCGTGCGATGCGTCATGCAGGTTATAAAGATGTAAAAGGAAAGCTGTATCCGGGAATGCGTCATGAAATCCTCAATGAGATTGGAAAAGAGCAGGTTTACCATGACATTACTGTCTACATGAGAAAAAAGGGTTTCTGAGCTGATGTATAGGATGAATGGGTATCTGGTTAAACTATAATGATCTGTAACTATTTTTATTTGGTGTTACGAATTCAAAAATCCATTAAGAATCATTTTCAGAGAGGGGAGCCAGATATTGGGAAAAAACAAAATTGCACTGTTACTGATAATTGCTTTCAGTCTAAGCTGCGCAGGATGTACGGAGAAAAATCCGGCGGCAGAGCAGGGAGAACTTGTAAAAAATGAAAGTCTGTCGGAGGAATCCGGCAGTCTTTTCCTGTAATGTGAACCGTAACAAACGTATTTCCGGGGCGAAATGAAAAGTAACTAAGACTTTACGTCTGAAAGAAAAAATGGTAAGATAGTCCCATCTGTGAAGGTATTGAACAGTTACAAATTGTATAAATAAGAGGAGGCTTTTATGGAGAAAAACGAAAATGAAGAACTGCAGGAACAGAATCTGGCAGAGACTCAGCAGAAAGATATGCAGGAAATTGCAAAAAGTGAGGAAAAAGAACAGGATGCAGAAGAACAGAAATCTTCCAACGCAAGATTTCTGCTTTGGACTCTGGCAGGAATTTATCTTTTATATACAGGTTACAGTCTCTGTAAGGGCTTTATAACAGGTGCAGAAGGCACAAGTATAGGATTTATGCTTGCCGGGATTGCATTTGCTGTGATCGGTGTTGGTCTGCTGTTTCTCAGCATTAAGAATATGCTTTCAGAAGAGAAGCTTAAAAAGGCAAAAATGGCGAAAAGTGCGGCGTTGGAAGCTGCCGCAGGCGGAGAACTGAAGAAAGAAACTGCATCCGGACAGCATAAATCTATGAGTATTGCTGAGAGAGCTAATCTGGTTAAAGAATTGGAAGGCGAAGAGGAAGACGGGGAAAACGAAGAAGAATGAAAATTTTGATCACATTGCTGAAGCCTCTTTCTTTTTTGCCGGCACTGCTGATGATGTACATTATTTTTTCATTTTCAGCCCAGCCTGGCGAGGTATCAGGGAATCTGAGTTATCAGATAAGCTATGAAATTGTGGAGACGAAGAGTGAGCTTTTATCAGAAAATCTGAGCAGTGAAGAGATTGCTTATAAGGCAGACGGAATTCACTACTATGTGAGAAAGGCAGCACATATGACAGAGTATTTTCTGCTGGCTATTGCGATTTCTTTTCCACTATATGTGTATGGAGTAAGAGGAATCTGGCTCATGATCCTTGCAGGAATTGTCTGTGTGGGATTTGCAGGACTGGATGAGTACCATCAGTCTTTTGTGGATGCACGTACACCAGCGGTAAAAGATGTGGGAATAGACAGTATGGGGGCATTTATCGGAATACTTCTTGTTCAGGCATTTTGCTGGTCCGTATTGAATAATCCCAATAAAAAGAAGAAAAAACGAAATCGCTGAACAGGCAGGGAGAAAAAGTACATATTAAAAAAGATGGAAAAACAAAAAGGGGCCGTCGCATTAATAAAAGATTTAATGCAACAGCTCCTTTTAATCTGTTTGCAGTAATAGTGTAAATCAGAGAATATTTTTCATTGTGTTTAAGCCTATAGCAATCCTGACAGTCTGTCCAGTCCGGCTCTGGTATGGCGGATAAAAATATCTCTGATCGCCTGGATCTCGCCAAGACCTTTCAGAGTACATTTGACAGAATATCCTTCCTTTTCCAGAATGCTTTTCCAGGAGTCATCGTCTTCGCCGGACATATCATTGGTGGCATGATCGCCTGCAACAATCATGAAAGGTGCCAGATGAACATGATCCGGGTGGGAATTTTTCAATTCATCCAGAAAACTTTCGATAGAAAAATTCCCCTCAACAGTTCCCATATGCATATTTGAATAACCAAAATGTTTAAACAGGCCGTCCATTTCCGGATAGAGTTCATTGGCAACATGTTCTGTTCCATGTCCCATAAATAAAAGAACTTCATCAGAACCTGGATGATATTCGGAAGCCATGGCCTGACAGACTTCTTCTTTGTCCTGTCTGGTGACCATCAGGGAATCGCAGATGATAATAGAATCAAAATCATTCTTAAATGCCAGAACCTTTTCTTTCATCGCATCACTTTCAAATCCAGTGATCACATAAGTTGGCTGTACGATCACGTTTCGGATTCCGTCCGCTTTCAACTGTGTCATTGCCTCATCAATATCCATGATGTGGATTCCGTCCCGCTTCCGGAGTTTGGCGCGTATACGGGGACTTGTCCATGCACGGTATAACGGATATTTCCCAAATGCATGATGCAGGTCAGATTCAATCTGTTCAATTGTTTTCTTTCGTGTTTCTTCATAACTTGTACCGAAGCTGATAACAAGAATTGCTGTTTTTTCAGTTACCCCCATTTTAAATCTCCTTATAATAAGTATATTGGCATTTACCACAACTGCCACTGACAGGTTTTCCGCAAAACAGATGTAGTGGCGGTAAAAGGTAATTGACTGCGCACTCATATAAAAAAGATGTCATGATAATAGACATTGTTTTTTATTATACAGGGAGTTATAGGGAAACACAAGTAAAAGCTAAGATTTTGACGTCTGAGTATCTCTGTATGCAGATGGAGTGACATTCATTTTTTTCTTGAAGCTTGTGCTGAAATAATATTGATTGGCGTAACCGCATTTCATACTGATTTCCTTCAGAGTCATGTTTGTGGCTGTAAGATAACGGCAGGCGGCGTTGATTCGCTGAGTAGTGATATAGTCACTGATACTCACGCCCTGTTTCTTTTTAAAGAGGGCACTCAGATAAGCCGGGCTGACATTGGCTTCGCTGGCGATATCGTTCAGGCACAGAGTATTGCTGGCATAGTTTTCGTCAATATATGAAGTTACAGATTCGCATAATTTCTGGTGATAATCATTCAGAGAAGAATCCAGTTTCCAGCAGAGAAGGCGGCAGAGTTCGTTGAGCCAGCCGCATAGTTCTTCTGTGGTATGAAATTCTTCCAGATGATTGTATACATACAGGATCTTTGCTTCCAGATCATGGGTATCCAGGTTTAGTTCATAGAAAAACTTCAGAATCCTTCCAAGCAGAGAGTAGATCTGGATAAATGTGAAACTTTTGGTGCGGAAGTTCTCAGTAAGCCATCTGGAGAAATCCTGAAACCAGGAGTCAATTGCAGAAACATCCTTTTTACACAGAAGGCGGATTAATTCCTCCTCTCTGGAATCGGAGAAATCAGTGGCAGATAAGTCATGTCCAAGAGCCTCACGTCCGTCAAATACGTTCTGGTGTGGGAAAAAGAAACGATAATCCAGTGCATGAACAGCACTTTCATAAGAACGGTTCAGATCCCACAGATCTTGTACAATGGCACCGATTCCAGCATTCAGGACCAGTCCCTGTGAATTGAAGTTATCTACAATTGCAGAAATGATTTTATAGGTAAGCTGGCGAAAATTTCCGGACTGGCAGCCACTTTGTCCGATTACACACAGATAACCATCAATATCCTGCAGGGGATAAATATAATTTAATTCTGAGGTTTGTTCTGTGATCAGATCACGGAGATTCAGCAGTTCCATCTGAAATTTCTCAATGCCATAGGAATCCTTGAGAGACTGTGCATTTTCCAGTTCAAGAATCACTACGTTATAAAAATCATAATCCAATTTGAGGTTCAGGTAGTTCAGATAAGGTTTGAGACGATAGGAAGCCTCCTGCCTGGAACGGTGAGTGATATCACGGAAAAATTTTTCGATAAGTAAAGGTCTGCTCTGTTTAAGCAACTGCAGATTTTTCTGCTCACGTTCCATCAAGTCAAAAGCATTTTTTACTTTCTGGATCAGGTATGCGTAATCCAGAGGTTTTTCAATATAATCCAATGCACCAAGAAGCAGAGCGCGTCTTGCATATTCAAATTTATCATAGGCACTGATCAGTATGATTTTTACCATTGGATTAATATCCAGTGCCTGCCTGCTCATGGAAATTCCGTCCAGATCCGGCATTTCAATATCTGAGATGATCAAATCCACAGGTTCGTTTTTCATAGCTTCTATCGCAGAAGTTCCGTTGTAGCAGATATGTATGATTTCTGCGTTCAGAACTTCCCAGTCTATGTTCTTTTCAATTCCTTCTGCTGACAGATAATTGTCATCTACAATCATTATTTTCCTCATCTGTATCCTCCATTTGCTGAAATTCAATTGTGACATAGGTACCGTTTCCGGGATGGCTGTCAATACGCACAGAGCCGTTACCGTACAAAGGATTGGAAATGCGGGCGCTTACATTTGAAATTCCAAAATGTTTTTCATAATTTATGACTTTATTGTCTATGGCATATCGGAGCTGTTCCAGTGTCTCCGGAGACATTCCGGCTCCATTATCTTCAATGGATATCACTACGGTATCATCACCGTAGAGCACCTGAATGGAAATAAAAACTTCAGGAGTATCTGCTGAAAGACCGTGCAGGATAGAATTCTCCAGGAATGGCTGTAATGTAAATTTGCAGATCATGAAATTTTCTATTCCGTCTTCAGCATTGATTTCCCAGTTAAGATTGTCTTTATGGCAGAGTTTCTCCATTTCCAGATACAGGCGGGCAATTTCCAGCTCGTCTTTGATCGGTATCAGTTCTTTTGATTTTCTCAGTGTCAGCCGGTAAAAGGCAGTCAGATTTGTCAGCATCTGATCTGCAATATCCAATTTGCCAAGTGCCTGGCAGGTTCGGATGGTTCCAAGGATATTGTAGAGGAAATGTGGGTTGATCTGTGACTGTAACAGCTGATATTTCAGGCGCTCTTCATTAATGGAGAGACTGACAATAGATTTCAGATTCTGGGCAATTGTGTGCTGCATATCTTCAAAAGTAATTCCGAGTCTGTCAATTTCGTCATAGCTGGAAACATCATCCGGATGTGGAAGTGTGATGATGGAAAGGTGTTCCGGATCATGTCCGAGATGAAAGGATTCCATGGCATAGGACAGTGCGGCAATTCTGCTTGTCAGTTTCCTGGAAAAAAGGATTACAATAAAAATAGTCAGCGGCAGAGAAATAATTACAGTGATCAACAGTGTTTTGATCAGTACCTGTGTATTGCTTTTGATATAGTTTTCCGGGATTTCCGTAATATGCAGCCAACCGTTATCCAGAGTGCGGCAGTTATAGTAGATGTCATTGTCTTTAAAGAAGGAATTGGTATTTTCCAGAAACATCTGTTTTATTGAATCTGAAATCCAGGTCTGATTACGGGAAGAATCACTGTGAGTTGCAATTTGTCCCTGTGGTGTCAGAATGTAACTGGAAATTGCGGTATCAGAAGCAGAAGTCTGAAGATACCGGGAAAATTCATCGCAGTCAAGTGCAATACAATAAGCATATTCGAGAACATTGCTGGATTTGTCCTGAAGAGCACGAAAACACAGCAGTGTATTTGCGCTTCTTTTGGAAGCAGATATAACTCTGGGTAAGGTGGTATTTTTCTTTAACAGCCACAGGGAAGAAGAACCTATGGAATGTAATTCAGATTCGCTGATTCCATAATTGAAAAATTTATCTGTGGAAAAGAAATATATACCCTCATCAGCTCCGGTTTGTTCCGGTTTTAAAAAAACATATATATGAAAGAAATCAAACGTAGATTTATATAATGAAATATTGCTTCTCATGGATGTTAATGCCTGCATGGTGCCAACCTGATCTGGGGAAGAGTGTTCAAAAGCGTACATCTGATACTGGATGGTGTCAGCAACGTTTTCGGTCTGGTTCAGACGGCTGTTAAGCTGAAAAATAAGCTGTTCATCAGACATCAATGCAGAGTTTGTGATTCGGTCTCTGGCAAGATTATAGGAAACATGGTAACTGACCAGTGCAACAAGTGTCAGAGGAAGCAGGGTTGCAACCAGAAAGGCAATCAGGAGTTTTGCCTGAAATGAGGAAAATCTGGAAGGAATCCATTTATGATAATTTATTTTTTTCAAGTTGAGTTTCATTACACATAATACTCCTTATATGAATAGGTTTGATTTTATCAGGTATCTTTTTGAAGATTGCCATATTATACAGCAATTCTGTAAAGATGCAACACAGTGTTCATCTGCTATCTGTATTATAAAAAATCAGAATGAAAAAAACAATAGAACGAAAAATAATATAAATCAATCAAAAGAAATTGTATTTAGTAAAAAGAGTGTTTTTGTTATTCTTTAATTACCAAATAACACAGAACAGTTGATGCGAGAGAACTGTTCGGAAAAGGAGAGAATATGAGGAAAAAAGTGTTAAGTGCAGTTTTAGCTGCAACAATGGTGGCAGGAATGATGGGGAATGTTGTAAGTGTATCAGCAGAGGAGAAATATGATCTTACTTTATACAGCGTTAACACTACTGACCCGGATTTTGATGACTGGCTTGCAAATGTAGAGGAGGCAACGGGTTTAAATATCAATGTTATTGCAGCTCCGACAGATACAGACACACGTCAGCAGAAGATTACAACGATTCTTTCTACAGGAGATTCTTCCGTAGACATTGTCGAAATCAACGATGAAATGAGTGCTGCATTCAAGAATTCCGGATGGCTGGAAGGTCTGAATGACACGGTTATGACAGATGATATAATTGATCAGTTTGCGCAGGGTTATATTCAGGATATGATCACAGATAAGGATGGAAATATTGTAGGAGTTCCGGGATATACAGGATATCTTGCATTTTGGGTAAATCAGGAAATTATGGATGAGGTGGGAATCGAATCCATTGATACAAAAGAAGATTTCATGAAATACATGGAAGCAGTTTCAAAAGATGGACGTTTCGGATACGGCGGTTCCTGGGAAAAGACATATGCATTTAATGAAATTGCACAGTTTGTAAATATGTTTGGCGGTGACTACTTCGACTGGACAAAAGAAGAAAATAAAGAAGCAATTCAGTTCCTTCATGATCTGGTTGCCAACAAAGAAACACCTGTTGATCAGATCGCAGATAAATATGATCAGATGAATCCAAAAATCAATGATGGCAAATACGGATGCTGGTTTATGTGGGGCTTAGGTACGGATTATGCAAAGGCAGATATGCTGGGAGCTGACAAGATCCACATGGCAATGGTACCTGATTTCAGCGGCAATGGAGAGCGAGCAATCTTTACAGATTCCTGGAGCTATGTGCTGAACAGTGCATCCAAAAACAAAGATGCAGCCATTAAATTCCTGCAGTATATGGCAGATGAAGGTGGAATGGAAGCATCCTATAAAGCATTTGACAGATATCCTGCAAGAAAGGATGTTGCAGAAAAAGTTGTTCCGGATACTGATCCTGCAAAAGAAATATACAGCCAGTATGCAGAAGAGTGCAACGTACAGGGACGTCCGTTGGTAGCACAGACAATGGAGTTCATCAGTGATATGGGAACTATCTTCCAGTCCTGCATGAAAGATGAGATCACAGTAGATGAGTTCTGTAAAAAAGCACAGGAAGTCGTTGATACATATCAGTAAAAACGGTATTCGTTTAAAGTCTTTTGAAATACTGACACATAAAAACTGACATAATAAATGAAGGTATAAAGCAGAAAAATCTGCTTTATACCTGTGCTTAAAGATATGAAGGAGGGAGTACCTGTGACAATCAGTAAAAAATCAATGAAATGGATTCCGTGGCTGTTGGTGTTACCTGTGGTTATTATTCGTGGATTTACGACTTTGTATCCGATTTTAATGACAGTTAGAAATAGTTTTTTTGATATTAAAATTCTGTCCGGAATTAATGAATTCTGTGGAATTCAGAATTACCTGAAAATTTTTTCAGATCCCAAAGTGCTTACATCTATACGTTTTACAGTGATTTTTGTAGTAGTATCAATGATATTCCATGTAATATTAGGTGTAGGTCTTGCTCTGATATTAAATATGAAATTTAAGGGACGTCGTTTTCTTCGTACGATTGTACTGATTCCCTGGGCAATGCCGGCAGTTGTTGTAGGTATGGCTGCAAAATGGGCATTTAATAATGATTATGGTCTGATCAATGACTTTATCAGATTGTTTGTCCATGGATACCAGAATAGCTGGCTGATCAATACAGGATCTGCAAGAGCTGCTGTAATTGCCGTGGATCTGTGGAAAGATCTTCCGTTCTTTGCGATTCTTGTATTATCCGGTCTGCAGTTTATTTCGGGTGATATCTATGAAGCCGCAAAAGTAGACGGTGCAAATGGAATCCAGTGTTTCTTCAGAATTACATTACCGTTGATACTGAAAAATGTACTGACTTTATCTATTCCATTTACTTTATGGAGACTGACAACCTTTGATATTGTATATTCTATGACTTCAGGTGGTCCTGGAGAAGATACGGCACTGATCGCATACAGAATCACGACAGAGGCGTTTACAAATCTGAATGTCGGTTATGCATCTGCACTGGCAATGTTACTGTTTGTTGTAATGGCAGTATTCAGCTGGCTGAATATACGTGTTATGAACAAGATTGATAACTAAAGGAGGAAATACCATGAAAAAAGATTCAAGAAAATATAACATATATCATGGTGTAATGGCAGGTGGAAGATGGGTACTGTTTGCAATTGTCTCATTTATTATCCTGTTTCCGGTATATTGGATTTTTATTTCCTCTATTACACCTTCCGGAGAATTATTCAAAACACCGATTGATTATCTGCCGGATCATCCGACACTGGAAAGCTATAAGTTTCTGATCGAGAACGTAGGACTTTTATCAAAAGTGGGAAATACAGTATTGATCGTAGGTCTTACACTGGTTATCAGTACTGTACTCTGTGCAATGGCTGCATACGGATTCTCACGTTTCACTACAAAAGGAATCAATATTGCTTTTGCATTTATTATTGCAACTATGTTAATTCCTGAGGTTGTTACAGCAAGACCATTATATGAGTTCATGCAGAAAGTAAAATTATATGATACATATCCCGGACTGATTTTGCTTTATATCAGTACTGTTATCCCATTTACGGTTCTGATTCTGAGAAACTTTGTGGGGGAAATCCCTATTTCACTGGAAGAGGCAGCAGCGATTGACGGTGCAACTTTTTCACAGAGACTTTTTACAATCGTATTGCCTCTTATGAAACCTGCAATCGCAACTGTATGTATTATCAACTTTATTACCTGCCTGAATAACTTCTTCACACCGTTGTTTTATTCAAATGGTATTCAGGTTCTTTCCGTTGCCATTGTACAGCTTCCACTGCGTGACAACATGTATGGAGTTCCGTGGGATCTGGTAAGTGCAATGGGATGGATCATACTTCTGCCTATCATTATTTTTGTTGCAGTCTTTGAAAAGCAGATCATGGATGGTATAATGGCAGGAGGAGTAAAAGCCTGATTATCTGAATGCTAAGAATATTGGAGGAAAACATTATGTATCAGTCATTTAAAGGTGGACTTGGTGGAATTGCTCTGTCAAAACATGGAAGAAGCCGTGCAATCAATGCAGAGAATCCACACGGAGAAAAAGGTAAAGGCGGAATGGCAGCGAGCCATCTGGGACCGTCCAGAAAAGGAAGTCCCTGCCTGAGAGATATTGAGCCGGGTGCAACTGTAACTCTTGCAGAGATGGAAGGTCCGGGAGAAATCAATCATATTTGGATTACAGTGGATAACAAGACAACAGATGCAGATTGTTTTGTATTGAGAGATCTGGTCATCCGTATGTACTGGGATGATGAGGAAACACCATCTGTGGAAAGTCCTCTCGGAGATTTCTTTTGCTGTGGTTTTGGAAGAGAGTGTATTGTAAATTCTGTCCCAATGGCAGTGGTGCCAAGCAGAGGATTTAACTGTTACTTCCCGATGCCGTTTAAGAAAAAAGCAAAAATTACTCTGGAAAATCAGCATGCAAATAAAATTCCGGCATTTTTCTATCAGGTAGATTACTGTCTGTATGATGAGCTTCCGGATGATATTACTTATTTCCATGCACAGTGGAGGCGAGAGCGACTGACAGAGAAGCAGAAAGATTATACAATCCTTGACGGAGTAAAAGGAAAAGGTCATTATGTAGGAACTTATATTGCACTTACCACACTGGAACGTTACTGGTGGGGCGAAGGTGAAATGAAATTCTATATTGACGGTGATGATGAATATCCCACAATCTGCGGAACCGGAACAGAAGATTATTTTGGAGGCTCCTGGAGTTTTGCAAAGCAGGTGGACGGAAAGACTGTGGAACAAAATTATAATACACCATATCTGGGCTACCCATACTATTCTGCTCATGATGAGCTGATCCATAATTTCTATCATAATGATGACTGTCCGCCGATGAGAGGTTTCTATCGCTGGCATATTCAGGATCCGATTTGTTTTGATGAGGATCTGCGTGTGACCATTCAGCAGATTGGAGTAGGTTACAGAGGATTATTTGAACGTCAGGATGATGTGGCAAGCGTGGCTTACTGGTATCAGACACACCCACATGCACCGTTTGCACCATTGATGTCAAAAGAGGACAGATGGCCAAGATAAAAAACAGAGGTGAAATGCTTGAAAAAAAGTGTTGTAATTTTCATAACTGCAGTATGTTTGCTTATTACAGGATGTGGAGATACGGGGAGCTTATCTAAGCTCCCCTCATCGTCGTTTCACGAAGACAAACAAAAGCTGACAATCATGCATATTGATGCAGATAATAAAAGATTTCAGGATTTTATCGAGGAAACAGAAAAAAAACTTGATATGGAAATCACTGTGGAAAAATGTCCGTCCAATGCGGATAATCGGCAGGCAAAAATATCCACGATCCTGGCTTCGGGGGACAAAAATATTGATTTGATTTCCGTGAATGATGAGATGATTTCTGAGTTTAAGCATAAGGGATATCTGGAACCACTGGAAAAAAACGTTATGACAGAAGAAGTAAGAGACAGCTTTCCGCAGAAGTATCTGGAAAGCATTTGTGAAGAGAATGGACATATATATTCTGTCCCTTTTCAGATGGATATTATGATGTTCTGGGTAAATCAGGAGTTGCTGAAACAGGCAGGACTCGATGAGATAAAGAATACCGGTGATTTTGATATTCTGCAGAAGAGTTTGAAAAATCCGGATCAGTACGCTTATGGAGATGCATGGGAAAATACATATGTTTATAACAGTCTTTCGCAATTTGTGAATTTCTGGGGTGGCGATTATTTCGACTGGACTGATCCGAAAACCAAAGATGCAGCCAGATATATGAAAAGTATGCTGGATGAGAAAAATACATCGCCTGCACAGTTTGTAGATCAGTATGAGCAGATGGAAGAGAAATTTATCAGGGGAAAATATGGATGTGTTTTTATGTATACGAGTGCTCTGGGTACATTTCTTGATGCTGATGTATATGGGAAAAATAAAATACATATGGCACCGCTTCCCGTGCTTCATAAGAAAAAAGCCACTAATATTGCAACCTGGCAGTATGCTTTGAACAATGCTTCAGAAAATAAAGATGCAGCTGTCAGATTTCTTCAGTATGCAGCCGGTTATGAAGGCAGTACTGAATATGCAAAAATAATGAAAAGTTATCCTGCCAGAGTGGATGTGATCGAAAATGAGGATATTGATCTGGAAGGAATAGATATGATACGGAAATATCTCCGGGAATATACATTGAATGCACGTCCGTTATGTGAAAATTCCATGGGTGCTGTTTCAGATATGGGAAAACTGTTTCAGGGATATGTTCTTGGGCAATGTGAAGAGGACAGTTTCTTTGAGCAGGCACAAAATTGTATAAATACTTACTATTAAAAAGGCATCTTCGGATGTCCTTTTTAGTTGCGGATTTTTGATGCCGGATTTATAATAACAATAACAATGACAACAGGAGGCAGCTTCATGCAGAATCAACAACCATCAACTTTAAAGGAAATACGCGTCCATGGTACACAGGACTTTCCCTGTGCGTTCTATCAGACAGGAACAAGGATAAAAGGGAATATGGTGAAACACCACTGGCATGAAGAAGTAGAACTGCTTTATTTTTCGGGTGGAGAGTTCTGTCTGGAGGTAAATATGGAACGTTTCAACATTTCAGAGGAATGTTTTTATTTTATTAATCCCGGGGAACTTCACAGTATTTCTGTTGAAAAAAACGGCGGCTGTGTGGAAAATGCGGTGGTTTTTCATATGGATATGCTAAGCTCTGCATATGCTTTGGATCAGATTCAGACGAATCTGATCCAGCCGGTACAAAATGGCAGTATCCAGTTTCCGAGATGTCTGCGAAAGAATGAACCGGCATTTGAACCGGTAAGAAAATCTTATGAAGAAATCCGTAATGTATTTGGAGGAGATTCTTTCCGGGAGAATTATTATGACGGCGAGGCGGTTACGGATGATATCACCCGACAGTTGTTTATTAAATCAGCGCTGCTTCGGATTCTGGCAGTTCTGTCTGCGAATAATCTATTTGAGGTAACGGAGAAGAATCATGACCACAGAATTGAGACGATCAAGACAACACTGACTTACATACAGGAGAACTATAAAGAGAAAATTTATATACGTGACCTTGCAGGACTGATCGGGATGAATGAGCAATATTTCTGCAGATTTTTCAAGAAGGTGATCGGGCGTTCGCCTATGGAATATGTGAATGAGTACAGGATAAAAAAGGCTATTCATTATCTGAAGGAGTCTGACCTTACAGTTACGGAAATCTGTCTGGAATGCGGATATAATAATCTGGGAAATTTCCTGAGAGAGTTCAGGAAATATACGTCAACAACACCACTGCAGTACCGCAGACATTCATTAAAAGAAACACAGTAAATAAGAATATCGGTAATATAAAAAAGTCAAAATTTTGTATTTTTTTATCAAAAAAAGATAAGACAGAAGCCTTGGATTCTGATATAATTGCCGTAAATGAAAAAGAGACCTTAGGCGCTAAAGGTAAGAGGTATAATACTGGGAACAAAGCATACAATAGCGCCGGTTAATAAAAAACACAGGAGGATTTTTACAATGGTAAAGAAATGGTGGAATGAAAAGGTTGCTTATCAGATTTACCCGAAGAGTTTTTATGATACCAATGGAGATGGAATTGGAGATCTGAGAGGTGTTATTGAGAAGCTTGACTATCTGAAAGATCTGGGAGTTGATATTATCTGGCTTTCCCCCTGCTACCGCTCTCCGTTAGCTGATCAGGGATATGATATTTCAGATTATTATGATATTGATCCTCGCTTTGGAACCATGGCAGATATGGATGAACTGATTGCTGAGGCTAAGAAGAGAGATATGTACATTCTGATGGATCTTGTTGTAAACCATTGTTCTGATGAACATGAATGGTTTAAAAAAGCATGTGAGGATCCGGATGGTAAATATGGTAATTTCTTCTATCTGCGTGACAAGAAAGAAGGAGAACTTCCAACTAACTGGCGTTCTTATTTCGGCGGACCTGTATGGGAAGATCTTCCAGGAACAAATAAACAGTATCTGCATGTTTTCCATAAGAAACAGCCCGATCTGAACTGGGAGAACCCGGAAGTAAGGGAAGAAGTTTATAAGAATATCAACTGGTGGCTGGATAAAGGTCTTGGTGGATTCCGTATTGATGCGATTATCAATATCAAGAAAGCACTTCCGATGCATGACTATGAGCCGGATCGTGAAGACGGTCTTTGCAGTATCAGGAAGATGCTGAAAGAAGCAAAGGGAATCGGTGACTTCCTTGGCGAGATGAGAGACCGCACCTTTAAAAAATACGATGCATTCTCTGTCGGTGAAGTTTTCGATGAGAAGGATGAAGAGATTCCGGATTTCATCGGCGATAATGGATATTTCTCCAGTATGTTTGACTTCGAAGAGACTATCTGGGGGGCATCTGACAAGGGATGGTATGACTGCAAACAGATTACTCCGGATGCCTACAAGAAATGTTGCTTTACAACACAGAGAAAAATTGGCGATATCGGATTTGTTTCCAATATTATTGAAAATCATGACGAGCCTCGTGGTGTCAGCAGATATATCCCGGAAGGTGACTGCTGTGACGCAAGTAAGAAGATGCTTGGCGGTCTGAACTTTATGCTTCGCGGACTTCCGTTTATCTACCAGGGACAGGAACTTGGTATGGAGAATGTGAAGTTTGAATCTATTGATCAGGTAGATGATATTTCCAGTCTGGATGAATACAAGGTAGCTCTGGAAGCAGGATGTACACCTGAGGAAGCGCTGAAAGCTGTTTCCAGATTCAGCCGCGATAATGCCAGAACACCGATGCAGTGGACAGATGGTGAGAATGCAGGATTTACAACAGGTAAACCATGGCTGAAGGTCAATGCGAATTATACAAAGATCAATGCAGAGAGCCAGATGAATGATCCGGAATCTGTGAGAAGTTTCTATAAGAAACTTATCGCACTGCGTAAGGATCCGGAATACAAAGAGACTGTTGTTTACGGAGAACTGGAACCTGTATGGGAAGACGTACACAATCTGATGGCATACTATCGTAAAGGTGACAAGACTCTTCTTGTAGTTGGTAACTATCAGAAAGAGCCGCAGACAATCGAGCTCGCAGGAGAGTGCAAGAAAGTTCTGATCAATAACTATGATGATGTAGCTATGGATGGAAATAAGATTGAGTTGAAGGGTTATCAGTTCCTTGTTATTGAAATGTAATAAGGAAAATGAGATAGTCAAAAAGCAATATAAAATTGAAAGAATGATGGAGAGCATGGAGCAATCTATGCTCTCTGTTTTTGTTTTTGGAATCTAATGTAGCAGTTAATTGATTCTTGTTTGGTACATAGATATAGAGAAAAAAGAACGAAAATCCAGAAAAGCATTTTGAAAGAGTTTCGTTCTTTTTATGTATAGTTATGCGATGAATTAATCCTGTTTATCGGAATTCAGAATTTTAACACTGTCACGTACAACAAGTTTGACCGGAAGTGTAATACTAGTAGACTTTGGGACCCATCCGTCAATCATTCTGAGCAGATACTCGACAGCCATAGTTCCACGCTGAGAGATATTCTGGTGAATCGTAGTAAGGGGAGGAGAGACTACCTGTGCATACAGATTGTCATCGAATCCCGTGATAGAGAGGTCTTCCGGAAAACGGATGCCCCTTTCGCGGAGATATTTCATCAATGTGACTGCATAATAATCTGAGCAGCACATAAATGCAGTGAATTTGTGTGCGACAGCGTAAATCTCTTCCATACTTCCCTGACGTTCATATTTAGATGGACGGATTACGATAAGATTGTCGAGATCTACATCTATGTTATATTCCTGAAGAGCACGTTGATGACCGGTATAACGGACATAATCTACACCTTCCATATTATCAGCAAGGAAAGCAATCTTCCGGTGACCGCATTCCAGAAGATATTTAGTCATCAGATATCCACCCTGCTCATCATCAAGACCGATATTTACATATTTGGCAATATTTTTTGGCGTATAACTGTCGATGAGGACAACAGGATTCTTATATTTACTCTTGATTCGCAGGTAGTCATCATGGAGCATACCGATAAGAATCAGTCCCTCGGTGTTCCAGCTTACTACATTGCGGACGATTTCGTTGATGTCTTCGGATGTATAAAGCATCATATAATATCCATGTTCGCGGATCGCTGCCTCCAGGGCACCAAGCAATTCTCCGTGAAATGGATCTGCAAAAATATTTTCGTATTTGTCTTTGCGTCCTTTTAGGACAATTCCAATCAGTCTGGAATGATTCTGCGCAAGGTTCTTTGCACTCATATTAGGTACATAGTCATATTCATCCAGAAGCTTCTGGACTTTTTCGGCAGTTTTCTGAGAGACTTCGCTGGTTTTTCCGTTAATGACGTTAGATACCGTTGTGGTACTGATTCCCAGCATTTCTGCCATTTCTTTGATTGTAATCATTTGAAACACCCCGATGTGAAAAAAGTCTGTAGATATAAGAGTGAAAATGCAAAAGTATTTGAAATCTTATATCCTGTTATGTGGATATTTTAGCACAATGATATACAAAAACGCAAGTATTGCACAAAAAAACTTGAAATAAATGCAAAAAAATTGTCACTGTTGCTCATAAGCCTTGGGGATAAAATAGAAGAATGCCGCCAGAATAATCTGGCAGCATCCTTCTGAGGTTGTATATGAGAAAATATATTTCCGGTAACTGTTCAGTATTTTTCACAGTCACTGATTCTTCAGAAAATTACAGTAATCTGGGAATTACTGTGATTCATAAGAAGCAAAATCATTTATTATTTCTGGATTACGATTGCCTCATAAGGTCTGAGGGTAATCTTTTCGCTTACTTTAGCATCGTTGTAGTTGGAAATCAGAATCTTTCCGTCTGTGAATTCTTCCGGAAGTTCTACTTCGCGGGTATTTTCACTGAAGTTGCAATATACGATGAGTTTTTCATCTCCGAGTGTACGGATGTAAGCGTAAATATCTTTATCGTCATCAAGAATCAGATCATAGGTACCGTAAACGATCAGATCACTTTCGTGACGAAGTTTGATCAGTTTCTGATAATATTTAAATACGGAATCCTCGCGGCTTACCTGGTCTTTTGCATTAATCTTAGTGTAGTTCGGGTTCACCATGATCCATGGTGTAGCATCGGCACCGGAGAATCCTGCGTTGGCACTGTCATCCCACTGCATTGGAGTTCTGGCATTGTCACGACCTTTGTAGCCGATCGCTGCCATCATTTCTTCCTCGGTCATTTTGCCCTGTTCCGTTAATTCGTGGAAAGCATTGATGCTTTCGAGGTCGCGGAAGTTTTCGAGAGTGTTGAACGGGCAGTTTGTCATACCAAGCTCTTCACCCTGATATACGTAAGGAGTACCCTGCATCATATGAATACAGGTTGCAAGCATTTTTGCAGAGATTTCTCTGTATTCATCGCTGTCGTTACCGAAACGGGAAACGCTTCTTGGCTGGTCGTGGTTTTCCCAGTAAAGGCTGTTCCATGCAATGTCCTGGAGACCTTTCTGCCAGCGGGTAAGAATTTTTTTGAGGTCACGAAGATCCATTTTTCTGGTTGTCCATTTGCCGGCTTTTTCATCGCTGTCAACATCCATATGCTCAAACTGGAATACCATGTTCAGTTCTTTTTCGTCGCTTCTTGCGTATTTCTTTGCTTCTTCGAGAGTAACACCGGAGCATTCACCTACTGTGATGGTATCTGCATTGTTTAATGCTTTCTGACGCATTTCCTGAAGGTATTCATGTACATGAGGACCGTTTGCAGATACATTAAATGTTGCATATCCGTTGATTCCAGGTTCTTTGTCCGGGAGTTCCGGCTGCTCTTTGGAGATCAGGCTGATAACGTCCATACGGAATCCATCAACACCTTTTTCCAGCCACCAGTTCATCATGTCGAAAACTTCCTGACGTACGACCGGGTTGTCCCAGTTGAGGTCTGGCTGCTTTTTAGAGAACAGATGCAGGAAATACATATCTGTTGTTTTATCATATTCCCATGCAGGACCGGAGAAGCAGGAGCCCCAGTTGTTCGGAAGGCTGCCGTCTTCTTTTGCAGGACGCCAGATATAGTAATCTCTGTATGGATTGTCTGTGGATTTACGGCTCTCGATAAACCATTTGTGCTCGTCAGAAGTATGGTTTACAACAAGGTCCATCATAATTTTGATGCCTTTTTCGTGAGCTGTAGCGAGCATACGGTCGAAGTCTTCCATTGTTCCGAATTCGTCCATGATATCCTGATAATCACTGATATCGTATCCGTTATCATCATTCGGTGATTTGTAAACAGGAGAGAGCCAGATAACATCAACACCAAGCTCTTTTAAGTAGTCAAGTTTGCTTGTGATACCGTTCAGATCACCGATACCATCTCCGTTGCTGTCGCAGAAGCTGCGAGGATAAATCTGATATACGACGCTTTCTTTCCACCATCTTTTTTCCATTGTAAAAACCTCCTGAAATGATTTATTTTATAAGTTTTTATGTTTAAGTTTTATTGACTGCTGTGGTGCTGAAATTGCACCACAACATATTCTACCTACATTATAAATACTTTTTGAGGAAAATGCTTTCAATATTTTGACGGATTTGTATATTATTTTGACTTCTTGCCTGGAAATTGCTATAGAATAGAAAACAGTAATAAATATGTGACGATCACAAGGATTTTGGTTGGCTGTGCTCTTGTATGTGGAAGCCAAATATTGTATAGTATAGATACTATAGCGTTTCCAGAGAGTATCTGGATAAAGAGTATTTGGGGCAGTGAAAACAGATATAATTGTGAGGAAAAATGAGAAGAATACAGATTATTGTAAATAACGGAGCGGGAACAGGGCAGGCGCACCGGGTATGGAATGAGACACAGCGTCTGCTTCGCGGGTATAAAATAAAATATGTGGCGCATACAACCAGATATCAGGGACATGCGACGAAGCTGGCAGAGAAGATTTCTTCCATGAAGGGTGATGATCCTATTTATCTGATCGTAATTGGCGGCGATGGAACGCTCAACGAGGTTCTGAATGGAATTACAGATTTTGACAGAGTACGGCTTGGAGTAATTCCGACAGGTTCAGGAAATGATTTTGGCAGAAACTTAAAATTGCCAAAAACACCGAAAGAAAGCCTGAAACAAATCTGCGCCAGTATCAGAAAAGACCAGCGGGGAGAAGAACTTTACAGGATAGATCTTGGACAGGTAAGCTGGGATGGCTGTGATAAACCGCGGATTTTTGGCATCAGTGCCGGACTTGGGCTGGATGCACTGGTGTGCAAGAAAGCTCTCCATTCCAGACTGAAGCAGGTTTTAAACCGCTTCCATCTGGGAAAACTTACATATCTTGCATTAACGGTGCAGTCACTTTTTACAATGGAAACTGCAAATGCAAAAGTGATAACGGAACATGGTGGATTTATCCTGCCGAAAATGATCTTCGCAGCTGCCATGAATCTGCCGGCAGAAGGTGGTGGTGTCCCGATGGCACCAGAAGCTTCACCGGAGGATGGCAGACTGTCTTTGAGTAGCGCTTCAGGTATTGCCAAATGGCAGACATTTTTCCTTCTTCCATTTCTGGTGGCGGCGAAACAGGAGAGAATCAATGGATTTAATATCAGGGAAGAAAACGGGTTTCGAGTGCTGCTTGATAAACCAATGGTTCTTCATGCAGATGGAGAATATTGCGGAGATGTAACAAGGGTAGAATTCAGATGTCTGGAGAAGAGACTGTGGCTGTTGCATGAAAAAGAGGGGGATTAAATGGGAAATTATTTGAATCCGGATAACTCCAAATTTCAGGAAGCACTCAATTCTGATATTTATGTAGATAAGACGGGTTTGATACGGTATACAAATTCTGTTTTACACACTTTACAGAAGAACATATGTGTCAGCAGACCAAGACGTTTCGGAAAGTCTATGGCTGCAAATATGCTGACAGCATATTACAGTAAAGGGTGCGATTCAAAAGAGTTATTTTCTAATCTTAAAATTGCAAAAGACACAGATTTTGAAAAATATCTCAATAAATATGATACGATTTTTTTGAATATGCAGGATTTTTTGAGTCGCAGTAATAATATTCAGGAGCTAATGGAACGAGTCAGGAAAATTGTATTGCGAGAGCTGAGAAGTGCTTATCCGGACGTGGATTTTTTTGATGAAAATGACTTGATTGAATCTATGCAGGATGTCTATGCTTACAGCAGATGTCCTTTTGTGATTATTATTGATGAATGGGATTGTATTTTTCGTGAGTATAAGCAGGATAAAGAAGCACAGGAGAAATATCTTGACTTTTTACGGGATTTGCTAAAGGATAAAGGCTATATTCATTTGGCTTATATGACAGGTATTCTTCCTGTTAAGAAGTACGGAACACATTCTGCTTTGAATATGTTTGATGAATTTTCTATGTTGAATCCAGGACCTCTGGGTGAGTATGTGGGATTTACTGAGGGTGAAGTTCAGGCGTTGTGTGCAAAGTACCAGATGGATATGGAAGAGATAAAAAACTGGTATGATGGCTATTCATTTAAGGGAGTTGCCTCTGTATATAGTCCACGCTCTGTTGTGAGCAGTATGAGACTGGGTGAGATTGGAAATTACTGGAATCAGACAGAGACCTTTGAGGCTTTGAAAGTTTATATAGAAATGAATTTTGAGGGTTTGAAGGATGATGTATTAAGTATGATTGCAGGTGAGAGTATTCCGGTGAATACGGGAAGCTTTACAAATGATATGACAACGTTCAGAAATGAGGATGATGTTCTTACATTATTGGTGCATTTGGGATATCTGACATATGATTATGAAAATCGGTGTGTATCAATTCCAAATGCAGAAATACGTGAGGAATATGTTAATACGGTTTCGGTTGCTGACTGGGGCGAAGTATCAAAAGCACTGAAAAATTCAGCGGACACCTTAAAGGCAATCTGGCAAATGAGACCAAAGCAGGTTGCACAAGGGATAAAAGAGGCTCATTTTGAGACATCACATCTTCAATATAATGATGAAAATGCATTAAGCTACACGATTTCACTGGCACTCTATGCGGCCCGCAATTTTTATACAATGCACAGAGAACTGGCTGGTGGGAAAGGATTTGCAGATATTGTATTTATTCCAAGAAAAAAATTTCCGGATAAACCAGCAATGGTTGTGGAGTTAAAGTGGAATAAAAGCGCAGAGGGTGCAATTTCACAGATAAAAAATAAAGAATATTGCGCGAGTCTGGAAGAATATAAAGGTGATCTTTTGATGGTAGGTATCAATTATAATAAAAAAACAAGGGAACATACTTGTATAATAGAAGAATATAAAAAATAAGAAAGCGAGAGAGTAGAAAATAATGAGTTACGCAGATGATGTATTTATAAAAATGTGCCAGGATATCCTGGAGAATGGTACGAGCACAGAAGGAGAGAAGGTCCGCCCGGTGTGGGAGGACGGAACACCTGCCTACACAATTAAGAAATTTGGTGTGGTAAACCGATATGACCTTCGAAAAGAATTTCCGGCCATGACACTTAGACGTACTGCATTAAAGAGTGCTATGGATGAGATTCTCTGGATCTGGCAGAAGAAATCCAATAACATCCATGATCTTCATAGCCATATCTGGGATAGCTGGGCAGATGAAAATGGTTCTATCGGTAAAGCTTACGGATATCAGCTTGGAGTGAAACATCAATATAAAGAAGGCATGATGGATCAGGTAGACAGAGTCATCTATGATCTGAAAAACAATCCATTCAGCCGTAGAATTATGACAAATATTTATGTGCATCAGGATCTTCACGAGATGAACCTGTATCCATGTGCATACTCTATGACATTTAATGTAACTCAGACACCGGAAAATGAGAAACTGACATTGAATGCAATCCTCAATCAGCGTTCTCAGGATATTCTTACAGCAAATAACTGGAATGTCTGCCAGTATGCAATTCTGCTTATGATGATCGCACAGGTATGTGATATGGAGGCAGGAGAACTGCTTCATGTGGTTGCTGACTGTCATATTTATGACCGTCACATTCCTGTGGTAAAAGAAATGATCAAGAGAAAACCTTATCCGGCACCAATCGTTAAACTTAATCCGGAAGTGAAGGACTTCTATCAGTTTACAACGGATGATCTGATTGTAGAAAACTATGAGACATGGCCGCAGATCAAGAATATCCCGGTGGCTATTTAATTTTGTTGCTGATTTATGAAATACAAAGAGATAGTAGTTTTATTTATTAGATAGCTTACAGTACTGGAGCAAATACCTTTAAAAGAACGAAACTATAGAAGAATAAGTAAGAGAGGAAAATTTATAATGAATGTTATTGTAGCAGCAGATCAGAATTGGGGAATCGGTAAGGATAACAAGCTTCTTGTAAGCATTCCGGCAGATATGAAGATGTTTCGCGAAGAAACAAGTGGAAAAGTAGTAGTGATGGGAAGAAAAACTCTGGAAAGCTTCCCGAATGGACTGCCACTGAAAAACAGAACTAATATCGTAATCACAAAAAATAAAGATTATGATGCCAAAGGCGCAATTGTAGTACACAGCATTGAAGAAGCACTGGAAGAAATAAAGAAATATCCGACAGAAGATGTTTACTGCATTGGCGGTGACAGCATTTATGAACAGATGCTTCCATACTGTGATGTGGCACATGTTACAAAGATTGACTTTGCCTATGAAGCAGACAGCCACTTCCCGAATCTGGATGAAGACGATGAATGGGAGATCACAGCAGAGAGCGATGAGCAGACATATTTTGACCTGGAATACCAGTTTGTGAAGTATGAGAGAAAGAAATAAGACAGAAAATAAAAGATTGACGGCAATAACGAGCAAGCCAGGAAAAGAAAATCAGAATAGCCGGTTTTGAGAGACAAAAGAAACGTTTAAATAAAAAATCCTGCAGAAACAAGAAACGGTGTTCTGCAGGATTTGCTATTTACAGAAAAAATTATTCGATAACTTTTAACCATCCTTCAGGAGCCTGAATACGTCCCATCTGGATTCCAGTTAATGTATCATAGAGTTTCTGGATAACCGGACCCATTTTCTCCATTCCGCTTGGGAAGCAGATTTCTTTGCCATGGTCAACGATCTTTCCAACAGGAGAGATAACTGCAGCAGTACCGCAAAGACCACATTCAGCGAAATCTTTTACTTCGTCGAAGTATACTTCTCTTTCTTCTGCTTCTAATCCAAGATATTCCTTAGCGACATAGATTAAGGAACGACGTGTGATAGAAGGAAGGATACTATCGGACTTTGGTGTTACAACTTTACCATCTTTAGTAACGAAGATAAAGTTAGCACCACCTGTTTCTTCTACTTTTGTACGTGTAGCTGCATCAAGATACATGTTCTCATCGAATCCGTTCTTGTGAGCATCTACGATTGCATGTAAGCTCATTGCATAGTTAAGACCAGCTTTGATATGACCTGTTCCATGAGGCGCAGCACGGTCGAAATCGCTGACACGGATTGTGATTGGCTTAGCGCCGCCTTTGAAGTATGGTCCTACAGGTGTAGTGAATACACGGAACATATATTCATCAGCAGGTTTAACACCGATAACCGGGTTTGTACCCATCATATACGGACGGACATATAAAGTAGCACCTGAACCATATGGTGGAACATATGCTGCGTTAGCTTTTACTGTCTGTACGATGGCATCAACGAAACGATCTTCCGGGAATACTGGCATTTCCAGTCTCTTTGCGGAGTTTGCCATACGTTCTGCATTTAAGTCAGGACGGAAAGTAACGATACGTCCGTCTTCTGTTGTGTAAGCTTTCATTCCTTCGAAAGCAGTCTGTGCATACTGGAAAACACCTGCACATTCGTTGAGTGTTACATTAGGGTCAGTTGTAAGTTCACCGGCATCCCATGCGCCATCTTTAAATTTTGATACATAACGATAATCAGTCTGTACATAACCGAAGCCAAGGCTGCTCCAGTCGATATTCTTTTTTTCCATAATGAATCTTTCCTCCGTTCACACATATTTACAGTATTTCAGGTGTGATTACTGTTTATCTCTTTACCATTGTAAAACTTTTGCTTGCTAAGTTCAATGGGAAAATTCCAATTTTGCCCCAAAATTAAGAAAAAAATGTAAAAAATCGAAAGTCCGGCAGTATAAACACAGACAAAGGGATGTATGAACAGACAAAGGAATATTACCGGATCAGTGGTCGTGAACGTATAAGTAAATTTATATGTTCTATTTGTTACTGTTCACACTCCACTATTCCGCGAAGCGTGTTGCTGTGAACGGAGTGAACAGTAACTTCTATTTTTCTTTTTAGATGACTGACAGGCGAAAGTCTTGTTTTTTACAAGGTATTTCGCTATAATATGGAATAGAAAAATGGAGGAAAACATGAGCGAAAATTTTGACGAATTAGGCGAGCTTGGGGACAAGATAAAAAAAATCATAGATACAGCAGTTTCCACTAAAGATTATCGGCAGATGACAGAGGATATCAAACAGACAGTGGGACAGACTGTAAATAATGCAGTAAATTCCGCAGTAGATTCCGGAAGTGAAGCAATCAGGAATGGTCTGAACAGCGTATTTGGTTCACAGAATCAGGGAACATATCAGAATAAGACAAAAGAATTTGAAGAACGGCGCAGACGGGAACGTGAACAAGAGGAACAAAAAAGACTGGAAAATGAGAAAGCAAAAGAACGAATGCTGACTCTGTATGAGAAGAACACCGGCGGAAGAATGAAAGGTCTGATGCTTTCTGTCTCAGGTGGTATTCTTGCAAGTGGTATGGGATTAGGAACATTGGTTCTGGCTATTTTCGGTGCGGTTGGACATATGAGTTCACTTGTGTTTGGCGGTACATGCTTTATGGCGGCCGGAGCACTGACCGGTGCAGGTCTTCTTGCCGGAGGACTTAAGAAGCTTGGAAAGCTGGAACGTTTTCAGAAATATATCGGTACGCTGGGAGTGCATACCTATTGCAATTTTGAACAGCTTTCTGTTGCGGTAAATAAGCCGGTGAAATTTGTAAAGAAAGATATTAAGAAAATGATCGATGACGGGTGGTTCCGTCAGGGACATATTGATGCGCAGGAGACCTGCCTGATCACAAGTAATGAGACTTATCAGCAATACACTCAGACGCAGAAAGCACTTGAGCAGAAGCAGCAGGAAGAAAAGAGACGTCAGGAAGAGCAGGAGAGAAACAGAGAGAATACATCTCCTGAAGTGCAGGAAGTACTGGACAGAGGAAATGAATTTCTGGATAAGATTCATAAGAGTAATGATGCCATCCCGGGAGTGGAAATCTCAGCTAAGATATCCAGAATGGAACTAATCGTGGAGAAGATTTTTGAACGTGCCGAAAAGCATCCGGAGATTATTCCGGATCTGAAAAAACTGATGAATTATTATCTGCCTATGACAGTAAAATTACTGGATGCCTATGAGGAAATGGATCAGCAGCCTGTTCAGGGAGAGAACATCCAGTCATCTAAGAAGGAAATAGAGGATACATTGGATACGCTTAACCAGGCATTTGAGAAACTTCTGGATTCTGTTTTTCAGGACACTGCATGGGATGTGTCAAGTGATATTTCCGTACTGCATACATTGCTGGCGCAGGAAGGCCTGACAGATGATGATTTTGCAAAAATGCAGAAGAACTGATAACCATGAAACGCTATAAAACAAAAACAGCAGGTTTAGTCAGGAATAAGAATCAGAATTACCGAAAATATGAGAAAAACCTGAAAAAAGCCTGAAAAAAGCCTGATAAAAAGGAGATGCCATGGGGGAAGAATTTAAAGATTTTGAAATGGAAGGACCATCATTAACACTGGAACCAGATCTTGGGGAATTCGAGAAAAAAGAGGAGCCTGTAAAAGTGGAGCAGCCACAGCCAAAAGAAGAAGCTCCGGCACTGACACCGGCAGAGCAGCAGATGGTAAATGAATTTGCAGCAAAAATCGATATTGAGAACACAAACCAGATTCTTCAGTATGGTGCCGGAACACAGAAGAAGATGGCAGATTTCTCAGACACTGCATTAGAGAACGTGAAGATGCAGGATCTGGGAGAAATCGGAGATCTGATCACGAATGTGGTTGGAGAATTAAGAGATTTTGATGCGCAGGATGATGGCGGCAGATTTTTTGGATTCTTTAAGAAACAGTCTTCTAAGATTGAGAATCTGAAGAACAAATATGACAAGGCAGAGGTCAGCATTGAGAAAATCACAGATTCTCTTCAGCAGCATCAGGTGCGTCTGCTGAAGGATTCCGCTATGCTGGACAAGATGTATGAGCAGAACCTGAATTACTTTAAAGAACTTACCATGTATATCCTTGCTGGCAAAAAGAAACTGGAAGAAACCAGAAACGGAAAACTTGAAGAGTTGAAAAATAAGGCGATGATGAGCGGACTTCCTGAGGATGCGCAGGCAGCGAGGGATCTGGATGAGAAATGCAATCGTTTTGAGAAGAAGCTGCATGATCTGGAGCTTACCCGTACGATTGCCATGCAGACAGCACCGCAGATCCGTCTGATTCAGAATAATGATACCGTAATGGTAGAGAAAATCCAGACAACAATCGTAAATACGATTCCGTTATGGAAGAGCCAGATGGTGCTTGCGCTTGGAATCGCTCATTCTGCAGAAGCGACACAGGCGCAGAGACAGGTGACAGATATTACAAATGAACTTCTCAGGAAAAACGCAGAGATGCTTCATACGGCAACGGTTGAGATAGCGAAGGAATCTGAAAGAGGGATTGTTGACCTTGAGACACTTCAGAAAACAAATGCAGATCTGATTCAGACACTGGATGATGTAATGCGCATCCAGATGGAAGGACGCCAGAAGAGGCAGGCGGCAGAGTCAGAAATGCGCCGCATGGAAGATGAACTGAAGCGAAAACTTCTGGAAATCAGACAGTAGATAAATGATTGTATATATTTCAGCAGTCTATTATTTTGTGAGGGAGCTGAATAGTTACGGATAACGAAAATTGGGCGGGAGCTGCCGGGAACTCGGCCGCTCCTGCTTCTGGTAGAAGATGTTTATAGTAATTTCAGAGAATAATGCACTCCGGTTCCGCAGAATCTTACCGATGCCAGACTGGATAGAATGGAGCATTCTGTGAGATTATTATAGGAAAGAATAAAGAGGTAATTATGTACAGAGATCATACAAAAGTCATCCGGATCGGAGACAGAAAAATCGGTGGTGGCAACCCTGTTTTAATCCAGTCCATGACGAACACAAAGACAGAAAACGTAGAGCAGACTGTAGCACAGATCCTTGCGCTGGAGCAGGCAGGATGCGACATTATTCGTTGCGCAGTACCTACTATGGAAGCTGCAAAAGCGTTAAAAGAAATCAAGAAACAGATTCATATTCCACTGGTAGCAGATATTCATTTCGACTATCGTCTGGCTATCGCAGCGATGGAAAACGGAGCGGATAAAATACGCATCAATCCGGGAAATATCGGAAGTACAGAGCGTATTAAAGCAGTCGTTGATGTGGCGAAGGAACGCAACATCCCAATCCGTGTCGGTGTAAACAGTGGCTCGCTGGAGAAGGAGCTTGTGGAAAAATATCATGGTGTTACAGCAGAAGGACTGGTTGAGAGTGCGCTGGATAAAGTACACATTATCGAGGAATTAGGCTATGACAATCTTGTCATCAGTATTAAATCTTCAGACGTTCTCATGTGTGCAAAAGCACATGAACTGATCGCAGAAAAAACAAACTATCCACTTCATGTAGGAATCACAGAAGCAGGAACTCTGTATTCCGGAAATATCAAATCAGCGATCGGTCTGGGAATCATTCTGAATCAGGGAATCGGTGATACCATCCGGGTTTCCCTTACAGGCGCACCTCTGGAAGAAATCAAGTCAGCAAAACGTATCCTGAAGACACTTGGACTTCGCAAAGGCGGCGTGGAAGTCGTGTCATGTCCAACCTGCGGACGTACACAGATTGATCTGATCGGTCTTGCAAACAAGGTAGAAACTATGGTGCAGGATATCCCGCTTGATATTAAAGTAGCGGTTATGGGATGTGTGGTAAACGGACCTGGAGAAGCAAAAGAAGCAGATATCGGAATTGCAGGCGGTGTTGGTGTCGGACTTCTGATCAAACATGGCGAGATCATTAAAAAGGTTCCGGAAGAGGAGCTTTTGGATACCTTGCGGGAGGAACTTTTAAACTGGAAAAAATAATCTTTGCAATGAAGCAGAGATTATCTTTGCTTCATTTATATAAAGAGGAGATTCTATTTTGGAAAAAGATTTTTTTGACGTATTTCCCAATTTAAAAGTGAAAAAAGAACTGGAAGAGCTGTTGGACATGGTGTTTGTAACCAGAGTTTCCTGCAATCCTTCCAAGACTCATATCTGGGTATATATAAAAAGTGAACGCTGGATTCATAAGAAGCATATTTTTGCCCTGGAAGAGCAGATAGAGAGACAGATTTTTGCAGGACTGGGCGTTACGGTTACCGTAATAGAGAAGTTTCATTTATCAGGGCAGTACACGCCACAGAATTTCCTGGACACATACCGATCCAGTATGGAACTGGAACTGCGCAATTACAATATGCTGGAATATAACATGTTCAAGCAGGCACAGATTACTTTTCCGGGTGCAAATGATCTTCATATGATTCTTCCTGACTCGGTAATAGCCAGAGAAAAAAGCGAGATTCTGATCGAATATCTGCAGAAAGTTTTCTGCGAGAGATGCGGGATGGATTTGAAAGTGGAGCTGGAGTTTACAGAAACGCAGGAGAGCAAATACCGTAAGAATGCAGCAGTTCAGATTGCTCAGGAAGTAGAGAACGTAATTCGTCATGCAAAGATGAATGCCAAAACGGAGGAGACTTCACAGACTGAAGAAAGTGGAACAACGGAAAAAAAGGCAGAGAAGAAAGCAGATAAATCACAGCAGGAAAAGAAAGACAAAAAGTCCGCATTTGCTGATCGAAAAGACAATAAAAAAGGTGATTTCCGCGGTGGATTCAGACGAGACAGCAATCCGGATGTTATCTATGGAAGAGATTTTGAAGGCGAACCAGTTGCCCTTGAAACAATCACCGGTGAGATGGGTGAGGTCATTGTCCGCGGACAGGTTATGGATGTTGAAGCCAGAGAGATTCGAAATGAAAAGACGATTCTGATTTTCCCGATTACAGACTTTACTGACAGTATTGTAGTGAAGATGTTCCTTCGAAACGAGCAGGTTCCGGAAGTCACAGAGCATGTAAAGAAAGGTGCATTTCTGAAGTTTCGCGGTGTAACGACTGTGGACAGATTTGACAGTGAACTGACGATTGCGTCTATCGCGGGAATCAAAAAGATTGCCAACTTTACCACAGCCAGGGTGGATACCACTCCTCAGAAAAGAGTTGAACTTCACTGCCATACGAAGATGAGCGATATGGATGGTGTCACAGATGCCAAATCTCTAGTAAAACGTGCCTATGAGTGGGGACATCCTGCCATTGCCATTACAGACCATGGTGTCGTTCAGGCATTTCCCGAGGCAAATCACTGCTTCGATGCATGGGGCGGATGTGTGCCGAAGGACTCTGATTTCAAGGTCCTGTATGGTATGGAAGCTTACCTTGTAGATGACTTAAAGGGTATGGTGACAAATGGAAAAGGACAGAAACTGGATGGAAGATTTGTAGTCTTTGATATTGAGACAACAGGCTTCTCTTCTCTGACCTGTCAGATTATTGAGATTGGCGCGGTACTGGTAGAGAACGGAGAGATTACCGATCGTTTTTCCACGTTTGTAAACCCAAAAGTACCGATCCCGTTCCGCATTGAACAGCTTACAAGCATTAATGACAGCATGGTAATGGATGCGCCGACAATCGAAGAAATTCTGCCAAAATTCCTTGAATTCAGCAAGGGGGCGGTAATGGTTGCACATAATGCGGACTTTGACATGGGATTCATTATGAAAAACTGTGACAGACTGGGAATCAAGCATGATTTTACTTACGTGGATACGGTCGGAATGGCGCGTTTCCTGTTGCCTGCATTGAACAGATTTAAGCTGGATACGGTTGCAAAAGCAGTTGGAGTTTCACTGGAGAATCATCATCGTGCAGTAGACGATGCCGCATGTACAGCAGAGATTTTTGTAAAATTTGTCAAAATGCTGGCGGACAGAGATATTCTTGATGTGGATGAGATGAATAAACAGGGAGCGGTATCGGCCAATACTATTAAGAAGTTACCAACTTACCATGCGATTATTTTTGCCAGAAATGAGACGGGACGCATTAATCTGTATAAACTGGTAAGCCAGTCTCATCTGAAATATTATCACAGACGTCCTCGTGTACCGAAGAGTGTGCTGGAAGAGCATAGGGATGGTCTTCTGGTGGGAAGTGCCTGCGAGGCAGGAGAGCTGTATCAGGCAATACTGAGAAATGCACCGGATACGGAGATTGCCAGACTGGTTAATTTTTATGACTATCTGGAAATTCAGCCGCTTGGAAATAATAAATTTATGATCGCGGATGACAAGCATGATATGATCAATTCTGAGGAAGATTTAAAAGAGATAAACAGAAAGATCGTCAAGCTTGGAGAGCAGTTTAAGAAACCTGTTGTAGCTACTTGTGATGTGCACTTTATGGATCCTCAGGACGAGGTATACCGACGTATTATTATGGCTGGAAATGGTTTCTCGGATGCGGATGAACAGGCACCATTATATCTGCGTACTACGGAAGAAATGCTGGAGGAATTCTCCTATCTGGGAAGTGAGAAAGCTGAGGAAGTTGTCATTACGAACACCAATAAGATTGCGGATATGATCGAGAAAATTTCCCCGATCCATCCGGACAAATTCCCACCGGTCATTGAAAATTCCGACCAGGATCTGAAGAATATCTGCTTCACAAAGGCACATGAAATGTACGGAGATCCCCTGCCGGAGATCGTGGAAAGCCGTCTGGATAGAGAACTGAACTCTATTATTTCGAATGGTTACGCCGTAATGTATATTATCGCACAGAAACTGGTGTGGAAGTCTAATGAGGACGGATATCTGGTAGGTTCGCGAGGATCAGTAGGATCTTCCCTGGCGGCTACAATGTCCGGTATCACAGAGGTAAATCCTCTGCCGCCGCATTACTTATGTCCGAATCCGGATTGTAAATACAGTGATTTCGATTCGCCGGAAGTAAAGCAATACGCAGGTATGGCAGGGTGCGATATGCCTGATAAAATCTGTCCGAAATGTGGGACAAAAATGAAGAAAGAGGGATTTGATATTCCTTTTGAAACATTCCTTGGATTCAAGGGAGATAAGGAGCCTGATATTGACCTTAACTTCTCAGGAGAATATCAGGCAAATGCACATCGATATACAGAGGTTATTTTCGGTAAAGGACAGACGTTTAAAGCCGGAACTATCGGTACACTGGCAGAGAAAACGGCATTCGGTTATGTGAAGAATTATTTCGAGGAACGCGGCGTGCATAAACGTTACTGTGAGATTAACCGTATCGTGCAGGGGTGCACAGGAGTCCGCCGTACCACAGGACAGCATCCGGGAGGTATCATTGTACTTCCGGTGGGAGAGGAAATCGAGAAATTTACACCTGTCCAGCATCCTGCGAATGACGTAAACAGTGATATTATCACCACGCATTTTGATTATCATTCCATTGATGGAAACCTGCTGAAGCTTGATATACTGGGACACGATGATCCGACCATGATCCGAATGCTGGAGGATCTGACCGGCATCAGTGCGAGGGATGTTCCGCTGGATCAGAGGGATGTCATGTCATTATTTGCAAGCACGAAAGCATTGAAAATCGAGCCGGAGGATATTGGTGGATGTAAGCTTGGATGCCTGGGAATCCCGGAATTCGGTACAGACTTTGCCATGCAGATGCTTATCGATACCAAGCCGAAATACTTCTCAGACCTGATTCGTATTGCAGGACTTTCCCACGGTACAGATGTATGGCTTGGAAATGCGCAGGTACTGATCCAGAATGGCACGGCTACAATTTCTACTGCCATCTGTACCCGAGATGATATCATGATCTATCTGATCGGAAAAGGCGTGGAAAGTGGTCTGGCATTTACCATTATGGAGAGTGTCCGTAAGGGAAAAGGTCTGCGTGATGAGTGGATCACAACAATGAAGGAACATGATGTACCGGACTGGTATATCTGGTCCTGTAAGCTGATCAAGTACATGTTCCCGAAAGCCCATGCGGCGGCTTACGTTATGATGGCATACCGAATTGCGTGGTATAAGGTATTTCAGCCGCTGGCTTATTATGCGGCATACTTTAGTATCCGTGCGACAGCTTTTTCCTATGAACTGATGTGCATGGGTAAAGAACGTCTGGAATATTATATGGCAGAAATCCGTAAGAAAGGCGATGCTGCATCTAAGAAAGAGCAGGATACCCTGAAGGATATGCGTATCGTGCAGGAGATGTATGCAAGAGGTTTTGAGTTCGTTCCAATCGATCTTTACACTGCAAAAGCGCAGCGATTCCAGATTGTGGACGGAAAACTGATGCCATCACTTGCGACCATTGACGGACTCGGAGATAAGGCCGCAGATGCCGTTGTAGATGCCGCAAAACAAGGCAAATTCCTGTCAAAAGACGACTTCCGCGACAGAACTAAAGTCAGCAAGACAGTTATTGATCTGATGGATGATCTGAAATTATTTGGAGATATTCCGCAGTCGAACCAGATGTCACTGTTTGATTTTACGGGATGAGATAGAAAATATAAGGAGATGGATATGAAGAAAGAGGAGCTTAGATATTTACAGAGACTTGCAGAAATTTATCCTACAATTGGAAAAGCATCTACGGAGATTATTAATCTCCAGTCGATTCTGAACCTTCCAAAGGGAACGGAACACTTTATGTCCGATCTTCATGGAGAGTATCAGGCATTTTCCCATGTATTGCGAAACGGTTCCGGTGCAGTGCGAAAGAAAATAGATGATGTATTCGGACATACGCTTGGAAATAATGACAAACGCTCTCTGGCGACATTGATTTATTATCCAAGAGAGAAGATGGATCTGGTAAAGGAAACAGAGGATGATATGGAAAACTGGTACAAGATTACTCTGTATCGTCTGATTGAAATATGTAAGACAACAGCTTCCAAATATACCAGATCAAAAGTAAGAAAAGCGCTTCCGGCAGACTATGCATATGTGATCGAAGAGCTGATCACAGAGAAAGCGGAGGTCCTGGATAAAGAAGCTTATTATGATGCCATTGTAAATACCATTATTGAAATCGGCAGTGCAGAGAACTTTATCATTGCACTTGCAGAACTGATTCAGCGTCTTGTCGTAGATCACCTGCATATCCTGGGGGATATTTACGACAGAGGCCCGGCACCGCATTTTATCATGGACCGTCTGATGCAGTACCATTCCCTGGACATCCAGTGGGGTAACCATGATGTAGTCTGGATGGGTGCGGCAGCAGGTCAGAAAGCATGTATTGCAACGGTAGTGAGAAACAGCATCCGTTATGGAAATCTGGATATTCTGGAAGATGGATACGGTATCAATATGCTGCCGCTTGCAACCTTTGTCATGGAAGCATATAAGGATGATCCATGTGATATTTTTGCCATGAAAGGCGCTTCAAATTACAATGTTCTGGAAGAAGAACTTGGCAAAAAAATGCACAAAGCGATTGCAGTGATCCAGTTTAAATTAGAAGGAAAACTGGTGCGCAAGCATAAAGAATTCCAGATGGAAGACAGGGCATTTTTACATAGGATCAATCCTGAAAAAGGAACAATCATCCTGCCGGATGGAAAAGAATATCCTCTCCGGGACAGCAACTTCCCGACGATTGACTGGAAGCATCCGTATGAGCTTACAGACGGGGAAAAAGAGGTTATGGACAAGCTGTCTTCTGCATTCAGAAACTGCGAGAAGCTGCAGAATCATATCCGGCTGTTACTGGATAAAGGAGGCCTTTATACAGTATATAATGGGAATCTTCTGTTTCATGGAAGTATCCCGTTAAATGAGGATGGAACCTTCCGTGAAGTACAGATTTATGGGAAAAGCTATAAAGGAAAAGAATTGTATGATGTGCTGGAAGCATATGTACGCAGAGCTTTTTATTCTGTAGGAAAAGATGAGCAGAAGAAAGGCCGGGATATCATGTGGTATATCTGGGCAGCACCGAATTCTCCGTTGTTTGGCAAGAGTAAGATGAGTACTTTTGAGCGTTATTTTATAGAAGATCCGTCCACACATGAGGAGAAAAAGAATGCATATTACCGACTCTGGGAGAATGAAGAAGTAGTTGATAATATGCTGCGTGAATTTGGTCTGGATCCGGAGAAGGGCCATATTATCAATGGTCATGTACCTGTACATCAGAGTGAGGGAGAAAGCCCGGTCAAATGCAATGGCAAGGTTATCGTTATTGACGGAGGCTTCTCCAAGGCATACAGAAAAGTTACAGGTATTGCAGGATATACACTGATTTATAATTCTTATGGATTAAATCTTACAGCTCACGAGCCATTTACTTCCAAAGCAGATGCGGTAGCAAAAGAGACAGATATCGTATCAAATCGTGTAGCAGTCAGCTACATGTCAAGACGTCAGCTGGTAGGTGATACAGATACCGGTCATGCGTTAAAAGAGAGAATTCAGGAACTGATCCAGCTTCTGGATGCATACAGAAAAGGTACTATCAAAGAGAAAAAATAAGAACCAGGCGGATAGATTTTAGAATAAAAATATCCAAAATTTGTAAGCAAACGCCAAAAAGAGGTTGGTTTTACAGGCGATAAAACTCTTTACTTATAAAATTGTGTTCTATATAATGAGTAGTGTTGTGTGATAAACAGTAACGATAAACAAATATTATGAGGCGGGCAGATATGCCCTGAGATGATGGACAAAAGGAGAATACGATAATGGGTGGAATTTTTGGAGTAGCATCAAAGTCCAGCTGCGTTCTGGACCTTTTCTTCGGAATTGATTATCATTCCCATCTGGGAACACGCAGAGGCGGTATGGCGGTATATGATTCGAAACGTGGCTTTGACCGTGTGATCCACAATATCGAGAACGCACCATTCAGAACAAAGTTTGACGGTGATATCGGTGAGATGGAAGGAAATTTAGGAATCGGATGTATTTCAGATAATGAGCCACAGCCGTTGCTGGTACGTTCCCATCTGGGAAATTTTGCAATCACTACAGTTGGAAAGATCAACAACATGGATGAACTGATCGCAACCTGTTTCAAGAATGGATGTACACATTTCCTGGAAATGAGCGGTGGAAGTGTCAACCCTACAGAAATGGTAGCTGCCCTGATCAACCAGAAGGATAACATGATCGAAGGAATTCGTTATGCGCAGGAAGTAATCGAAGGTTCTATGACGATGCTGATCCTGACACCTAAGGGATTGCTGGCAGCACGTGACCGTCTGGGAAGAACTCCGTTGATCATAGGCAAGAAAGAAGATGCCTGCTGTGTATCCTTTGAAAGCTTTGCATATCTGAATTTAGGATATGAAGACCTGAAAGAACTGGGACCTGGCGAGATCGTTGCAGTGACTCCGGATGGAGTGGAAACTCTGCAGAAGCCTGGCGAAGAGATGCGTATCTGTTCTTTCCTGTGGGTATATTACGGATATCCGACTTCAACTTATGAAGGCGTTAATGTAGAAGAAATGCGTTATCACTGTGGTGATATGCTGGCAAAACGTGACAAAGGCGAAGTAAACCCGGATATCGTAGCCGGAGTTCCGGATTCTGGTATTGCACATGCCATCGGATATGCGAACCAGTCAGGCGTACCTTTTGCCCGCCCGTTTATTAAATATACACCAACCTGGCCGAGATCTTTCATGCCTACTCAGCAGAGCCAGAGAAATCTGATTGCCAGAATGAAACTGATTCCGGTACACCGTCTGATCAAAGATAAGAGCCTTCTTATGATCGATGATTCTATCGTACGTGGAACACAGTTAAGAGAAACAACAGAATTCCTTTACAGAAATGGTGCAAAGGAAGTACATATCCGTCCTGCATGCCCGCCGCTTCTGTATGGATGTAAATATCTGAACTTCTCACGTTCCAAATCAGAGATGGATCTGATCACAAGACGTGTGATCGCGAAACGTGAGGGAGAGAATGTCAGTGATAGGACACTGGCAGACTACGCAGATCCGAATTCAACTAATTACAAAGAAATGTTGGAAGAGATCCGTAAGGAACTGAACTTTACATCCCTGAAATTCCACAGACTTGACGATCTGAAGGCTTCTATCGGAATCTCTCCATGCAAACTCTGTACTTATTGCTGGGATGGAAAAGAATAATATTTCGTAACTGTGAAGGTACTGAATAGTTACAATATTTCTGCATAGAATGATAACTGGAAATGTAGATAGAAAGTAAATACGATATAGAAGTACAAAAAAGAGGAGACGTAGAATTTGTCGGTAGTAAACAATCAGAAAAGGAACAAAAAGAAAAGAAGGCTTAAGAAGCTTCTGATATTTGTGATCATCTTGTTTGTCCTGCTTATACTTGCAGGTATTCTGTTGATTCGTCAGCGGGAGAATGAGGACAGGCAGCAGCGCAAGGCAGAAGCAATCGCGGCACTGGAAAGTGTTCCAACTGTAACACCTACACCGGCAGCTACGCCAACCCCGATTCCGACACCAATTCCTACGGTAACGCCGACACCTGTGTTGGAAAGAGCCTATGTTTTTGACCCGGATGATTATCTGGGAAGCTGGCACAGTAAGAATGGCAGGGTTGTGATCGAGATTACGAAACTAAGCCAGAAGTCGGTTACATTTACTTATTCGCAGACCAATAAGAAAAAAACAGCCACCTGTGAAGCTACGGTAAAGAAATCCGTAGCGGGAAATGCGTCAAGATTTTCCTTTACAGATTCCCTGGGAAATGTAGCAAAAGGCTATTTCACTTTTGATAACGGGATTCTGTATGTGAAGATTAAAACAAAAACGAAAGCGGAAGGCGCTAAAGTTCACCCTTCCGTAGATGGTGTTATGATCAGAGGATAACGGGAAGCTACATAAGAAAAATATTGACTGTGAATATGATCTACAGTCATGAAAAAGCAAAAGAAAAACAAAAGGATTCAGGTAACATCAGAAGTTACAGGAATCCTTTTTGCTTTTTATTTATTCATCTCTTTTTTGTCAGTGCGCCCTACCAGATAGTCAACACTTATGTCATAATAATTTGCCAGTCTGATCAACATTTCGACAGGAATGTTACGTGATCCGGTTTCATAGTGTGAATAGGAACGCTGGCTGATGTGAAGAATTTCGCTAAGCTGTTTCTGGGACAGATCAGCATCTGTGCGTAAATCCTGAATACGCTGAAATTTCATGTGGGGTACCTCCTTCCCTATGGAGAGTGTTTAAAAAATCATCCCGCAAATTGTGACACACATCTTGCAGAAAACTTTTTTCAAACATGCTCTGATATAAAAAAGTATAAAACAGAACAAATTGCACTCTTGCAAAATGGAGCAAAATGGACTATAATAAAAATATCTTTATTCAATTCTGATTTCTGAAATAATACATGACCGTTCAGGTTATGGTAATCCCATAAAGTAAAAAAAGCAATATTTAGCCGAATAAGATAAAACTTTGCTTCTGTTACATGTTTTTGTTTATTCAGTGTCTTACAATCGTTATGAACTACAATAGACAGTAATAAGCAGAGCGATTATTCAGTATGGATATGTATAGATATATGATATGTACAAATCACATCGGGGAGATTTATACATCCGGAAAGGAGAAAATTTGTTTGCAAGTGTATTATCAGCTGCAATTTTAGGGGTAGAAGTATGTCCTGTTCAGGTTGAAGCAGATGTAAGTAACGGACTTCCTTCCTTTATAATGGTAGGATTTCCATCCGCTCAGGTAAAAGAAGCCCAGGACAGAGTACGTACAGCACTTAAGAATAACGGCTATCAGTTTCCACCAAAGAGAATCACTGTTAATTTCGCACCTGCGGATATGAAGAAAGAAGGTGCCGGCTTTGATGTTCCGGTCGCGGCCGCAGTATTGGCTGCTTTTGAAATCATAAGTTCGCGGGATGTCAATGGAGTCATGATGGCAGGCGAGATCGGACTGGACGGAGAGATTCATGGCATTTCGGGAATCCTCCCCATGGTATTGTGTGCGAGAAGTCTTGGATGCCGATTCTGCGTAGTTCCTTATGAGAATCTGAAAGAAGGAAGACTGATCAAGGATGTGCCGGTAGCAGGGGTAAAGAATCTGAAGGAACTGATCGAATGCATCCAGAATCCGGAACCATATCTGAAAATGGAAATCCAGGAGGATATTTCTGCAAGAAATACGGATAAAGGAATGGATTTCTCAGATATTGAAGGGCAGGAAGGCGCAAAAAGGGCAGCAGAGATTGCAGTAAGTGGCTTCCATAACATGCTTCTGATTGGACCGCCAGGGACAGGCAAGACGATGCTTGCCAGAAGACTTCCTACGATCATGCCAGGTCTGGGATTTGAAGAAAAACTGGAACTTACCAGAATTTACAGTATTGCGGGGCTTTTATCCAGAGAAAATCCTTTGATGAATGAAAGACCATTTAGAAGTCCCCACCATACGAGTACGCCACAGGCAATAGCAGGAGGGGGACGCAATCCGCGTCCCGGTGAGATTACACTGGCGCATAAAGGTGTGCTTTTCCTGGATGAAATGCCTGAATTTTCCAGGGCAAGTCTGGAACTTCTGCGTCAGCCACTGGAAGACAAGGTGATTCAGATTGCCAGGGCAAGCGGTACATATAGTTTTCCAGCGGATTTTATGCTATGTGCCGCGATGAATCCCTGTCCCTGCGGATATTATCCGGATTTGAACCGATGCACCTGTACGTCGGGAGAAATTTCACATTATATGGGCAAAATTAGCCGTCCGCTCCTGGACAGGATCGACATCAGCACAGAAGTACCGCCGGTTTCTTTTGCACAGCTTCACTGTGGAAAGAAAGGGGAAACATCTGCAATTATCAGGAAAAGAGTAGAAAAAGTACAGAAAATCCAGGGAGAACGTTATAAAGACGAGAAGATAAGTTTCAACGGACAGCTGAGAAGCAGTCTGATCGATAAATACTGCCCTCTTACGGACAGTGCATCAAAGCTGCTTGCGAGAGCGTTTGAGAGAATTGCATTCAGTGCCAGATCCTATCACAGAATTTTGAAAGTAGCCAGAACGATTGCCGATATGGAGGAAGAAGAAATCATTGCCAGCCATCATATCGGAGAGGCACTTTCTTACAGAGCATTTGATAAAGATTTTGTCATAAAATAAAAGTCTGCGAGGTATTTTATATGGAAAGAACTGAGGTAGAAAAATTCGATTCAGAAAGTTCGGAAAGCATAGATTGGGAAAAAAATAACAGAAAGAGAAATCAGGTGTTGGGAAATTCCATGGATCAGATCCGATGTATCACAAAAACAAGTCCGGAGTATCCGAAAAAAATGAAGCAGTATCCCTCCATGCCCGCAAAGCTATATGTAAAGGGGAGAATGCCTGATCCCGACAAGATAACCGTAGCAGTAATCGGAGCGAGAATGTGCAGCCCATACGGCAGAATCCAGGCTTTCCGTTATGCGAAGGAACTAAGTCAGGCAGGAGTACAGATCATCAGCGGCATGGCTCTTGGGATTGATTCAGAAGGGCATAAAGGAGCCCTGGAAGGGAAAATGCCTACATTTGCGGTGCTGGGAAGTGGAGTTGACGTGTGTTATCCGAAAACAAACAAAAAACTTTACGAGAGAATTCTCTGGGAAAATGGCGGGATTATCAGTGAATGTCCGTTGGGTTCGGAACCTGTATCCTGGCATTTTCCGGCGCGTAACCGCATCATCAGTGCCCTGTCAGATGCAGTTCTGGTGGTAGAGGCAAAAGAAAACAGTGGCTCTCTGATTACAGCAGGTTTTGCACTGGAACAGGGAAAAATGGTCTATGCCATCCCAGGTGCTGTTACAGATACACTTAGCAGAGGATGCCATAAGCTGATCTACGATGGCGCAGGAATTGCCTACTGCCCGGAAATCATACTGGAAGAACTTGGAATCGGTGCAGAGAAAGCGTTGCAAACAGACGAAAAAAACAACTTAGGACTTGCAAGTGATTTGAATTTGGTGTATAGTTGTCTCGATTTACGACCAAAAAACCCCGATTACATAGTAAGAAAAACAGGCTTTTCGCCGGCACAGGTAAGCAACTGTCTGGTGGAGCTGACACTGCAGGGACTCATAAGAGAAAGCGGGAGACATTACTATGTAAGATGCAGTTAAGTTATTGTTCATGCGCCATTTCTGTTGCTGAGAACGGAGTGAACAGTAACGTGAATTAGCCGGATTGGGAAAAATCCGTTATCTGGTTAATAATAAGCTGTGAAAAGAATGAATTTGGCGTTATTGGACGCTTATAGAATTGCTATAGTGAACAGTAACAGATTACGACTAGGAGAGATAGCATGGCGAAATATCTGGTGATAGTGGAATCACCTGCAAAAGTGAAAACAATTAAGAAGTTTCTTGGCGCGAATTACGATGTGGAAGCTTCAAACGGACATGTTCGCGATTTTCCCAAGAGCCAGTTTGGAATTGACGTAGAGCATGATTTTGAACCGAAATATATAACAATACGTGGAAAGGGAGAACTGCTTGCCAAGCTTCGCAAGTCTGCCAAGAAGGCAGATAAGATTTATCTGGCAACCGACCCTGACCGCGAGGGAGAGGCTATTTCCTGGCATCTGATGCAGGCCTTAAAAGAAGACCCGAAGAAGATGCACAGAATTACTTTCAATGAGATCACAAAAACAGCTGTAAAGTCATCCATTAAACAGGCAAGAGAACTGGATATGGATCTGGTAGACGCACAGCAGGCAAGACGTATGCTTGACCGTATGGTTGGTTACAGTATCAGCCCTCTGCTCTGGGCGAAAGTCAAGAGAGGTTTAAGTGCGGGACGTGTACAGTCTGTTGCATTGCGTATCATCTGTGACAGAGAGGATGAGATCAACGCATTTATTCCGGAAGAATACTGGGGTCTTGACGGAGAATTTCAGGTAAAGGGTGAAAAGAAACCGCTTCAGGCTAAATTCTACGGTACAGATAAGAAAATGAGCATCCATAACAAGCAGGAAATGGATGAGCTTCTGGCTTCCTTAAAGGATAAAGAGTATGAGATTACTGAGGTAAAGAAAGGCGAGCGAATCAAAAATGCACCTCTGCCATTTACCACAAGTACCTTACAGCAGGAAGCTGCCAAGACATTAAACTTTTCTACACAGAAGACGATGCGTCTGGCACAGCAGTTATATGAAGGAATCGATATTAAAGGAAATGGTACCGTTGGTGTGATTTCCTACCTGCGTACAGATTCTACCCGAATTTCTGAGGAAGCAGATGCTGCGGCAAGAGAATATATCACTGAACAGTATGGCGAGAATTATGTTTCCCAGTCAGAGAAAACAGTGAAAAAAGGACAGAAGATCCAGGATGCCCATGAGGCGATCCGTCCTACAGATATCAGCCGTACACCGGCTGTATTAAAGGAATCTCTGTCCAGAGATCAGTTCAGACTGTATCAGCTTATCTGGAGAAGATTTGCAGCGAGCAGAATGGCACCGGCGAAGTATGAGACGACTTCCGTAAAAATCGGGGCAGATGAATATATCTTTACAGTGTCTGCATCCAAAATCGTGTTTGACGGATTTATGTCTGTATACACAGATGAAGAAGATCAGAAAAAAGGAAATGTACTGAATCAGAGCCTTGAAAAAGGCATGAAGCTCACACTCAAAGAACTGAAACCAGAGCAGCATTTCACACAGCCGCCGGCACATTACACAGAGGCGTCCCTGGTTAAAACGATGGAAGAATTGGGAATCGGACGTCCAAGTACCTATGCGCCGACCATTACAACAATTATCAGCCGCCGCTATGTGGCTAAAGAACAGAAGAATCTATATGTTACAGAGCTTGGTGAGGTTGTCAACAACATCATGAAGCAGGCATTCCCGAGTATCGTGGATGTGAATTTCACAGCAACTATGGAAGGGCTTCTGGACTGTGTGGCAGCAGGTACTGTTAAATGGAAAACAGTAGTCAGCAATTTCTACCCGGATCTGAAGAGAGATGTCGATGCAGCAGAGGAAGAACTGGAGAAAGTTGACATTCAGGATGAAGTCACAGATGTAGTCTGTGATAATTGTGGCAGAAACATGGTTATCAAATATGGTCCACATGGACGATTTCTTGCATGCCCGGGCTTCCCGGAGTGTAGAAATACAAAGCCATATTTCGAGAAGATTGGTGTTCCATGCCCGAAATGTGGCAAGGAGCTTGTTCTTAAGAAAACCAAGAAAGGACGTAAATATTACGGATGTGAAGATAATCCGGAATGCGATTTTATGTCCTGGCAGAAGCCATCCGCAAAGAAATGCCCAAAATGTGGAAGCTATATGGTGGAAAAGGGGAATAAGCTTGTCTGCAGCCAGGAAACATGTGGATATGTAGAGACGAAGGAAGAAAAATAGAAGTAGAATGCATTTTTAAACATGCTTAGAAAATCTTCGTAGATGAAAATATAAAAGATAGTATAAATACAGGAAGAGAATGATACTTTTCCTGTATTTTTTTGTCATAAAATATGTTTGTAATATACATACAGTGTAATAAATAATAATCCGGTTTTGAGAAAAACTGTATTCCGAAATAACACCATATTTATTGAATAATATTTGCAAAAGGAATCTATTTTCAGAAAAGCAAAAATAAATAAAAAAATTATAAAATTTGTCTTGTAATTTATCTGTGAAACGTGTAGTATTAAAGTACGAGTAAAGTTATTGACCGGGTATGTCTGAATCTTCTTTCAGAACAGAGTGAAGATACTGTTCATTGCTTAAATAGTGTCAGAAAAGGTTTCTGTTCATATATTATTAAGATGAGTGAAAGATAAACAGAAAAGAATTCAGATATATGCAAGGCGAAAGGAGGACTATATGAGCGTTCAGTTGCTGGACAAAACAAGAAAAATCAACAAACTTCTGCATAACAGCAGTTCCAGTAAAGTCGTATTTAATGATATCTGCCAGGTTCTGATGGAAACTCTGAGTTCCAATATCCTGGTTCTCAGCAAAAAGGGAAAGGTTCTGGGCGTCAGTTTATGTCCGGGCGTAGAAGAGATTACCGAGCTGATTGAGGATAAAGTTGGCGGATATGTGGATTCATTATTGAACGAGCGATTTTTAGGTGTATTGTCAACAAAAGAGAATGTGAATCTTCAGACACTGGGCTTTGAGCATGTGTCAAGCAGCTATCAGGGAATCATCAATCCGATAGATATCGCAGGAGAAAGATTAGGTACAGTATTTATGTACCGCTATGACAGACCGTATGATATTGAAGACATTATTGTCAGTGAATATGGTACAACTGTAGTTGGTCTGGAGATGATGCGTGCAGTTCACGAAGAGAATGCAGAAGAAGACAGAAAACAGCAGGTTGTGAAATCTGCATTTAATACATTATCCTTCTCAGAGTTGGAAGCAATCATTCATATCTTCGATGAACTCGACGGAGATGAAGGAATCCTGGTTGCAAGTAAGATTGCTGACCGCGTGGGAATCACCAGATCTGTAATTGTAAATGCATTGAGAAAATTTGAAAGTGCCGGTGTGATTGAATCCAGGTCTTCCGGTATGAAGGGAACTTATATCAAGGTTCTCAACGAAGTAATCTTTGATGAACTGGAAGAGATCAAGGCACAGAGAAATAAGAAAGCCTGACTTGCTTTAAATAAATCATAAATCTAAATAATGAAGAACATAAGAAGACTGTCTGCTAATTAGCAGGCAGTCTTTTTGATATTGTAGAATTTTCTAAGGACTTATATCTGATTTCACATAGGACAGTGTTTCTTTCAAACGATAATGATGCCGCACCGCTTCGTTCTGGTACTTTGTCGATCAAAATTATTCTATGTTTTTGGGGTTTGGCATCAAATCGGTACACGAGGAATTTATGCATTAAGATTAAAATTATTTGTAAATTAAGAAAACATGAGAAAAAAATAGAAAAAATAAGTAAATAAGAGAATACATCATATTTTATAATGCTAAAAGCACTTGCGAAATCAAGCCATTTTAAATAATATAAGGACAGTGATTAGCACTCGAGACAAATGAGTGCTAGCAAAAAGCGGCAGGATTTGACAAAGGCCGAAGCAGTTACTGAAATCTGTATCTCCAATTAATAAGAAAGGGCATTGCAGAGCAGCAGTAACAGGACAAATCTCAATTTGGAGAATAAAGGAGGATCATAGATCATGACATTAGTACCTTTAGGTGACAGAGTTGTATTAAAACAGGTTGAAGCAGAAGAAACAACAAAATCCGGAATCGTTCTTCCGGGACAGGCACAGGAAAAACCACAGCAGGCAGAAGTAGTAGCTGTAGGACCTGGCGGAGTTGTAGAAGGTAAAGAAGTAAAAATGGAAGTAGCTGTAGGTGATAAAGTTATCTATTCCAAATATTCAGGAACAGAAGTAAAAATGGATGGCACAGAATATATCATTGTAAAACAGAATGATATTCTTGCAATTGTTAAATAAGCAATATCAAAATAGAAAACATAAATGAAGATACTTATAAGATAATATCTACAGAACGTAATATAAAATATCGGATAAGTATCAGAAAGAATTCATAGAGATCAGAATTTGAATCAGGAGGTCATATTATCATGGCAAAAGAAATTAAATTCGGCGCAGAAGCCAGAGCAGCTCTTGAAGCTGGTGTAAATAAATTAGCTGATACAGTAAGAGTAACATTAGGACCGAAAGGAAGAAACGTAGTTCTTGACAAACCATACGGTGCTCCGCTTATCACAAACGACGGTGTTACAATCGCAAAAGAAATCGAATTGGAAGATGGATTTGAAAACATGGGAGCTCAGCTGATCAAAGAAGTTGCTTCCAAGACAAACGATGTAGCAGGTGATGGTACAACAACAGCTACTGTTCTTGCACAGGCTATGGTTCACGAAGGAATGAGAAACCTGGCAGCAGGCGCTAACCCGATCATCCTCAGAAAAGGTATGAAGAAAGCTACAGATGTAGCTGTAGAAGCAATCAAGAACATGAGCCAGACAATCAGCGGCAAGAAACAGATCGCAAACGTTGCATCTATTTCTGCAAGCGATGAGACAGTTGGACAGTTAGTAGCAGACGCTATGGAAAAAGTTTCCAAAGACGGCGTTATCACAGTAGAAGAATCCAAGACAATGCACACAGAACTTGATCTGGTAGAAGGTATGCAGTTCGACCGTGGATATGTTTCCGCATATATGTCAACAGATATGGAAAAAATGGAAGCAAATCTGGAAGATCCATACATCCTGATCACAGACAAGAAGATCAGCAACATCCAGGAAATCCTTCCATTACTGGAACAGATTGTAAAAGTTGGTGCTAAACTCCTCATCATTGCTGAAGATGTAGAGGGTGAAGCTCTTACAACTCTTATTGTAAACAAATTAAGAGGAACTTTCCAGGTAGTAGCTGTCAAAGCTCCTGGATATGGCGACAGAAGAAAAGAAATGCTTCAGGATATCGCAATCCTTACAGGTGGCCAGGTAATCTCCGAAGAACTCGGTCTTGAACTGAAAGATGCAACTATGGAGCAGTTAGGACGTGCAAAATCTGTTAAAGTTGCAAAAGAGAACACAGTTATCGTTGATGGTATGGGCGACAAAGATGCAATCGCAAACCGTGTTGCACAGATCCGTGGACAGATCGAAGAAACAAAATCTGAATTTGATAAAGAAAAATTACAGGAAAGACTTGCAAAACTGGCTGGCGGCGTAGCTGTTATCCGTGTTGGTGCTTCTACTGAAACAGAAATGAAAGAAGCTAAACTTCGTCTGGAAGATGCTCTTGCAGCTACAAGAGCAGCAGTTGAAGAAGGTATCATCGCAGGTGGCGGATCTGCTTACATCCACGCATCCAAAGAAGTTGCAAAACTTGCAGCTACTCTGGAAGGTGACGAGAAGACAGGTGCAAACATTATCCTGAAAGCTCTGGAAGCTCCTCTGTTCCGCATTTCTGCAAATGCAGGACTGGAAGGTTCCGTAATCATCAATAAAGTAAGAGAATCCGAACCGGGAATCGGTTTCGATGCTCTCAATGAGAAATATGTAGATATGGTAGGCGAAGGAATCCTTGACCCTGCAAAGGTTACAAGAAGTGCCCTTCAGAACGCTACAAGCGTTGCTTCTACATTACTTACAACAGAATCTGCTGTTGCAATCATCAAAGAAGACAATCCGGCACCGGCTGCTAACCCGGGAATGGGAATGATGTAATCAATAGACAAAAATTGATTATTTAACCAAACTGCGAAGCAGTTATTTGGTTATGAGCAAGTAGCAAAAGCGGATTGCGAATATCCGATTGACTAAAAAGGCGTTTCGTGAATTGAAAGATTCATGAAACGCCTTTTTGTGTGAGTGGTAACAAAGAGAAGATAGTTTTTGACAAATAGTAGTCGTACTTTATTGATTTACACTATTTTATTGTGATAAAATTACACCATATAATATAACTGAAAAAGGGAGGAGGTAAAGTTGAAAAAAGAGCAGGAAAAATCTAGCGGAACTTATTGCAGCAACCGACAGCAAGGAAGAAAGGATGTGTGAAAGAATGAAGAAGGATTGCATAAAAAAATCCCATGTAACTGTTTTTATAACAGTGTTAATGTTGCTCACATTTTGTTTTTTGTTTGCAAAACCGGCCAGTACATTTGCGGCTACAGATGTTCCTGGCAGGGCCACAATGCAGGATATTTCAACCCCGGCTTTTGGACAGGTAAAGCTTACCTGGAAAAAGGCAGATAATGCGACGGATTATCATATCTATTACAAAGAGAAAAAGGCCGGAAAGTGGACGAAACTGGCATCTGTGAAAGCTGGAACTACCAGCTACACGCATAAAGCTTCTGCCAAATATCCGCTTACGACAGGCAGATCATATGCTTATACAGTAAAAGCTTATAATTCTGCCTCCAAAAAGTATGGTGCGTATAATAAAAGAGGAATTATGATACAGATTTTACCGGAAACGGTGAAGCTTAATAAAGCGGAGGTTAATTCTGATAAGATTTCAGTAAATCTGTCATGGAGTAAAGCAGGTGGCTGTGACGCTTATGAGATTTATCGAAGAACCTACAGAAGCTCATGGAAAAGGATCGCCAGGGTAAAATCAAATACACTGAAATATAAAGATACAACACCAGTTCGTGGATGGGCCAATTATTATGCTGTATGTGGATACGACAGCAAGACCAAAACAACGGGAAATCGTTCAAATATCCTGCTGGCAGTTCTTGATTCTCCCCAATTTACTTTTCCAACGGTCAGAGATGCATATGTCGATGTTCTGCGTGCAGTTAAAGCAGGGGATAAGATAGGTATGATCGAGCCAATGCCGTACGGCACAGTGAATCTTGAGTATTTTGTTTTTGACATGAACAATGACTCAATTCCGGAATTGATCGTAGGCTCTGACTGCCCTTGGGAGGAAGGAGATAAGACCTATACCCGGAAAATCTGTCAGCTTTATACTTGTGAGAAGACCGGTTCAGGTTATAAATCAAAGCGAATGAGCGGTTATTTCTGGGACCCGCAGATGTCGGAAAAACATGATTATTTATATGAGAATTATTACTGGTATGCTAAATCTGTGAATTTTAAATATCGATGGTTTATAGATAAAGAGGATAACATACTTAAGCATTACAGTGAACCTCTGAACTATAAAGTGGGAAGTAAAGAATTGATTGATTTTGATTCCAGAAATAAGAAACCTTCATGGACAAAGATTACAGATACCAGTGCACTTTCAGGACTGTAAACAGCGAAAGGAGGCAGTCATAATGAGAAAAAAGAATAGAAACCTGTTTTTGTTAGTAATGATGATGGCGGTTATCTGGCTTGGCGCAGGGAATATATCCGCTTCTACGACGATACCGACAGATGTTGAAACCGCTTCTTCGAATTGTACGCTTCTTGGAGTAAAAGGTGAATATATCACGCAGATTCCACAGGCGTTAAAAAGAATTAATGAGATTCGTAAAGAAGCCTGCCAGGAGGGGGTGCTTAACCCCCGGACAGGCAGTCCACTGAAACCCTCGGATTATGTACCAATCAAATGGTCTTCTGATCTTGAATATATTGCAAGAATCCGTGCGGCGGAGTCAGGAATCACAATGGCACACGAAAGAACAAATGGCAGGGACTGCTTTGAAATAAAAAGTCTTAATCGTGTAGAGAGCTCTGGTGAAGTTCTTGCATGGAACTGGGGAAAAACCATGACAGATGGAATTGAACAGTGGTATGGCGAGAAATCAGACTGGGTAAATCAGACTCCGAATAGAGTTACAGGTCATTATACAGCGATGATCAATCCTTCCAACAGATATATAGGACTTGGAACTTTTTATTCAGAAGATACGGTGTATCCAAATACAACGGCAGGAGAGTTTTCCTCTCAGACAGGACTGGATGAGACTCAGGGAACAGCGGTAAAAGACTGCGTGCAGATTCTTGAATTCACAGATTCTTATTGCAGTAATGAGTACAGAATCACTGGTGATCTTTCTGCGCAGGCAGATAAAACTTCACAGCTGAGAATGACAACAGATATTTCATTCAACGGTACAACTATCAAAAATCTGCAGGTGATGGATCAGATCACATGGAGCTCTTCTGATGATAGTATCGCATCGGTAGACAGTAACGGTGCAGTGACAGTTCACACCTGTGGAAAAGTAACGATTACCGCAAGCGACAGTGCAGGACATAAAGTAGAGACTACACTGGAAGGAAAACATAATTGGGATAATGGAAAAGTTACAAAAAAGGCAACTGCATCTACCAAAGGAGAGAAGGTATATACTTGCCAGAATTGTCATTTAACCAGAACGGAAGAAATTCCTCCACTTACAACAGATACGCCTGGCAAACCGGCATTGGACAAGATTTCTGCCCTTTCTTATAATAAGATCCAGATCAGCTGGAAAAAATCCCTGAATGTATCCAGGTATGTCATTTATTACAGAAAGACAGGAACTGCCAAATGGACACAGCTTGCTACAGTGAAATCTGGTGTAACGAAATATGTCCATACATCTTCTAAGAAATATCCAATCATAGTAGGACAGAAATATGATTATACAGTGAAAGCGTATAATCAGGTTTCAGGAAAATACAGTACCTATGACACAAAAGGCTTAACTGTAAAAACAGTTCCTGAAACTCCACAGCTGGTAAAAGCTGTAGTTAATTCTGATAATACAGTCACTGTCAGCTGGAAAAAAGCAGGGGGCTGTAATGCCTATAGAATTTTCCGCAAAACGACTATGAGCAATTGGATACAGATTGGATCTGTAAAAGCATCTGCGTTAAGTTTTACAGATAAGAATCCGGTCGCTGATATGAAGAATACTTATACAGTAAAAGCTTATTACAGCAAAACCAAAACTGCCGGAAGATATGATGAACAGGGAGTAAGTGTAAATCTGAGTAAAACAGAAAGACCGGTCACACCGACACCTGCACAGCCGGCAGTCCCGACACCGATTCCGATTCCGCCGGGAGTACATCCGACACTGATGACAGATATAACCTTAAGTCGACGTTCTATCACCATGACATCTAAAGGAGATAGGGTATTTCTTGATTCTATGGTTCTGCCGTTCAGAGCTTATTATAAAATGCTTGGATGGGTAAGCAGTGATCCGTCTGTAGTATCGGTAGATGGATATGATTATCTGGCTTCTTCAAGTACAATGCTTACGGCTGTGGGAAATGGAACAGCAGTAGTTACAGCTTATGCGCTGGATGGTTCCGGACTGACTGCTCAGTGTAAAGTAATCGTAGATTATAAAGATGACAATGGAACTTCAGAACTGCCTTCTATTCCGGATGATCAGAATACTCAGGTAATCAAAGTGAAATCGATCAAATTAAGCCAGACATCCGTAACAATCACAGACAAGAAGAAGCATTATGTTATAGAAGCAACCTACAGTCCATCCAATGCCACAGTAAAGGGATGCAGATGGACCACGAGTGATAAGTCTGTTGTACTGGTAAACAGTGGATGGGCAACGGAATTCAGTAAACATTACCTCACACCTGTGGGAAATGGAACTGCGGTAATTACAGCTCATGCGCTGGATGGTTCGGGTGTGGTTGCAAAATGTGTGGTAACAGTAAATATGAAATAAGTGTACCTGCTCAATGCTTCACAGCTACGGGTCAAAATCCATGGAATATCATCTTTTGTGATGAGATTTTCTAAACTGACAAAATCTGGGGGACTGCCGCATAGACGGCAGTCCCTTTTTGTGCTATAATACCTATTAAATCATCCGGGTTGCTGAAAATTTGATTCAGACTACCGGAAAAACAGAAGAAAAGGAGCAAAGAAGATGAGTGACCTGTATTCAGAATTATTGGTAAAACGGGAACACACAATCAAAGACAGCTTTGTAAAGTATGGCCTGATTGTGTTGACAGCAATCGCAGTAATTGCCGGACTGATTATCACTCCATTAATATGGATCGTAGCTGTAGCACTTGGAATTGCATGTTATTTCGTAATTCCTAAAACAGACGTAGAATACGAATATCTGTTTATCAACGGCGATTTCGACATCGATATGGTAATGGCGAAAACAAAAAGAAAGAGAGTAAAGAGTTTCAAATTATCAGAGGCAGATCTGGCTGCACCGTTAAATTCCCACAGAATGGACTATTATAACGGAAACCAGAAGATGAAAGTACTGGATTTTTCATCAGGAAATTCAGAGCATAAACGCTTCGGAATCATCACAAGACTGGACGGAGAATTATGCAAGATCATCCTTGAGCCAGACGAGAAACTTGCACAGGCTATGAAAAATTCAGCACCGAGCAAAGTTTTTTTGGATTGACATAGAAACTGATTTTTGTTACACTTGTTGAAAATAAAAGGGCCAGTTAATGGTTCCTTTTTATATTACAATAGTAATTCAATTTCATATACGCAAGGGAGGAAATGCAATGGGTACTATCATTGGTGAAGGTATTACTTTTGATGACGTTCTGTTAGTTCCAGCATATTCAAAGGTAATTCCGAATCAGGTAGACGTTACAACGTACTTAACAAAGAAGGTTAAACTGAACATTCCTATGATGAGTGCAGGAATGGATACAGTAACCGAGCATCGTATGGCAATCGCCATGGCGAGACAGGGTGGTATTGGTATTATCCACAAGAATATGTCCATTGAAGCTCAGGCTGAAGAGGTAGATAAGGTAAAACGTTCCGAGAACGGTGTTATCACAGATCCTTTCTATTTATCTCCTGAACATACACTCAAGGACGCAGATGAGTTAATGGCGAAGTTCCGTATCTCCGGTGTGCCGATCACAGAAGGCAGAAAACTGGTAGGAATCATTACCAACCGTGATCTGAAATTTGAGACAGATTTCGATAAGAAGATCAAAGAGTGCATGACTTCAGAGGGACTGATCACAGCCAAAGAAGGAATCACACTGGAAGAAGCCAAGAAGATTCTGGCGAAATCCCGTAAAGAGAAATTACCCATTGTAGATGATGACTTTAATTTAAAAGGTTTAATTACTATTAAAGATATTGAGAAACAGATTAAATATCCTCTGGCAGCAAAAGATGATCAGGGACGTCTTCTCTGCGGTGCAGCAGTAGGAATTACAGCTAACGTACTTGCACGTGTAGATGCACTTGTAAAAGCATCTGTAGACGTAATCGTAATCGACTCCGCTCATGGACATTCAGAGAACATACTTAAGGCTGTCCGTGAGATCAAAGATGCATATCCGGATCTGCAGGTAATCGCAGGTAACGTTGCAACAGGCGCTGCAACAAAGGCGCTGATTGAGGCTGGCGTTGATGCAGTTAAAGTTGGTATTGGACCTGGATCTATCTGTACAACACGTGTCGTTGCAGGTATTGGTGTTCCACAGATCACTGCTGTTATGGATTGCTACGAAGTGGCAAAAGAATACGGAATCCCGATTATCGCAGACGGTGGTATTAAATATTCTGGAGATATCACAAAGGCTATCGCAGCCGGTGCGAATGTCTGCATGATGGGAAGCATGTTCGCAGGATGCGATGAGAGCCCGGGAACATTCGAACTGTATCAGGGTAGAAAATACAAAGTATACCGTGGTATGGGATCTATTGCAGCTATGGAGAACGGAAGTAAAGACCGTTACTTCCAGGAGAATGCGAAGAAACTTGTTCCGGAAGGTGTCGAAGGACGTGTTGCTTACAAGGGACATGTTGAGGATACTGTATTCCAGCTTATGGGTGGTCTCCGTTCCGGTATGGGATACTGTGGTGCTGAGAATATCGAAAAACTTAAGACAACAGGCAGATTTATCAAGATTTCTGCTGCATCTCTTAAGGAATCTCATCCACATGATATTCATATCACAAAAGAGGCTCCAAACTACAGCGTAGATGATAAATAATAAAGATTTACAATAATAAATGCCCCGGTTGGCTGCTGGTGGAAGGAAAGCAAATACCTTCCGGCATATGCTGACAGGGGTGTTTTTTGTATCAAGAAATCAACTTGTCGGCACACTAGAAGATAAAAAAAGTCTCCATATATGACGGAGAGAAATTATATCGCTAAGGCGGTTATTGCAGGTATAGAATCCTGTAAGAGAAGGTAAAAATGCAAAAACAGATAAACAAAACTAAGAAATCAAGTAAAAAAGGCACGAAAACTGCGGCGAAGTCAGGGAGCGCAAAGAAGACGGGGAGAAAAGCAGGAACTTCAAAAAATGCAAAATCAGCCACACTCTATGAGGCGAAAAAAACGACTGTCAGAAAGAAAAGGGGAAAGAGCAGCAGAATAAAACAGAGAAATCAGCGAGTGTTTATAGCTGTCCTGTTAATTATTATCGTGCTTTTAGCTGGATGGATCGTGCTGAATCGTGCCGGAGAAAATGGATGGAGTATTGGGGATTTTTTACATAATTCGGATGACATGGTTTCTGATACAGAACAATCAGAAACATCCTCAGGAGACGATTCATCCGGTGGACCAGAGCAGTGGCAGAAAGAGGGAGCACCTTATATTGATGTGGAACTGCTCACACCAAATGAGTATTCCAGACCACAGATTCCTATCGAAAGTGTAAACTATATTGCAATTCATTACACTGCAAATCCAGGAGCAACAGCTATTGCAAACAGGAATTATTTTGAGAATCTGGCAAATACCCATGATACGAAGGTAAGCAGCCATTTTGTGGTGGGACTGGACGGAGAGGTGGTGCAGTGTATCCCTACTTCTGAAATGTCTTATGCGACGAATTCGCGCAATGTAGATACAATCTCAATCGAATGCTGCCATCCGGATGAAACGGGGCAATTCAATGATTCAACATATGATTCTGTAGTGAAACTGACAGCATGGTTATGCGTGCGGTTTGGGCTCACATCCGAAAATGTGATCCGCCACTATGATGTTACCGGAAAGGACTGCCCGAAATATTATGTGGAAAATCCGGATGCATGGCTTCAGATGAAAGCTAATATTGCAGCGCAGATCAATGTAGATTATGGATTGCAAGGATAATGACAGTAACGCAACAAAAATTTATTCCCAATTGACTATAGTAATAGAAACTTGGCTTGTATGTTTTGAAATTTTTTTATATATGTCAGAGCATCAAGTGGTCAATATACTTATGGGGATAGTAATGGGTGAACAATAATAATCACACAGAAAATAAGTACCGCACAAAAAAATTTGCCTTGAAATCCGCAAAAAAGTATTGTACTATAATAGCAACGTGTGAATTTTCACAACAGTACCTGCATGACTGGCGGAAGTAGGATTACCTACAGGGAGTGCAGTGTGTATATGAGCCGACCGCCTGGGCAGCCTGGAGAGAAAGGGTTTCCCAGGCTTTTTTTGACCTTATTTTTAATGAAAAGGAGAAAAAATTATGGAAATGTTATCACTGGAAAAAGAACTGAAAGAGAATTCCTATCCGGGAAGAGGAATCGTAATCGGACGTTCTGCAGACGGTAAGAAAGCAGTGACAGCTTATTTCATCATGGGCAGAAGCGAGAACAGCAGAAACAGAGTATTTGTAGAAGATGGAGAAGGAATCCGCACACAGGCATTTGATCCATCCAAACTTACAGATCCGAGTCTGATCATTTATGCACCTGTACGTGTACTGGGAAACAAAACAATCGTGACAAACGGAGATCAGACAGATACTGTTTATGAGGGAATGGATCATCAGCTTACTTTTGAACAGTCCTTAAGAAGCAGAGAATTTGAGCCAGACGGACCAAACTATACACCTCGTATTTCCGGAGTTATGCATGTAGAGAATGGAAAATTCAGTTATGCAATGTCAATCCTCAAGAGCAACAACGGAAATCCGGACGCATGCAACCGTTATACATTTGCATATGAGAATGCGATTGCCGGTGAGGGACATTTTATTCATACTTATAAATGCGATGGAAATCCACTTCCAAGCTTCGAGGGAGAGCCAAAACTGGTAGCGGTTCCGAATGATATGGATGAATTTGCAAACCTTCTCTGGAACAGCCTGAATGAAGATAATAAGGTATCTCTGTTTGTGAGATATATTGATATTGAGACTGGAAAGTACGAAAGCAAGATCATTAATAAGAATAAATAATAGTCACTTACTGAGTACAGATAGTGCTCATAGATTATTGTGGGCATAAGACGATGCTTTCGCAGTTAGAAATTATTTACAGAAATTAATTTTAAAATACTTATTTGGTTCATACGGAGGATTTATATAATGAAAGAATTCGAATTAAAATATGGCTGTAACCCGAATCAGAAACCTGCAAAAATTTATATGGCAGACGGATCCGAGCTTCCGGTAAAGATCCTTTCCGGAAGACCGGGATATATCAATTTCCTAGATGCATTCAACGGCTGGCAGTTGGTATCCAATCTGAAGAAAGCGACAGGACTTCCTGCAGCTACATCTTTTAAACATGTATCTCCTGCAGGTGCTGCTGTAGGACTTCCTCTTACAGAGACTCTGGCAAAGATTTACTGGGTAAATGATATGGACTGGAAGAATTTTTCGCCATTAGCATGCGCTTATGCAAGAGCCCGCGGTGCTGATAGAATGTCCTCTTTTGGTGATTTTATTTCTCTTTCTGATGTGTGTGATAAAGATACAGCACTTCTGATCAAGAGAGAGGTATCCGATGGTGTGATCGCACCTGGATACACAGAAGAAGCTCTGGAGATTCTGAAACAGAAGAAAAAAGGAAACTATAATGTAATCCAGATCGATGAGAACTTTGTACCGGCTCCTCTGGAACACAAAGAAGTATTTGGTGTAACTTTCGAGCAGGGACGTCAGGAACTTGTGATTGATGATGCAATGCTTTCCAATATTGTGACAGAGAATAAAGAGCTTACAGAAGAAGCAAAACGTGATATGAAGATTTCCCTGATCATTCTGAAATATACACAGTCCAATTCCGTATGTTTCGTAAAAGATGGACAGGCAATCGGTGTAGGAGCAGGACAGCAGTCACGTGTACATTGTACAAGACTTGCAGGCCAGAAGGCGGACAACTGGTACCTTCGCCAGTGCCCGAAAGTGCTGAATCTGCCATTTAAAGATACAATTTCACGTGCGGAACGTGACAATGCCATTGATGTTTATATCGGTGATGAATATATGGATGTACTTGCTGACGGTATGTGGGAGAAAACTTTCACAGAGAAACCGGAAGTATTTACAAAGGAAGAGAAACGTGCATGGCTGGATCAGATGACTGATGTTACACTTGGATCTGATGCATTCTTCCCATTCAGTGATAATATTGAGCGTGCTCATAAGAGTGGCGTGAAGTATATTGCTGAGCCGGGTGGATCTGTGCGTGATGACGCTGTGATCGAGACTTGTAATAAATATGGAATGGTGATGAGCTTTACTGGTATCAGATTGTTCCATCACTAAGGTGCTGGTACTGGTATGGGGACGCGCAGGACATTATATGTTTTTGTCCGCGGTTTCGGAGCCTAAGAAAAACTAAGCGCCAGGAAATCTGCTAAAAACATGTAAAAAAATTTCAAACTCGCCGCAAATGCGGCTCAGACAGTGAAATTTTTTTACATAACGCAGATTTCCTGGCGCTAACTTTTTCTAAGACTCCTGCAAATGCGGGCAAAAACATATAATGTCCTGCGCTGGTTATGAGCAAGTAGCGAAGCGGATTGCGAATATACGCTTGCCCCAGGGATGTTAATCAAGGACATTGGCTATAGATGTTATTGGCGGATATGGGATTGCTATAATTATGGAAAGTCATAGAAGGGGACGAAAAAAGCATCAGCTCTAGCTGATGCTCTGAGAGCGATAGACGGGGCTCGAACCCGCGGTCTCGACCTTGGCAAGGTCGCGCGTTACCAACTACGCCACTATCGCATTTATTAAATTGTTTGCTAGGATATTTTCCTCAGCGACAAGATATATATTACTATAAAAAATATTATTTGTCAAATACTTTTTATTGATTTTGAGAATATTTTTTGAAAAAAGTTATGGCTGCTTCATATCGGGGAATAAAATTTGAATATTTCGTGAAGTCTTGGATGGGAAAATTGCAAAAGAGCAGGGGCTGTGCTATGATAATTGAATGTAAAGCAATAAAGGAGATGAAATTTGCTTATGAAAAAAAGACTGATGATGCTGGCTCTTTGTTCTGCACTTGCAGTTCCGACTACAGTATCAGCGGATATCCTTGATTATGAGGGTACGATTAATGCTTACAAGCAAGACAATAAGACTGCCCAGACTTTTGAGATTGACAATGGAAGCGGGGAGAAAGTAACTGCGGTTGCCAAGACAGATATAGTTTCGATATCTGTCAAGTCTACATATATAAGCTCCAATCCTGGTAAGGACGGAAAGAAATTAAAGAAAGTTTATCTTGGAACGAGCGTGGAACGTGTTGCTGTTTGTGATAATGGCTGGAGTAAGGTGACCTATGAATATAAGAATAAGAGCGGCGAACAGAAGATCAGCGGTTATGTGCAGACAAAAAATATCAATGACAGTGATCAGGTAAAGGCCGCGAAAGGAACTTTTACAGCATTAAAAGACAGCGATATTCTGGATTATCCAGGTAAGAAGGATGGGGAAGTGGTAGGTGAGATCATTCAGGAGGATGAGGTTAAACGACTTGCTACTGTCAATGATATATGGAGTCAGATTTCCTATAAGAATGATGAGGGAAAGAAAAAAATCGGCTATATACCAACCAGTGTGCTGGAGAATGTGACAGACACGAAAGAAAGCGAGGAAGAGACAAAAATCGCAGAGGTAGATGGACAGGAAGCGGGTGTCATCCATAAAAGCGAAGGCAAGGGAGTTTTTGCCGATGCGGTGGAAGGCGTGACTGCATCTAAAGGTGAATCTGTCAATGGCGTACAGATTGGTACCCCGGTGGCAGTGTCATCAGAGGCAACTTTGAAGCCATTAGGAACATTTAAGATTACACATTATTGTCCATGCAGCATTTGTTGTGGCCCATGGGCAAACGGCATTACAGCATCAGGTGTAACAGCTACAACAAATCATACGATTGCTGTAGATCCTTCGCAGATTCCATATGGTTCCAAAGTTGTAATCAATGGACAAGTCTATGTTGCTGAGGACTGTGGCGGTGCAATTAAGCAGAATTGTATCGATATTTATGTTGCTACTCACCAGGAGGGTGAAGATAAAGGCGTGTATTATACAGATGTATATTTGCTTCAGGAGTAGAAGTCAGTCGGATATTTGCAATCCGCTTCCACTACGTGGCTCTACACCGAATAACTGCTTATTGCTCTCTGCAATTGAAGCAGGGGACTTACTCGATTCGGTTAAAGTCTGATAAATGAGAGAATAATAAAATCCAGAAGAATCCAAATATGAAATGAAATAAATCATATTTGGGATTACTTCTGGACTTTTTTATGATTTCATAGAGAAAGCGTAACTGTTCAGTGCCTTTATAGTTACGAGAAAGTTCTATATTTTATGCGTTCTGAAGTGCCTGTTCGATGTCAGCAATAATATCATCTGCGTTTTCGATACCAACGGAGAGACGGATCATTCCCGGTGATACTCCGGCTTCTGCAAGCTGTTCATCATTCATCTGACGATGCGTGTGGCTTGCCGGATGAAGAATCATAGTCTTAGATGCCGCTACATGAGTAGCGATAGTAGCAAGTTTCAGACTGTCCATAAAACGGACGGCTGCTTCTCTGCCACCTGTTAATTCAAAGGAAATAACACCGCAGGTTCTGCCTCCGTTCATGTATTTCTGAGCCAGTGGATAATATTTGTCATCCGGAAGCCCTGCATAGTTTACGTGAGAGACTTTCTCGTGGGCATTCAGAAATTCTGCGATTTTCTGTGCATTATAGCAGTGACGTTCTACGCGAAGTGGCAATGTTTCCAGTCCAAGGTTCAGAAGGAAACAGTTTGTCGGAGATGGAATAGAGCCAAGGTCACGCATCAGCTGAGAGGTTGCCTTTGTGATATACGCTTTTTTTCCAAACTGTTTCGTGTAGATTACGCCATGATAAGATTCATCTGGTTCTGTCAGACCATGATATTTATGTCCATAAGCATCCCAGTCAAAGTTGCCGCTGTCAACGATAGCTCCGCCAACTTGTACAGCATGTCCGTCCATATATTTGGTGGTGGAATGAGTAACGATATCTGCACCCCATTCAAAAGGACGACAGTTAACAGGAGTAGCGAAGGTGTTGTCTACGATAAGCGGAACTTCATGCTCGTGAGCAACCTTTGCGAATTTCTCGATATCCAGAATAACCAGAGCAGGATTTGCGATTGTTTCTGCGAAAAGTACTTTGGTGTTAGGGCGGAAAGCAGCAGCAATTTCCTCAGCACTTGCATCTGTATCAACGAAAGTGCAGTCAATGCCGAGCTTTTTGAAAGTAACGGCAAGAAGATTGAATGTTCCTCCGTAAATAGTGGAAGCAGCTACGACATGATCACCTGCTTCGCAGATATTAAAGACCGCATAGAAATTAGCAGCCTGTCCGGAAGATGTAAGGATTGCGGCAACACCACCCTCCAGATCAGCGATTTTTGCAGCTACGGCATCGTTAGTCGGATTCTGAAGACGGGTGTAGAAATATCCTTCTGCCTTCAGGTCAAAAAGCTGTCCCATTTCATCAGTGGTATCATATTTGTAAGTGGTACTCTGATAAACCGGGAGTGCGCATGGTTCACCCTTGGATGGAGTGTAACCGGAATGGAGACATTTAGTCTCGAGTTTAAAGTCACTCATGAGTCTGGTTCCTTTCTTATGTTAAATTGCTTCAATAAAATGTTGTATTAATATTGGGAAAATGATGATATTGATACAAAATTTCATGATAGTCTTAGAAAATTATACCTCTGAAATTTGTAGAAGACAATATGAAAAGGGAAATAAAAAATCTAAAAAATGTAATAAAAAGATGCCCAGGCTTTTTCTGACCAGCAGTGAGTAAAAAATATAATAAAAAATGCCCAGGCTTTTTCTGACCAGCAGTGAGTAAAAAAATATAATAAAAAATGCCCAGGCTTTTTCTGACCAGCAGTGAGTAAAAAAATATAATAAAAAATGCCCAGAGCCGGAATCGAACCAGCGACACGAGGATTTTCAGTCCTCTGCTCTACCAACTGAGCTATCTGGGCATTTGGTTTGTGATTTATTGTTTATCACGAGGTTTATAATATCATATAGATTGTTTGAGTGCAAGCAAAATTTTTGATTTTTGCGAAAAAAGAGATAATAATGTTTCTATTTAAAAAGGGACGCTGCGAAAAATAGATGTGTCAGAAAACATCTATTTTTCGCAGCTGGTAATTGGAAAAGTGTAGAAATTTCCTGCCTTAAAAATGGACTGATGCCAGATGGAAAGGTAAAGCATTACCTTGCCATCTGATAAATTTTTTCCATGTCTTTCATGTTGAGTTGTTTGAATACACCGATGGTACGGGTGTCTTCGAAGCTACATTTGAAGGCGAGGTCGTGGATTTCCTGGTCGGTCAGGTCGAGGCCGAGTTCGTGGAGGCTGGTTGGCATTTCTACGGAGCGGAAGAAGTTTTCCATTGCTTCGATTCCGGCGAGGGCGGTTTCTTTGAAATCTGTTCCGCAGGGGATATAGAATACGTTTGTTGCGAATTGGGCGAAGCGTTCCGGGTTTACTTCGTAGACGTAGCGTGCCCAGCTTCCCCAGATGGCTGCGAGGCCTGCGCCGTGAGTGACATCATAGACTCCGCCGAGTTCATGTTCCAACTGGTGGCATGCCCAGTCACCACCGCCGGTTCCACATCCTGTGAGGCCGTTGTGAGAGAGGCTTCCGGCCCACATGATTTCGGCTCTGGCGCTGTAGTTGTCTGGTTCTTTCATGAGGATACGGGCGTTGTAAATGACAGTCTGCATCAGGGATTCGCTGATACTGTCAGTGATTTCCATGGTTTCAATGTTTACGAAATAGCGTTCCATGGTGTGCATAAGGATGTCTACACAGCCACTTTCAGTTTGATACTGCGGGAGAGTGTAGGTGAGGCGCGGGTTCAGGATGGCGAATTTCGGTCTGCAGTAATCTGTTTTTGCACAGCCTCTTTTTTCTTTTGTTTCTTCATTTGTAATGACACTGGAACTGCTCATCTCGCTTCCGGAGGCTGCAATGGTAAGGACTACACCGATAGGGAGACAGGCGGTTGGGGTTGCTTTTTTCAGACAGAAATCCCAGACGTCTGTTTCTGGATTTGCGACACCGTAGCCGATGGCTTTGGAGGAGTCGATTACACTTCCACCACCGACGGCAAGAATAAAGTCTACATTTTCTTTTTTACATAATTCGATTCCCTCGCGGACCTTGGAAAGGTGAGGATTTGGAACAACGCCTCCCAGAGTGACGTATTCAAGTCCGGCTTCTTCGAGATTGGCTTTCAGCTCATCGATAAGTCCGGAACGGACAGCACTCTGTCCACCGAAATGAATCAGCACTTTTTTTGCCCCATATTCTTTCAGCAGAGAACCTGCCTGAAGGTGGGTATCTTTGCCAAAGATGACACGGGTTGGTGTATAATATTCGAAATTTCTCATAATGTATGTTATGCCTCCTGAAATTTAGAAAAATTGATAATGGATTTAACCGAATCAAGTAAGTCCCCTGCTTCAATTGCGAAGAGCAATAAGCAGTGGGTGGGGACTTGCTTGTATCAGGAGGGGTACAAGCCCCTCCTGATAAACTGCGAGGCAGTTATTCGGTGTAGAGCCACGTAGCGGAAGCGGATTGCGAATATCCGATTGACTCATTTGCATGATGTTAAAGGTAAAGCTTTGCCTTTGGTATCATTATATCTTAATTAAAACAGATAATGGGGAAATAGTCAAAGAAATAATAAGAGTAGAACAGTAACGCGGAAAATATCTGGACAGAATCATCGCACTTGAAAATGAAGATTATGAGAAATTTAGCAGAGATAACAGTATCCTTGTATGGGTATAAATTTATAATATCTATAATTTTTTGCACAGTATCTATAATTTCCTTCACGCGAAAAAAGGAAAGACAGAAATTTATAGATTTTAGACAGATTATTTTATGGGCATTGTGCGAGGGGGATGCTATGATAAATACACTTAAATATACAAAGTGAACAAAAAAGGAGGAAAAAAGAAATGAAGAAAAGAATGTACAAGATTATGGCACTTGCCATGACAGCAGCTATGGTGGTACCTATGGCAGCTCAGACAACTGCATTTGCAGCTGACGACAAAGAAATTACTTACTGGAATATCGCGGTAGAAAGCCCGGACAAAGATATTGTTACTGCAGCAGTAGACAAGTTTAACAAAGAAACAAAGTCAGGCTATACTGTAAATCAGGTAGCCATCCAGAACGATACATACAAGGAAAAACTTGTTATCGCGATGAGCTCCGGTGAGTGTCCTGATATGTACTCAAGCTGGTCCGGTGGTCCGATGTATGAATATATTGATTCCGGATTTGCTCAGCCGATTGATGATCTTCTTGATCAGTCCGATGTTAAAGATAAACTTCTGGATGCAGCTATTGAACAGGGAAGCTACAACGGACATGTATATGCAATCCCATATCTGAATGTTTCTCTGGCAGGTATCTTCTACAACAAAGATATGTTTGAACAGTACGGACTTGAAGAACCGAAGACATTAGCTGATCTGGAAAATATCTGTGCAACATTAAAAGAAAACGGAATTACACCTTTTGCACTTGCTAATGCTTCCAAATGGACAGGTTCCATGTACTTCATGTCTCTGGCAGCACGTTATGGCGGACTGGAACCATTCCAGAATGCAGTTGCAGGAACCGGTAAATTCACAGATGACTGCTTCATCAAAGCAGGTGAGAAGATTCAGGAGTGGGTTAACAACGGATACTTCCCGGATGGCGTAAACTCCTTAAGCGAAGATGACGGACAGGCAAAACAGTTAATGTATCAGGAGACAGCAGGTATGCTTCTCTGTGGCTCATGGTATACAGGAACATTCCAGACTGACAGTGAGGAATTCTATCAGAAGATCGGCTGGTTCCCATTCCCTGCAATTGATGATTCCGATGCTGATCCTACAATCCAGATCGGTACTGTAGGTGATCAGTTCATTTCCTTCAACTGTGAAGGTGATAAACTTGCAGCAGCATTTGAATGTGCAACAGATCATTTATCTGATGAAGTTGCAGACATTACATACTCTAACAACAAGATTGTTCCTGTAAAAGATGCAGGAGACCACATCAAAGACCCTGTTGTAAAGGAAATTTTTGATGCAGCTCAGGAAGCATCTTCTATCCAGTTGTGGTATGACCAGTATCTGCCAACATCTGTTGCATCTGCACATCTTGATGGCTTACAGGAAGTATTTGGTCTGACAAAGACTCCTCAGGAAGCACAGGAAGAAATGCAGAAAGCAATGGACGAATATTTAAGTACCAAATCTGATTCCGGCGCAGCAGATGATACTGCAGAAGAAGCTACAGATGATGCAGCAGCAGATGATGCTGAATAATCTTTAAAGGAAAGCAGGCATTCATTCTGACCTGAGTAAGGGTAGAAAAGAAGGGTTCTGCACATGCTGAAAGTGCAGAACCCTTTATCTTGAAAAACAATATGTGAGTACACAGAGCGTGCTTGAAAAATCATTTCAATGTCAAATTACATATCAGACAGCATGTCAGAAAATATATAAAAACCATCTCAGAAATATATCTCTAACATATTCCGAAAGCATTTTTCAAACATACTCTGGCATACGTTAGGTCAGATGATCAAATCTCAGAAAGTATTAAAAAGGAGGCACCAAAATGAATGAAAAAGGGATATCTCTGGTTCAGTTAAGACAGAGAAAAACACGTCAGACAGCAGCACTTTTTCTGGCACCTGTTATCATTTTATTAGTAGTATTTATCGCGTATCCGATTATTGATACATTTATTACAAGCGGATACCAGTGGAATGGTATTTCCGCAGACAAGAAGATGGTAGGACTTGCAAACTGGGCAAAACTGATCAAAGATACAAAATTCTGGATAGCATTTAAGAACAACGTTATTATCATGATCCTATCTATCATTATCCAGATTCCGTTAGGACTTGCAATGGCAACATTCCTTGACTTTGGCGGTAAGAAACTTACAATTTTCAAGGTTATCTGGTTTATTCCAATGCTTATGTCTTCTGTTGCAATTGGTTTCCTTTTCACATACGCACTTGCAACAAACGGAGGTATTGTCAGCACAATTTCCGGATGGTTCGGAGGGGGCAACATTGACCTTCTTGGTAATCCAAAATTAGCATTGATCACAGTTATTCTTATCATTGCATGGCAGTTTACACCATTCTACATGGTTTACTTTATGGCTGGTTATACAAACATCCCATATGATGTATTTGAAGCAGCAAGAATCGATGGTGCTACAAGAGGACAGTATTTCTGGAAGATTGCACTTCCACTTCTTATTCCGTCAATTAAGAGTGCAGCTATCCTTTCAATGGTTGGATCTCTGAAATACTTCGATCTGATCTATGTTATGACAGGTGGCGGTCCTGGTACTGCTACAGAGCTGATGGCAACCTATATGTACAAAGAATCATTCAAGAACTTTAACATGGGTTATGGCTCAGCCATTGCAGGAGGTATGTTTATCCTGATTACAATGGTATCTATGATTACTATGAAACTTATAAATGGAAAACAGGAGGATTAAGGGATGGACAGCTATAAGAAAAGTAGAAGAAAAAGCATCATAGCCTGGGTCATTGCTTTTGTTCTTGCTATCGGTGCAGCAATTGTATCATTTACACCTTTTATATTCATGGTGCTGAACTCATTCAAAGAGAAATTTGAGATGCTTACCAAGGGTGTATTCCAGCTTCCTGATCAACTGAACTGGTCCAATTACACTGAGGTACTTACAGGAGGGTTTGTAAATTACTTCAAGAACAGTGTGATCGTTCTTGCAATCTCCCTGATTCTGCTGCTGTTTATTTCAGCATGCGCTTCTTATCCTCTGGCAAGATTTAAGTTTAAAATGGCACAGCCGATTTATGCGATCATTGTAGCCTGTATGTCTATTCCTGTACATATTACATTGATCCCTGTATTCAAAATGTCAAAGTCAACAGGACTTTATGATACAATCTGGTCACTGGTCGGACCGTATGTCGCATTCGCAGTTCCGATTTCCGTATTTATCCTGACCAGCTTTATGAAAGAGATTCCGAGAGAAATCGAAGAATCTGCTGAAATTGACGGATGTGGAAAGATTCAGATGTTCTTCTCCATGATCCTGCCGCTTTCCAAACCCGGAATGGCGACACTGGCAATTTACAATGGTGTAAATATGTGGAATGAATTCTCATTTGTAAATACACTGACACAGTCTGCCCAGAATCGTACCCTGCCGTTGGCAATCTGGGAATTTCAGGGACAGTATTCTATGAATACACCAATGATCATGGCGGTTCTTACATTAACACTTTTACCAATGGTTATCATGTTTATTATTTTCCAGGATAAACTGGTAAAAGGTATGACTGCAGGTGCTGTAAAGGGTTGATTCTTTCTGCGAAATCTGTTGTATCCATTTACCATTGAACATGGTATGATATTGGGGAGATAAAATCACCCCCGATCATGTGGGTATATGTGAAATTATGTGACAGATGAGGAAAGACAACATGAACAAATGGAAAACAAAATTCAGCTACTGGAAATTTGATAAAAAAATACTTTTACTTGTGACCGTCAGTATTCTTATTGTAACGCTGACGGTTGCTGGTGTTTCTCTGACTTTTTCTATAGCATCGATGAAAGAGCAGTCTGTAGAACTTCTGCAGATGCAGAATAATACAGTTGCGGAATCTTTTAAGGGATCAATGGATTCATATAAAGAAATCGTATTGGGTACGATCATGGATGATTCTGTGCAGAATTACTGCAGGCAGGTGCAGAAAAATGAGCTGAAGACAGCAGACATTGATGCAGTTTACAGCAAGCTGGAGAATCTGAATAATATGTATGAGAGTCTGAACTTTGCTGCCATTGTCAGTTCGGATTATAAGAGTTACTACTACAGAGGAAAGGGTTCTTTATCAGTTACGCAGTTTGAAGAAGTGTATCCCCAGGCATATGAGAGATGCAAATATGCGCAGAAAGGAACGCTGAAAGTTTCCTATAACAATGATTATTATAAAGGGAACAGATATACGCTGAGTCTGTATTATCCATTATATGATACCAGAAAAGTATCTGATGCAAGAGGGCTTCTGTGCATGAATTTCGATGATCCGGCAGTACAGAGGATGCTGGCCGTGGGAGATTCTTCAGCAGAAACAAGAGTAGTTGACACAGGTGGAATGATACTGCTTTCGAATGATAAAGAGGAGACCGGCCGTTACGTAAATTACATAGATGAGATGGAAAAAGGGATACAGATATTTACCAAGAATGGGAATATGTATGTATGCCAGAAGATTAAGAACTGGAATTATTATGTAGTCAGTTCGATTTCTTTTTATAAACTGATGGAATCAGGATTCCATATAATGGTTGTTGTGATTCTGGTTCTGATCATAGTGCTGATCATAGTAAGCATTATTATAAGAGCACTGGTCAGGAAAATGTATCAGCCCCTTAATAAGGTAGTATCTAAGATGGATTATGTTGCAACAGGTTCCCTGAGAACAAGAATCAATGTTGACAATATGGGCGAGGATTTTGCCAAGCTTGCAATTGGTTTTAACTCTATGATGGATGAAATCGAGGTGTTGATGGAACAGGTAAAACTGGAACAGCATCAGCTGGAGCAGATCCGTTTTAATGCCCTTCAGTCGCAGATCCAGCCACATTTTCTTTATAATACACTGGAATGTATCCACTGGCAGGCGATTGCCGAAGGAAATAAAGAGATTTCCACAATGGTAAAGGCGCTGGCGAAATATTACAGGATCTGTCTCAGCAAAGGGCATGATGTGATCACGATCAGAGAAGAAGTAGAGCACATCAGGAATTATATGATTATCCAGAACATGAGATACGACAACATTATCGGAAGTGAGATTGTTGTAGAATCTCAGGTGGAAGAAAGCCTGATACCGAAGCTGACCCTGCAGCCACTGGTAGAGAATTCCATTTATCATGGAATGAAAGTAAAAGAGGGAAAAACAGGTACACTTTATCTTACAGCATATAAAAATGAGGATGAAGTTATCATAAAAGTATCAGATACAGGCACAGGAATGAGTCAGGAACAGATAGATGAAATGAATGAACAGCTCTCCAGATACGAGGATTCCTTTGGATATGGAGTGCGAAACGTAAACAAGAGGATTGAACTTCTTTTTGGGGCGGGATATGGTCTTAATTACCAGAAGAATGATTCGGGTGGAGTAACTGTCGTGATCCATCTGCCATATCAGACAGAAATCAAAAAGAACACAGCAGGAGGCGAGTGGACGTGTGTATAGAGTACTGATTGTTGATGACGAAAAGATGATACGCATGGGGATGAAAAATGCAATAGACTGGAAGAAACTGGGAGTAGATGACGTATTTACTGCTGCGTCAGGAAACGAAGCTTTGGAGATTCTTAAAGAAGAAGGTCCTGAAATTATGGTTACAGATATCCAGATGACAGAAATGACAGGACTGGAACTGATTAAAGCGGCCAGAGAATCAGTACCTGAACTGCGTGTGATCGTGCTTACAGGCTTTGATAATTTTGAGTATGCAAGAGAGAGCCTGCGGCTTCAGGTGCAGGATTTCTTCCTGAAACCGATTGATGAAGATGATCTTTTCAATGCGATAGAAAAGCAGATAAAAGAACTGAAAGAGCAGGAAAACAAAGAGCAGAATCAGGCCAGAGTGTGGCGCTCTCAAGGCTCTGTAGTGCAGATGAGACTGGAGCAGTGCATGAGAAATTTGGTGCATACAAAAGCAGATAAAGAGATGCAGTTGTATATTCTCCAGAAAGATTTTCAGTTTGATATTAAGCAGAAAATGAGCCTGATTCTTCTGGAACAGGGAATGTATACAGAACAGCAGAATGACGGAAAATTCCGTGCAATGACTGTTAAAAATGTCTGCATGAGCATGGTGGATTCCCAAAATAGAGGAATCACATTTGTAGATGATGACGGTACGATTGCGATTGTCTGTTTTGAAAAGGATGATGACGACAGCGTTCTGGAACAGATTGAAGAATTGTCGGATGTGCTGAAGGATGAATTTGAATATAAACCAAAGATTACGGTTGGAAGTGCTGTGCAAGGATTTGAAAATCTGGCAATTTCCTACAATGATGCCAGATATCTTCTGGAACATGAAAAAAAGAATATTCAGGACATTATACAGACGATGGGGGCTCAGAACAAGAAGAAAATCTTCTGGGAAATCTATGCAGAACTGCGAAATATCATGATTTCCAATATAGGAACTCCAGATTATGTACTAAAGGCATTTAATACCTTTACTAAGGCAACAGAATCCTATAATCTTTCCCCTTCTGCTGTGCGCAGATGTTGTTTTGAGATTGCCTCCGCTCTGATTTTTTCCTACATGGAAGAATCGTGTGAGGTAGAAGAAGGAAAGTTGGATGCACTCTCCAAGAGTCTGTCATCAGCAGGAAAAGAAGAGGCCTGTGAGATTACGAAAATGTTTATTGAGCAGCTCATTGAAAATGATGAAGAGGATGTACATTATACCATTTCCAATGCCAGACACTATATAGATGAGCATCTTGCAGAGGATATTTCGGTTTCCAGCATTGCGGAAAGTCTCTATATCACACCGAATTATTTCTCCAGATTATTTAAGCGGATTACAGGTGAAGGATGTAATGAATACATTGTCAGAAAGAGGATTGAAAAGGCGAAGAGCCTTCTGGAAACTACCAGCATCAAGACTGGAAAGATTGCTATGATGGTAGGATACAGAGATACGAATTATTTCTCACTGGCATTTAAGAAACATACAGGAAAATCTCCGACGAAATACAGAGAAGAAATGCAGAATACATAATGCAGGAGTAGCGGGCTGCGCTGAGGCTTTGTTAATACCTGCTGAATAATTATCAAATTATATAAACAGGAGGATCTGAAATGAAAGATCACAGAAAAGAAAGAGCAGAAGCAAGAAAAAAAGCAGAAAAACTGGTATCACAGATGACGCTTCTGGAGAAGGCTTCCCAGTTAAAATACGATGCTGCTCCCGTGAAAAGACTGGGTGTTCCGGCATACAATTACTGGAATGAAGCACTGCATGGAGTGGCCAGAGCAGGTGTGGCAACCATGTTCCCACAGGCAATTGCGATGGCTGCAGTATTTGACGATGAAGAGATGAAAAAAGTTGGCGATATCATTGCAACTGAGGGAAGAGCAAAATACAATGCATATTCTGCAAAAGAAGACAGAGATATTTACAAGGGTCTTACTTTCTGGTCCCCCAATGTAAACATTTTCAGAGATCCGAGATGGGGCAGAGGGCATGAAACCTATGGTGAGGATCCATATCTGACGTCCAGACTTGGCGTGAAATTTGTAGAAGGAATCCAGGGTGACGGACCTGTAATGAAAGCGGCAGCATGTGCAAAGCATTATGCAGTGCACAGCGGTCCGGAATCGCTCAGACATGAATTTGATGCACAGGCAAGCATGAAGGATATGTGGGAAACATATCTTCCGGCTTTTGAAGCGCTTGTAACAGAAGCGGATGTTGAGGCTGTAATGGGTGCTTATAACAGGACAAACGGAGAACCCTGCTGTGCACATAAATATCTTATGGAAGATGTCCTGAGAGGAAAATGGAAATTCGAAGGTCATTATACTTCTGACTGCTGGGCAATCCGTGACTTTCATGAACATCACATGGTAACTTCCACACCAAGACAGTCCGCTGCTATGGCATTAAATGCAGGATGTGACCTGAACTGTGGAAATACATATCTTCATATGATGGGAGCTTATCAGGATGGACTGGTAACAGAAGAGAAAATTACAGAATCCGCAGTAAGACTGCTGACAACCAGATACCTGCTGGGCTTGTTTGACGGAAGTGAATATGATAAGATACCGTATAGTGTGGTAGAGTGCAAAGAGCACATTGATGAAGCTCTTAAGATGGCAAGAAAGAGCTGCGTACTTCTGAAGAATGATGGAGTTCTTCCGATTGATAAAACAAAAGTAAATACTATTGGTGTCATCGGCCCGAATGCAGATAGCCGTGCAGCTCTTATTGGAAATTATCATGGAACATCTTCAGAATATATTACTGTTCTTGAAGGAATCCGTGAAGAAGCAGGTGACGATGTAAGGATCCTTTACTCTCAGGGATGTGATTTATATAAAGACAAAGTTGAAAATCTGGCATGGGATCAGGACAGAATTTCTGAGGCAGTAATTACAGCGGAAAACAGCGATGTAGTCATACTCTGCGTAGGTCTTAATGAGACTCTGGAGGGAGAAGAAGGAGATACCGGAAACAGTGATGCATCCGGGGACAAAGTTGATCTTCATCTTCCGAAAGTACAGGAAGAATTGATCGAGAAAGTAACAGCAGTAGGAAAACCTACCATCGTAGTTCTGATGGCAGGAAGTGCGATTGACCTGAATTATGCGCAGGATAACTGTAATGGAATCCTTCTTGCATGGTATCCGGGAGCAAGAGGCGGACGTGCAATAGCAGATCTTCTTTTCGGAAAAGAATCTCCGTCAGGAAAACTTCCGGTTACCTTTTATAAAGACCTGGAAGGAATGCCGGAATTCACAGATTACTCTATGAAAAACAGAACTTACCGTTATATGGAAAAAGAGGCACTTTATCCATTTGGATACGGGCTTACATACAGTGATACCTGCGTAACAGAAGCAGAGGTTGTCGGTGAAGTATCAGCAGAGTCCGATATCGTGTTAAAAGCAACTGTTAAGAACAATGGAACAGTAGATACAGATGAAGTTGTTCAGGTGTATATCAAAGACCTTGATTCTCCGCTTGCAGTTCGTAACTACAGTCTCTGCGGATTTAAGAGAGTATCTCTGAAAGCGGGAGAAGAGAAATCTGTAGAATTTACAATTTCTAATAAAGCAATGAATATAGTTGATGAAGATGGAAATCGTTACATCGCAGGAAAACATTTCCGTTTATTTGCAGGAGTATCCCAGCCGGATACAAGAAGTGCAGAACTGACAGGACATAAGCCTGCTGAGATAGAAATTGCACTTTAACCGAACGGAGTAAGTCTTCTGTTTTAATTGTGAAAAGTAACATAAAATAAAAACCATATTATATATGGACAGGAGGAACACAGACATGAAAAACAAAATTAAAAAAATATTACTTCTTGGAATGACAGCCATGTTTACTGCCGGTGCAGCAGGCACAGCAGTTATATCCTGTCCTGTATGGGCAGATGAAGCAGAACAAAACTCTGAGACTGCAGAAGAGCCAAAAGCAGAAGATGCAGCTGTGGAAGAAGAAATTGCTGATCAGACAGATGATAAAACAGAAAATACAGATTTAAAAACTGTAGAACATCCAAGAATGTCTGTCTATTCCATCCGCAGATTCTCCATTGTAAAGGACGGCGAAGAAGTATTTCAGATCAAACAGGAACCGGCAGATTATAAGATGGATTTCGACTATTGGGAAATTACCAATCCGTATGATGAGACTGCAACAGTAAACACAGAGAATATGTATGAAATGTTTGGAGTGCTGGCTGCTTTTGATCTCAGCAACGGCGTCGATGCAGCAAATACAGATACCGGATTGGATAATACAAAGACATATTTTACAGTAGATTTTGTAAATACAGTTAACGATGACACAGCAAAAGAAACGCAGGATGCAGATGCAACAGCAACGATCCTTATTGGAAATAAAGATGAGAATGGTGACTATTATGCATGTGTAAAAGGATACGAAGAGGCTGTTTATATGCTTTCAAAAGAGTCGGTGAACAGTCTTCTGGAGCTGAAACCGTTTAATTTGATCCTGAAGATTCCGGCATTGGTAAATATTGATACACTTGACAGTGTGGATATGAGCATTGGAAAGAAAACCTATACCATGAAGCTGGATGGCAGCGATTATAAATTTGGAAAGAAAACTGTAAAGAAGGAGAAATTTACTGAATTGTATCAGGCGCTTCAAAGTATAATGCTTGATTCGGAAGTTGAAGAAACAAAAGATGCAGCAGATAAGGAAGAAGTGCTGACTGTAACATTCCACAGAAACACAGAAGAAGCTCCGGAAGTAACTTTGAAATATTATACATATGATGATACTTATGATAGTCTGGAAATCAATGGAACCGAGAGATTTCTTGTAAAAGCGGAAGATGTGGATGCACTGGTAAAACAGATTAAAAAAGCGTTTTAATCGAATAAATTGTGGAACAGTTATTTGGTTACGGGTAAGTGGAGAAGCGGATGATTTTATCTGATTGATTAAAGAGATATAGATATTGCAAACAGTAAAAACGGATTGCGAAGTTCACGTTGAACGGCAATCCGTTTTTGCGTTATATTTTAAATTTTTTATGGATTTGTTAATTGTAAACAGTGATTATTCTCCCTGATAGTTGAACCAGTCAAAGTCAGCATAATTAGTACTTGGCTGATGGTTGGAACTTGTATACATACCGATGTATGTTCCGGTAAATCCGTTATTTACTACAGAACTTAACAGAGAAGCATCCAGCCCTCTGACAAGCGGGAGCATTTCCTGATCTGTGTATCCGTAATAGAAGTCATAATCAGTAGTATTACCCTGAACACTGAGGTAGAGGCGTTTTACATCTTTGATCTCAGTTTCTGCAAGCAAAGATTTTGTACCATTTTCTGTTTGGTAAGCCTGAAGGAATGGCTTTCCGTCTTTCTGAACTAATACCATAAGATAATGGAAACGGTCATCCTGTACAAGAGCAATTCCGGCCTCTTCATTCTCGTTTGCAGGAGTAAATTCCATAGCTGTTTTTGCCAGGAATACTTTGTGACGCTGTCTGCGTCCTATGAAAGAAGGAAGACATATTTCGTTCAGAACTTCTTTTCTTGTATACAGACGCAGATATCCGAAGCGGTCTGTCAGAGAATAAATTTGTTTAACTGGCGGATGAATGGTATTCCACTGCATCTGCAGAGTATCACATTCGAAGTTATCAGATTCAGGCATTAATGGATAAATGGTCTTAGGTAGATCCGGAAGACGGTCTTCTGTCTGGACAAGTCCTGTTTCGTTATCAACCATAGGCCATCCGTCCTCGGCCCATATAATTGGAACCATAAAGGTCTCGCGGCCAAGATTATAATGTCCTCCTTCATATGGACGCACAGCCAGAAGGACCATCCACCATTCACCATTCTGAGTTTCTACGATATCAGCATGTCCTGTAACAGAAATCGGGTTCAACAGAGGCATGTGTCTGTGACTAACAATCGGATTTCTCGGGCAGATTTCGTAATTTCCCTGAATTGTACGGCAGCGGGCCATCTGTACACTGTGATTTACGAAAGTACCACCCTCTGCAACAAGGAGATAATACCATCCGTCCTTCTTGTAAATATGCGGAGCCTCAATCCATTTACTGCGTGTTTTTACACCATCCCAGATAATGTAACGAGGTCCCTTGAACTGGAAGGTTTCCGGATCAAGCTCGTTCAGATAGATACCATGATGTCCTTCATAAAGGCAGTCAGGACTGATGTAGTTGCCTACATACCACAGAGAACCGTCATCATCAAAGAAAAGACTGGAGTCGATGCCGTCTGCACCTTTTACAACAATCGGATTACTCCACGGGCCGGCAGGATTTTTTGCTGTAATAATATAATTGTCACGGTCTGCTTCACGTCCTGCAGATACGAAAGTGTTAATGATGTAATAAGTTCCGTTATGATAACGGATACTTGGTGCCCATAATCCTTCAGAAGTTTCGCAGTTTTTATAGTCAAGCTGCTCAGGTCTGTGGATTCCATGACCAACCTGTTCCCAGTGAACCAGATCCTTACTGTGGAAAATCGGCAGTCCCGGATAATAAATGAATGAAGAAGTAACCATATAATAATCATCTCCTACTCGGCAGATAGAAGGGTCAGGATAAAAACCGGGAAGAAGCGGATTGTGATATGTATTTTGAAGCATAAAAAGAACCTCCTTAAAAAAACTATAATCATTTTAACTATAGGGCAAAATTATAAGAAGTAAAATAGAAATAAGTTTCTATCTGATGGAAAAAACAGCACAGTTTTTGCTGTTTAACCGAATCAAGTAAGTCCCCTGCGGAGGTTACAAAAAGCAATAAGCAGTGGGTGGGGACCTTAACCAAATTATACCAAAATTATCCAAATAAAATCATGGATTTTTTTCAGAAAACGTAGTATAGTAACAATAGCTGATAATAAGTTACTGAGAACAGAGTGAACAGTAACGATGATATATCACAGTATATTGAAAACAATAACAGAGAGCAGGTGACAGAATTTGGAAAAAGTGATAATCATAGGTGCCGGACCTGCAGGAATTTCCGCTGCGCTTTATGCAGTTCGTGGAAATCTGGATCCCCTGGTGATCAATAATGGGATTGGTGCTTTGGAAAAAGCAGAGAAAATAGAAAACTATTATGGACTGGAACATCCGCTGTCCGGTCAGGAATTATATGATACAGGAATCGCTCAGGCGAAAGCACTGGGCGTACGAATATTGGATGCACAGGTTCTGGGAGTCGGCGGGTTTGATACTTTTGTGGTAAAAACTACAGAAGGTGAATTCGAGACTCAGAGTCTGATTCTTGCAACAGGAAGTAAGCGCGCTGCACCGAAGATCCCGGGTGTTAAAGAATTTGAGGGAAAAGGTGTCAGCTACTGTGCAATCTGCGATGCTTTCTTTTACAGAGGCAAGGATGTAGCAGTTCTTGGAAACGGTGATTTCGCCATGCATGAAGCAAAGGAATTGTCTAATACTGCTTCTACAGTAACCATTTATACAAACGGTGAAGAACCGGAATTTACACCTGAAGAAAATATCAGTGTAAACACAATGAAGATCCAGTCTGTAGAGGGCGATGATTTAGTATCCGGAATCCGTCTTGAACCTGATGTGCAGGCAGAGGAAATAAAGGCAGAAGCAGGTCAGCAGGCAAATGATTTCTGTCCTGCAGAGGGTGTATTTATTGCAATGGGAACTGCAGGCAGTACTGAGATTGCCCGCCAGATGGGAGCTGAACTTACGGAAAAAGGCAACATTAAAGTTAATGAAAATATGGAAACAACCATCCCGGGACTCTATGCGGCAGGTGACTGTACAGGTGGACTTCTTCAGGTGGCGAAAGCTGTCTATGAGGGAGCACAGGCTGGTATTAATGCAGGAAAGTATGTAAGAGCTTTAAAATAAAAACTGAAAATTTAACCGAATCAAGTAAGTCCCCTGCTTCAATTGCGAAGAGTAATAAGCAGCGGGTGGGGACTTACTTGTATCAGGAGGGGTACAAGCCCCTCCTGATAAACTGCGAAGCAGTTATTCGGTTATGAGCAAGTAGCGAAAGCGGATTGCGAATATCCGATTGACCAGAGTTATAGTGTTGATATTATAAAATCAGAGAACTTACATTGTAAATTTTTATAAAGAATAAGCAAAGGAGATATGAATTATGGCAAAAGAGATTACAACAGCAAATTTCGAGGCAGAAGTATTAAAATCAGAGAAACCAATTCTTATCGATTTTTGGGCAACATGGTGTGGACCATGCATGCGTCAGGGACCGGTTGTAGAAGAACTGGCAGAGGAAGGATACGCAGTTGGTAAAGTAGACGTAGACCAGAATATGGCACTTGCACAGCAGTTTCGTGTTGTGAGCATCCCGACACTGATTCTGTTCAAAGACGGTGCAGAAGCACAGCGTTTCGTTGGCCTTACTTCCAAAGAAGAACTGAAAAGTGCACTGGAAGGCTAAGGATTTATGAAGATTTTATTAGCGGCATGCAATGCCAAATATATTCATTCCAATCTCGCGGTTTATGATCTTCAGGCATATGCGGCGAAATATGCGGACCATATTATATTGAAGGAATATACTATTAATCAGCAGAAAGATGATATCATGCGTGATATTTATCTGGAGCATCCGGATGTGGTATGCGTGTCCTGTTATATCTGGAACATTTCTTTTGTAAAAGAACTGATGGCAGATCTGACGAAGATTCTTCCGGACGCCGACTTCTGGGTCGGCGGTCCGGAAGTTTCTTATGATGCAGAGAAATTTCTTGCAGAGAATCCGGAATTTACAGGTGTTATGGTCGGAGAAGGGGAGGAAACTTTCCTCGAACTTTCCGGACATTATATAGAACAGTCACCGGCAGATCTGAAAGATATAACAGGAGTCTGTTACAGGGACGGGGAAAAAATCGTACATAATGGATGGCGTCAGATTATGGGTCTTAGCAGTATTCCGTTTATTTACAAAGATCTGGCAGACTTTAAGAACAGGATCATTTACTATGAAAGCAGCAGAGGCTGTCCGTTTTCATGCAGTTATTGCCTTTCTTCCATAGATAAGAAGCTTCGCTTCAGAGACACAGAGATGGTGAAGAAAGAACTTCAGTTTTTTATAGACAATAAAGTTCCGCAGGTGAAGTTTGTAGACCGTACGTTTAACTGTAAGCATGACCACGCGATGGCAATCTGGAAGTATATCAATGAACATGATAATGGGGTAACAAACTTTCATTTCGAAATTTCTGCGGATTTATTGCGTGAAGAGGAATTACAGGAGATGTCCACTATGCGTCCGGGGCTGATTCAGCTGGAAATCGGAGTACAGTCCACAAACCCGGACACCATTAAGGCAATTCACAGAACTATGGATTTTGAAAAACTGAAGGGAATTGTGAACAGAATCCACAGTTTCGGAAATATTCATCAGCACCTGGATCTGATTGCAGGACTGCCTTATGAAGATTATGACAGCTTCAGGAAATCCTTTAATGACGTATATGCACTAAAACCTCAGCAGTTACAGCTTGGATTCCTCAAAGTACTGAAAGGCTCTCATATGATGGAAATGTGTCAGGAATATGAGATCGTATACAAAACACGCGAGCCATATGAGGTGCTTTCTACAAAATGGCTGGATTATGATCATGTATTAAAGCTGAAAAATGTGGAAAATATGGTGGAAGTGTACTATAATAGTGGTCAATTCCAGAATACATTAGAATATCTGGAAGGCTTTTTCCCGGATGCATTCTCTATTTATGAGGGACTTGGCAGATTTTACATGGAAAAAGGTTACGGAGATGTTTCTCATACAAGAATGCGCCGATATGAAATTCTGTTGGAATTTCTGGAAAATGTGCCGGAGATTTCTATGGATAAGGTGAAAGACCAGATGGTCTATGACCTGTATCTGAGAGAAAATTTAAAAAGCCGGCCGGGTTTTGCAAAAGACCAGAAACCTTTTGAGAGACAGATATGGGACTTCAGAAAACGGGAAAAAGTGGCAAAGAATGCACATGTGGAAGTATTTGCAGATGGAAAGGTGCTGCTGTTTGATTATGCAGACCGCGATCCGCTTACCAATAATGCGCATGTGGAAGATATAACTGAGAAAGTCAGCAGAATTTAAAGAGGTGAAGAAAAATGGGTATGTTTAATCCGAAGAACCGTAAAATAATTACCGCGATTATTGCAATCATTTTAGTACTTGCAATGGTAGTGCCGACAGTTCTGTCTCTACTTGTATAAGAATTTTTCAGGAGAAAATAAATGAGACTTGGACAGGCGGCAATGGAGGCTCTTAAGGCAGAGATAACAGGATGCCTGCAGCCGGGAGATGAGTTGGTAGTAGCATGTCCGGTTGCCTTAAAAGGAACCTCTGTCATTGCAGAAAATAAAAAAGATATATTGGCAGAACGCTTTTCAGCCGGATTTATCCGGAATTGTATTTCTTTGTGGGAAGAATACGGAGCGCAGAAAGAGGTGGAGGATCAGACTGTACCGAATGAACAGGATACTGATCAGATTGAAACTGGAAGCGCGCAAAGAGAGAAGAAAAGTATTGTCTGGAATATTGCACAGGAAGCAGGTGCCAGCGCATTATATGACATGGGCGAAGGCGGCTTCTTAAGTGCGCTCTGGAAGATGGCAGAAGCCTCAGAAGTAGGGCTGGAAGCAGACTTTCGAAAAGTTCCGGTCCGGCAGGAGACGATAGAGGTATGTGAAATTTTTGATCTGAATCCATACAAACTTCAGGCAGAAGGTTCCGTGCTGATCGGAATCCGGGGAGGCGAAGCTCTGGTGCAGAAACTTCGAAATGCAGGCTTTATGGCAGAGATTATCGGTCAGACAAATAATGGTAATGACAGGCTTCTGTACAGCGGCGGCAGTGCCCGTTACCTGGAACGTCCTGCTGAAGATGAGATATACCGTATATTGAAGAAATCTGTATAATGGATATAACTTTGCAACTGTAAAGATATAGAATATTAAGGTGATTTTCTGAGAATAGAAAATATAAGTATATCTAATAAATTAGATTAAAAGAGGAATGAAACAAAAATGGCAAAGTTAAATATTGTACTTCATGAGCCGGAGATTCCTGCAAATACAGGAAACATCGGCCGTACCTGTGTGGCAACAGGAACCAGACTTCATCTGATCGAGCCACTTGGCTTTTCTTTAAGTGAGAAAGCATTAAAGAGAGCCGGCATGGATTACTGGAAAGATCTGGATGTGACCACATATCTGGACTTCGAGGATTTCCTGGAGAAGAATCCCGGGGCAAAGATTTATTATGCAACGACAAAAGCACCGCAGACTTACACAGATGTTCATTATGAGGAAGACTGCTACATTATGTTTGGAAAAGAGAGTGCCGGAATCCCGGAGAATATTCTGGTAAACAATCAGGAAACATGCGTGAGAATCCCAATGATCGGAGACATCCGTTCCCTGAATCTGAGCAATTCTGTGGCAATCGTTCTGTACGAGGCATTACGTCAGAATAATTTTGATCATATGAATCTGGAAGGACATTTAAGAAATTACGACTGGAAATAAAAGATTGTTTTTCATTTCGTGTCGAGTAATTATAAAACAGACGGTTTGTAAAGAAACAGGAGGTGTTATATGCCAAATGCAACCAAAGCAGCACTGGAAGAATCTTTGAAAAGACTTCTTCTGAAGAAACCACTGGATAAGATTACAATCACTGATATCACTACAGACTGCGGAATCAGCCGTATGGCTTTTTACTATCATTTTAAAGATATTTATGATTTGGTAGAATGGTCTTGTGTTGAGGATGGAACGAAAGCACTTCAGGGCAAAAAAACGTATGATTCATGGACAGAAGGACTGACTCAGATTTTTGAGGCAGTACTGGAAAACAAACCGTTTATTATGAATGTTTACAGAAATGTAGACAGGGAGAGGATGGAACGTTATCTTTACCATCTTACATATGACCTGATCGTGGGTGTAGTGCAGGAAAAGAGTAAAGATCTGGATATCAGTGGAGAAGATAAGAAATTCATTGCGAACTTTTATAAATATGGATTTGTTGGTATCATGCTTGAGTGGATTCAGGAAGGCATGAAGGCGGATATAGAGGAACTGGTAAATAAGATGAGCCTTACTCTTCATAATACGGTGACAACCTCTATCCACAATTTTCAGAAAAATAGCGAAGAATGCTATTCGGAAATCGGTTAACTTCGAGGGTACTGAATAGTTGTAAAAACTTTACAAAAACCGCAGGGTGATAAAAAACTTATCATTCTGCGGTTTTTGTAAATTGAGAAAAGATATTTTTGCTGTTAATATACAGCCATAGCAACAAGAAAAAAGAAAATTCGGATGGATGAAATCCTTTAAATATGGGAAAAATATAAATCTGAAAGAACGTCCGAAAAAATCTGAGAAAGGTGGATGTGTATTATGAGTAAAAATAAAGGTTTAGGACTTGTATCCGCATTAGCAGTAGGAGCCGGCGTAGCAGCAGTGGTAGCAGGAAAGAAATATAAAACAACTGAGACAAAGAAAAAAGAAGAATATGATGCACTTCACAACACGAGTGAATACCGCAATACAGAGCGTGGAAAATATGAAAAAAACAGCAAGGGAATTTATTATTCCAATGGTAACTACGAAGCATTTGCGCATCCGAGAAAACCAGAAGGCGTAGATGATAAACATGCATATATCGTCGGAAGTGGTCTTGCTTCTCTTGCAGCAGCTTGTTTCCTGGTTCGTGACGGACAGATGCCTGGAAAAAATATCCACATTCTGGAAGCAATGGATATTGCAGGCGGTGCATGCGATGGTATCTTTGACCCGAGCAGAGGATATGTAATGCGTGGCGGACGTGAGATGGAAAATCATTTTGAATGCTTATGGGATCTTTTCAGAAGTATTCCATCTATCGAAACACCAGGTGTGTCTGTACTTGATGAATATTACTGGCTGAACAAAGAAGATCCGAACTATTCTCTTTGTCGTGCAACAAAAGAGAGAGGCAAGGATGCACATACAGATGGTAAATTTAACCTGAGTCAGAAAGGCTGCATGGAGATTATGAAGCTGTTTATGACAAAGGATGAAGACCTTTATGATAAGACAATCGAAGATGTATTTGATGATGAGGTATTTGATTCTACATTCTGGTTATACTGGAGAACTATGTTCGCATTTGAGAACTGGCACAGCGCACTGGAAATGAAACTGTATTTCCAGAGATTTATCCATCATATTTCCGGACTTCCGGATTTCAGTGCTCTTAAATTTACAAAATATAATCAGTATGAATCTCTGATTCTGCCAATGCAGAAATATCTGGAAGAAGCAGGTGTTGAATTCCAGTTCAATACAGAGGTTACAAACGTACTCTTTGAGTTTGAAGGCAATAAGAAGATTGCAAAAGCTATTGAGTGCAAGGTAAACGGCGTAGAAAAGGGAATTGTTCTTACAGAGAATGATCTTGTATTTGTGACAAACGGAAGCTGTACAGAGGGAACCATCTATGGCGATCAGAATCATGCACCGAACGGAGACGCAGAGGTTCGTACAAGCGGATGCTGGAGTCTCTGGAAAAATATCGCAAAACAGGATTCGTCCTTCGGACATCCTGAGAAATTCTGTTCTGATATTGCTAAGACAAACTGGGAGTCAGCAACAGTTACAACTCTGGATGATAAGATCATTCCGTATATCACAGATATTTGCAAACGTGACCCGAGAACTGGTAAGGTTGTTACAGGTGGTATTGTCAGCTGCCAGGATTCCAGCTGGTTATTAAGCTGGACGATCAACAGACAGGGACAGTTCAAAGATCAGGACAAAGATAAAGTCTGCGTATGGGTATATGGTCTGTTTACAGATGTACCTGGCGACTATGTCAAGAAACCGATGAAAGAGTGTACAGGTAAGGAAATCACAGAAGAGTGGCTGTATCACCTTGGTGTTCCGGTTGAGGATATCGAAGATCTGGCTGAGAACAGTGCAGTTTGTGTACCGACAATGATGCCTTATATCACTGCATTCTTTATGCCGAGAACAAAGGGTGACAGACCTGATGTTATTCCGGATGGCTGCGTAAACTTCGCATTCCTTGGACAGTTTGCTGAGACACCCAGAGATACTGTATTTACTACAGAATATTCTGTGAGAACTGCTATGGAAGCGGTATATGGTCTGCTTGGTGTTGACAGAGGTGTGCCGGAAGTATGGGGAAGCGTTTATGATATCAGAGAGTTACTGGACAGCAGTGTGAAGCTGATGGACGGTAAATCTCCACTGGAAATCGAACTTCCGGGACCGCTCAATGCATTGAAGAAACCGCTTCTGAAAGTGGTTAAGGGTACCGTAATCGAGAAGGTATTGAGGGATCATGATGTGATCAAAGATTATATGATGTAATCGCTTTTGAAGATCTGAATAATATATTAAATTATGAAAAGACTGTGGGGAAGCCTGCAGTCTTTTTTGAATAAGGGACGTGTAGAAAAATATATCTCTTCCGGCACGGCTGCGGGGGAAAGTAACTCTAAGCCTTTGGGAATTTGCTAAAAGCGTGTCAGAAAAATTCAAACTCGCCTGCGGCTCAGACAGTGAATTTTTCTGACACAACGCAAATTTCCAAAGACTAAGAGTTACTAATCCCCCTGTAGATGTGCCGGAAGAGATATATTTTTCTACACTGTTTAGTTCAAAGGACTAAAAATGAAAAGTGTACAGGAAAAATGAGTTGCATATTGAGAGGACAGATGATAATATATAATGAAATATAAAGAAAAAATAAGTATTAGCAAAAAAAAGTCTGAAAATACATGAGCTTTTATATGCGCATGATGTGTTGCAAGGATTGAGAAAGGAGGGTGTTTTATGGAACTGGAGGTTTATCGTAGATATTCGCAGATGGCAAGAGGTCTTGAGAAGGCGGAGCTGGTGTTTAAGAATGGGCGTGTGTTCAGTTCTGGTACGGGTGAGTTTATCGATGGTGATGTGGCTGTCGCGGATGGGATTGTGATTGGTGTTGGTACATATGAGGGGGAGACGGAGATTGATCTGGATGGGAAGGTGATCTGTCCGGGATTTATTGACAGTCATCTGCATCTGGAGTCCACTTTGGTGACACCGGGAGAGCTGGTACGTCAGGCGGCGCAGTGTGGAACTACTACATTTATTGTTGATCCGCATGAATCGGCGAATGTATCGGGTACGGATGGAATTGATTATATTCTGGATCAGACGGAGGAGGCACCGGCGAATGTGTATGTGATGATGCCGTCGTGTGTTCCGGCTACTCATGTGGATGATAATGGATGTCTGCTTACCGCGGGGAAGATGAAGGGATATCTGGATCATCCGAGGATTCTGGGACTTGGGGAAGTGATGGATGCACCATCAGTGATTAATGGAAGTATTGCCATGCATGAGAAGCTTCATCTGTTCCGGGACAGAGTGAAGGATGGTCATGCACCGTTTCTGGCGCCTGGTGATCTGGCGGCGTATGTGCTTGGTGGGATTGATACAGATCATGAGTGTGTGGATTATGAATATGCAATGGCTGAAGCGAGAAATGGTATGCAGGTGCTTATCCGTGAGGGAAGTGCGGCGCGGAATCTGGATGCGATTGTGAAGGGAATTGTGGAGCATCATACGGATACTTCCGGTTTTTGTTTCTGTACGGATGATAAGCATATTGAGGAAATCCGTAAAGAGGGGCATATTAATTATAATGTGAAGCGTGCGGTGCAACTGGGGCTTCCGGTTGAAAAGGCTTTGCAGATGGCAACGATACAGCCGGCAAGATGTTATGGGTTGTATCAGCTTGGTATGATCGCGCCCGGACGTCAGGCTGATTTTGTGATTCTGGATAATGTGACAGATCTGAATGTGGTAGATGTGTATCATTGTGGAAAGAAGATTATTAAGGATGAGAAAGCTGAAGTGAAACCATGTCCGCCACATTTGAAGAATACGGTTCATGTTTCGGGATTTAGTGAAGAACGTCTGAAACTGAAACATTCAGGAGAGAAGGCACATGTGATTCAGATGCTGGAGAAGCAGATCGTGACGAAAGATGTGGTGGAAGATGTTCCTTGGGTGGAAACAGATGGTGAGAGATATTTTACTTCAAATGAGGAATATCAGAAGATTGCTGTAATTGAAAGACACAAAAATACAGGAAAGATGGGCGTTGGCATTGTAAAGGGCTATGGAATCCATGGAGGTGCGATTGCCTCGAGTGTATCACATGATTCTCATAATATTATCGTAGTGGGAGACAATGATCACGATATGGCTCTTGCGGTGAAAGAGATGATACGGACTCAAGGTGGTTACACCTTGGTATGTAACGGAGAGATTTACGGAACTCTGCCGCTTCCAGTGATGGGACTTATGAGTGATGCGGGATATGAAAGTGTAAATGAAGCCCTGGCAAGAATGATTCCGAAAGCTCATGAGATGGGAGTAAAAGATGGATTTGATCCGTTTATTACACTGTCATTTATGGCATTGCCGGTTATTCCTGAAATAAGGATTACTCCGAGAGGCATTTATCTGGTAAATGAAGACAGGATGCTTAGAACTCCGTTTAGCTGAATGTCATATAAATCAAAATCTTATCGCTGACAGCGCTTTTCAAAGAGGTTTGACACGTGGCTGTTGAGGCGTGTTGAATAGCTGCGAAATGATTATAAATATAAAAATACCGTAGTGAGAGCAAAATAGCTTTCGTTACGGTATTTTGTATGTTTATTTTGTTTTTTCTAAGGTAAAGATAAATTCTGTTCCTACTCCTTCGGTGCTTATTACATCGATGTTCTGATTATGCGCATTGATGATTTCTTTGACAATAGAAAGTCCAAGTCCGGTACCTTTGCGGTCTTTTCCGCGGGAGGCATCAATCTTGTAGAAACGGTCCCAGATCTTGTTGAGACTTTCTTTCGGGATTCCTGTGCCATGGTCTTTAACTGATACAAAGACTTTGCCATTTTTGACAGTTGTTTCTATCTGGATAGAGGAATTGTCATTGCTGAATTTAATCGCATTGTCCAGAAGGTTGTAGAGAACCTGCTGAATCTGCTCCATATCAGCTTTGACATAGAGTTCATGTCCGGACAGAAGAAGTTCAAGCCGAATCTGGCGGTTTGTGCAGATTCCCTCAAAGGTAGCCGCGGTATTTTTGATTGTATCGTTGATATCGAAACGATGAATATGCATCATACGTTTCTTCATATCCAGTTCATTCAGAGTCAGAAGACTGCGGGTGAGTTTTTCCAGACGTTCGGACTCAAAGGCAATAATTTTCAGATAACGTTCCTGCATCTCATAAGGAATCGTTCCATCCAACATGGCGTTGACATAGCCCTTGATGGATGTGAGAGGAGAACGGAAATCATGGGAAACATTGGCGATGAATTTGCGCTGGTATTCGCCGTTTTTATTTAATTCATCCGACATATAGTTCAGGGTATTTGCCAGATAACCCATTTCATCTTCTGATGCAACATCAATTTTGTATTCAAGATTACCACCGGCATATTCGCTGGCACCTTTCATGATTTTCGTGAGAGGTTTGCGGATATAATGACTGTAAACCCAGAGCAGGAGACTGGTAGCTGCATAGCAGATAAGGAAAATAAACTGCATAATAAACAGGATGCTGCTTCGACTCTGATACAGGTTAGTCATTGCGTAGTGAATCGCAACGTATCCTTTTGTAGTCATATCTGAAGTAATGGGAGCTATGACACTAAGCTGGTCAGTATCAAAATAGCCATAAAATTTACCGACCTGATAATAGTTACTTCCCCATTTGGCAGCATCAAATTCGTCAAATGGAATCGGTTCATCGATAGCTATATTTTTACGTGTGCTGACAATGATTTCACCATTATTATTGATAATCCATAGTACTGCATCCTGAAAATCCGCGATTGCAGACAGATGTTCCTGAAGGCTGTCTACAGTAGCAGAGGAAATATTGTTTTTTACCGCTTCATTAGAGGCAATATTATGTGCCTCAGTATAAAGAGCGGCACTTAAGGAATGCTCGAAATGCCTTTCTACCATATAAGAGCCGCCCAGGGTTACGAGAAAAAATCCAAAAACTCCGATGAAGATATAGAACACCAGAAATTTTGTGGAGAGATGATGCTGTTTCATGGATTTTTTACCTCGAATTTATAGCCGATTCCCCATACAGTAGCAATAGCCCAGTGTGGGTTGTCTTTGATTTTTTCTCTCAGACGTTTGATATGAACGTCTACGGTACGGGTGTCGCCAATATATTCATAGCCCCAGATGTGATCCAGAAGCTGTTCGCGGGTAAATACCTGGTTTGGTGAGGATGCAAGGAAATAGAGAAGTTCCAGTTCCTTTGGAGGCATATCTACCTGATGTCCCATATAAGTGACTGCATAGTTTGTCAGATTAATGGTCAGGTCAGGATAGTTGACGCACTTTTCATTAGAAGAAACAACAGGCTGCTTTACCTGGAAGCGCCTCAGGACAGCGCGTACACGGGCAACCAGTTCTTTGGAATCAAATGGCTTGATCATGTAATCGTCTGCGCCAAGCTCCAGACCAAGGACTTTATCAAAAGTTTCGCCCTTGGCAGAGAGCATAATGATCGGCACATCAGAGGTGTGGCGGATCTCGCGGCATACCTGATAACCGTCGATTCCCGGAAGCATCAGATCCAGAATAATCAGATCCGGACGAAAGGAAGCAAATTCTTTCAATGCCTCTTCTCCGTCATTTACGATTTTTGTCTCAAAACATTCTTTAGTAAGATACAGGGCAATGAGCTCTGCGATATTATTATCATCATCAACGATAAGAATTTTCTGTTTGGAAACCATGGCAGTACCTCCTATTTCTTAAATTCTACGATTGTAACACCTGCATCGCCTTCGCCGAATTCACCGAGGCGGAAAGATTCCACGTGTTTCTGACGTTTGAGGTAATTGTGAACACCTTTTCTCAGGGCACCGGTTCCTTTTCCGTGAACGATACGGACGGATTTAAGATGTGCGATATAAGCATCATCCAGATATTTATCAAGTTCGGCAACGGCCTCATCTACTGTTTTTCCTAACAGGTTGATCTCTGTAGATACGTGGGCAGATTTAGACATACGGATCTTTCCGGCGCCTGTTCGCTGCATGGTCGGAGTTGTGATCTCTGCTTCGTCGATCAGTTCCAGATCAGAGATATGAACCTTGGAACGGATGATACCCATCTGTACAAAAAGGAAACCTTTATTGTCGGGACGGCTGCTGACTGTTCCCTTCAGGTTCATACTGAGAACTTTAACTGCATCACCAAGGGAGATGTCCTTGGCGGTAAGCTCTTTTTTAGGCTTCTTCGCAGCTGTTTTCTGGGACATGCCTTTCTCTGCTTTGTTCATACGTTTGCGCAGATCCTGACGTTCTTTTTCTACAGCAGAGAGATCCACATGGTCTTTCTGGAATTTATGGAACATTTTCATGGTCTTGTCTGCATATTCTTTGGCTTCACGGAGAACTGCATGAGCCTCCTCATTTGCCTGACGGATAATGCGGTCGCGCTGTTCGTTCAGCTTCTCCTGTTTGGATTCCATCTCGGATTTCAGGGAAGCAACTTCTTTCTTGTACTGCTCAATTTCACGACGCTCATTTTCGATAGTCACACGACTGCTCTCCAGAGAACTGAGGACATCCTCAAAGGATTCGTCCTGTTCACTGATCTGTTCTTTGGCCTTGTCGATGATGTAGTCTGGAAGACCAAGCTTGGAGGAAATGGCAAATGCGTTACTCTTTCCTGGAACACCGATCAGCAGACGGTAAGTCGGGCGGAGTGTTTCAACATCAAATTCACAGCAGGCATTTTCCACACCTGGAGTGGAGAGTGCATATACCTTCAACTCACTATAGTGGGTGGTCGCCATGGTACGGATGCCCTGTTCGTGAAGATGGGAAAGGATTGCGATGGCAAGTGCCGCACCTTCTGTCGGGTCAGTACCGGCTCCGAGCTCATCGAAAAGGACGAGGGAGTGGCGGTTTGCTTTCTTAAGGAAAGAAACTACGTTGGTCATATGTGAGGAGAAAGTACTTAATGATTGTTCAATACTCTGCTCATCACCGATATCTGCGTAAACCTCCTCAAACAGTGCCAGCTCAGAACGGTCCAGTGTCGGAATGTGAAGTCCGGACTGTCCCATCAGGGTCAGAAGTCCGACCGTCTTTAAGGATACTGTTTTACCACCGGTATTCGGACCGGTGACAACAAGCAGATCGAAATCATCACCAAGACGGATATCAATCGGAACGGCCTTCTTTTTATCAATGAGAGGATGGCGTGCCTGTTTCAGACGGATCCGGCCTTCATCGTTGAAGATTGGTTCGGTGGCATTCATATCCATTGCCAGGGAAGCTCTGGCGAAAATTACGTCAAGCTGTACCATGATATTCAGGTCAGCGCGGATAGAGTCTGTCTGCTCTGCAGTCTGCTGGCTTAAGTTGGAGAGAATCACTTCGATTTCTTTCTGTTCTTCCATTTCCAGTTCGCGAATATCATTATTTAATTTTACAATGGCCATAGGCTCGATAAATAAAGTAGAACCGGTAGAGGACTGGTCGTGTACCATACCGGGAACCTGTCCCTTGTATTCTGCCTTGACCGGGATACAGTAACGGCCATTTCTCATGGTGATAACGGAATCCTGCAGGTAATTGCGTGCGCTTCCGTTGACGAGAGAAGAAAGCTGTGTATGGATTCTGTCTCCGGTAAGTTTCATATTTCGACGAATCTGACGGAGATTACTGCTTGCGTCATCGCTGATTTCGTCCTCTGAGAGGATACATCTGCGGATTTCTGTTGTGAGTGGCGTCAGTGGCTCCAGTGCCTCGAACATTCCATCCAGAGAGTCAGGGAGGGAATCTCCACGTTCACTTCTGGAGTAAGCTTTGACACGATTGGTATTTTCCAGCAGGCTGCAGATTGCAAGAAGCTCACCGATTCCAAGGGAACTTCCGATTTCCAGACGTTTCAGAGAGCCACGCACGTCCTTTACGCTTCCGAAGGAGATGTTTCCCTTCTGGAAGAGACGGGTCAGGGCATCTTTGGTCTGAGTCTGCATATGACGAATCTCATCAATATCTGTAGATGGCTCTGTCTTTCGGCAGATATCCTTTCCCATGGAAGAGTAAGCTTTATCTGTCAGCATATTGATGATCTTATAATATTCAAGTGCTTTATATGCTTTTTGATTCATTGTTGATTTAAATCTCCTGATTTTTTATAACATTTTATTTTTATACGACCGAAAAAAGGCGGATATCTGTTTTCGGTGATTTGTAATAGTGGGAGTATTTTAGACGTTTTTTGGGTATCGCTAAAATACCGTTCTTATTATATATGATTTTTGTAAGTATGAAAAGTGAAAAATAGGTTAGTACTTACCTCGTTTCCTAAATGAAGATATGACGATACTTATGGGAACCAAAAAAATGGGAACATTTTCAGCTTGTCGTCACGCCGATACACCGCCTTAAAGTGTAAAAAATAATAGTTTTTATAAAAAAATAAAAAAAATTCAAAAAAACTATTGACACTTTATATAGTTTTTGGTATAGTACCAATTGTCGCAACAATAAGTAAAACTTATGAGAGAAAAATGAAATGCGATATGCGGAAGTGTCGGAACTGGCAGACGAGCAAGACTAAGGATCTTGTGAGCATTGCGCTCGTGTGGGTTCAAGTCCCATCTTCCGCATGTGAAACCTTGTATCTTAACTGATACAAGGTTTTTTTATGCCATTTATCAGGGTCAAAAGACTTTTTGCCCCTAACATCATAATATAAAATTACTTATAGTATATTCATAAAAAATTCATATCTCTTTGGTAAAATAACACGTAGATTTGTTAGTCCTGACAGATGGAAGCAATCGGAGATGTTATTTGTGTACTGGACCTGAGTGGAGTGCAACAGGAGAATGAATTTTATGAGACAGGACATTGAGAGAAATAAGAATAAACAAGAATATCAGTTTATGCAGGAAACCATAAAGAAACGACCGACAGAACGAAGAAGTATGGCACACAGACTGCTGGCAGTTGCCGGCTGCGGAATTCTTTTTGGCGGATGTGCAGCAGTTACATTTGCAGAAGTGTTTCCTGTCCTGGCAGATAAAGAAGAGAATGCACAGCAGAAAATAGAACTGACAGAAACACAGACAATGGAGAAAACAGAAGCAGTATCAGAAGAACAGACAGTAGAGAGTGAAGATACGGCAGATGAATCTCAAGAGAGAGAAAAAGGCCCATTGGCTCTTTATGAAGATACATATAAAGAGGTGTTAAAAATCTCCCAGAAAGCCCAGAAGTCATTGGTAACTGTTCGTGGAATTTCCAAGGAAGAGGATTTGCTGAATAATTCTTATATGCAACAGGGCGATTCGGAAGGCCTGATTTTTCTGGAAACAGATACACAGTTTTATATCCTTACCTATGAGGAAGAACTGGAGAACTTGCATGAATTGCAGATTACTTTTGCAGATGGCTCTACCGTTTCCGGTGAGTTATGTAAGGGTGATGCGGATACAGGTCTGGCTGTTGCAACAGTAAAGAAAAGCCAGCTTAATGACAGTACGAGAGAGGAAATCGTAGTATCTGATCTGACGGATATTGACAGTCCAAAGCAGAGTGATATGGTAATCGCAATCGGAAGCCCGGCAGGTGACGATGATGCGGTCGTTTATGGAATGGTTACTTCTATATCGGAGAAGCTGATGGCTGCTGATACGGAATATGAAGTACTGGCTACGGACATGCAGGGAAGTGAAGACGGAAGTGGTATTCTTCTGGATACTTCTGGAAATGTGGCAGGTATGATTCTCAAAGAAAGTGAGAGTGATGGAGCGAATATTCATGCACTTTCCGCCGAACAGATTCTTCCGCTGGTAGAGAGACTGGCTAATAACGAGAAAGTCAGATACACAGGAATTTATGGCACACAGATTAATCAGGCACAGTGCAGCCAGCTGAAAATCAATCATGGACTATATGTGGAACGCACAGAAACAGATTCACCGGCAATGAAAGCCGGGATTCAGTGCGGTGATATCATCAGCAAGATTGATGGAAATGAAATAGAGAGTATGCAGTCCTATTATACATATCTGCAGACAAAGAAAGCAGGAGAAAAGGTTACAGTAACGGTCCTGCGGAAAAGTTCCAATGGAAATTATATGGAAAAGGATTACAAAATAGCAGTTACTGAGAAATAGTTCAGGAGAGTCTGGTTGAGTATGAGAATTCACAAATAAGTGAATGGAATGATCTCAGAAATGAACTGCTGAAAATTATAGGATAGATAGAGAGGCAGATTTTATGCGTTTTTTAAATGAATTACATGAGGGAGACAGAATCAACGGAATTTATCTGTGCAAGCAGAAACAGTCCGCTGTAACGAAGAACGGAAAACCATATGAAAATATTATTCTTCAGGATAAGACCGGAGTTATGGATGGTAAGATATGGGATCCGAATTCTCTGGGAATTGATGATTTTGATGCACTGGATTACATTGATGTTGTGGGAGATGTGACCAGTTTTGCAGGTGCTATGCAGCTAAATATCAAGCGTGTACGTAAAGCAGCCGAGGATGAATATAATCCTGCAGATTATCTTCCGGTAAGCGAGAACAGCACAGACGATATGTACAGCCAGCTGAAAGCATTTATTGACAGTGTGGAGAATGTTTATCTTTCTGCGCTTCTGAAGAAATTATTTGTGGAAGACGAAGAATTTATCAAAGCATTCGAGGGACATTCCGCAGCCAAAACCGTACATCATGGATTTATCGGTGGTCTGATGGAACACACGCTGGGAGTGACCAGACTTTGTGATTATATGTCAAAGGCATATCCGGTCATTAACAGAGATTTATTGATTACTGCTTCCCTTCTCCATGATATCGGAAAGACGAAAGAGTTATCTTCCTTTCCATTAAATGATTATACAGATGAAGGCCAGCTTCTGGGACATATTTATATCGGAGCACAGATGATTCATGACCTTGCAAGTCAGATTCCGGAATTTCCGGAAGTGCTTAAGAATGAGCTGATCCACTGTATTCTGGCTCATCACGGAGAACTGGAATATGGTTCACCGAAGAAACCTGCACTGGTAGAAGCGGTAGCTCTGAATCTTGCAGATAATACAGATGCAAGGATGGAAACCATCACAGAGATTTTTGCAGCAGATAAAGGAAAGAAAGACTGGCTTGGATTTAACAGACTTTTTGACTCAAATTTAAGAAGAACTAAAGAGGTGTAATCTTTATGGAATTTCGTAAGAACGATCTTGTTACGTTAGAGATAGAAGATTGCGGAATTGACGGTGAAGGTATCGGAAAAGCCGATGGCTTCACCGTTTTTGTCAAGGACGCAGTAATCGGGGATACAGTAACAGCGAAGATTATTAAGGCAAAGAAAAACTATGGATATGGCCGTCTGATGGAGGTAGTGAAACCATCACCTTACAGGGTCGAGCCGAAATGTGCATTTGCCCGTCAGTGTGGCGGATGCCAGCTTCAGGCGCTTTCATATGATCAGCAACTGGAATTTAAAACAAATAAAGTAAAAGGACATCTGGAGAGAATCGGAGGCTTTACCGATATTCCGATGGAGCCGATCATTGGAATGGACGAGCTGTTCCATTACAGAAACAAGGCACAGTTTCCTGTAGGAAGAAATAAAGAAGGAAAGATCGTCACAGGTTTCTATGCGGGAAGAACTCATAACATTATCGAAAACCGTGACTGTGCACTGGGGGTGTCTGAGAATAAAGAGGTACTTGACCGTGTGATCAGCCATATGGAAAAGTATGGAATTGAGCCATATAATGAGGCAACCGGCAAGGGACTGGTGAGACATATTTTGATTCGTTATGGGTATTTTACGAAAGAAGTGATGGTCTGTCTGATTCTGAACGGAAATAAACTTACGAAAGAGGATATTCTGGTGGAATCTCTGCGTGAAATTCCGGGAATGACAAGTATTACGATTAATGTGAATAAGAAACGCAGCAATGTAATCCTCGGTGAAGAAATCCGTCTGCTCTGGGGACAGGAATATATTACGGATAAGATCGGAGATATTTCTTATCAGATTTCTCCTCTGTCATTTTATCAGGTAAATCCGAGACAGACACAGAAACTCTATGCAAAAGCACTGGAATATGCGGATCTTCACGGAGAGGAAACTGTCTGGGATCTGTACTGTGGAATTGGAACGATTTCCCTGTTCCTCGCACAGAGAGCGAAATTCGTCCGCGGCGTAGAAATCGTGCCGGCGGCAATTGAAAATGCAAAAGAGAACGCGAAACTTAACGGGCTGGAGAATACAGAATTCTTTGTAGGCAAAGCGGAAGAAGTACTGCCGAGAGAATATAAGAAAAATGGCGTTTATGCAGATGTTATAGTAGTAGATCCGCCGAGAAAAGGATGCGATGAGACTCTGCTGGAGACAATGATAGAGATGAACCCGGAGAGGATTGTGTATGTAAGTTGTGACAGTGCTACACTGGCCAGGGATTTGAAGTATTTATGCGGGAGAGGGTATGAACTTAAAAAGGTCTGCCCAGTTGATCAATTTGGTATGACCGTCCATGTAGAGACGGTTGTTCTTTTGTCCCAACAGAAACCAGATGACACAATAGAGATCGAATAAATCGAGTTGCTTAAAAAAGCCAGTGTTTATGCGGGTTTCAGCGATTTCGATTAGTCTTTTGATAACAAATTGATAACAGTCATAGCAAGTGCCATTATTCTTGTTATCCAGTGGTTTATGGGTAACGGAACAATTAACAGGTGGCTTGCAGACTAAAGTTCGGAGCTTGGCTCTGAACAAATTCCATATTATAAACTAAGCCCTTAGCTGTGGTTAATAACCATAGTTAAGGGCTTTTTTGTCGTTGCCAAAGCATCTGTAGGGAGCTGCCAGTGGCAGGTCCTGTAGGTGCTTATTTATCTTTCAAGTGGTCTTTGAATGCTTCCACGAGAGCGTCACTTAATTCCTGTGATGGAACTTTTGCCCAACGCTGTGTGGTGTCGAACTCTGGATAATGGTAACGCCAGTTATCGTATTCTTCTCTGTTGATTTCTTCGGAAGATAGCTTGTCTGCCTGTTCTTTCCAAGCATACAGCATTTTGAGGAGTTCATATGCTTCTCTGCCTTTGTCCTTGTTGACCTTTAAGCATACCTCTCCGTCTGCTTCACTGACAGTAAGACCGTAAATATCTTCAAGGGTAAACAGAGTGTGCATAAGACCGATATAGCTGTCTATGTCAGGAACATCAAGAGCCTGTGGAGAAACATCAAGCACCTGTGCCAATGCATTTGTAAGGTCTGCTTTCGGTTTGCGTGTACCAGTTTCGTACTGTGCCAAACGCACATCAGCACTCTTTTCTGGAAAACCGATTGCTGTACCGAGATACTTTTGTGTCATACCACGCATTAGTCTGAAAAAATGTATTCTTTCGCTGATAGCCATAATGATACGCTCCTTTTATATTTAGTGAAATAAGTATAGCAGAAATGTTTAGTGGAAGTCAAGAAAAACCGAAACAAAAATGTTTAATATTTTCTTTGCAACCACTTGACAATAGCAAATATGTTTAGTAAAATAAATTACGAATTAAACAAATATGCTTAATGCGACAACTGAATGACCGTCCGAAAAGCCAAACCGCCAAGACCTCGTCGGAGCAAGTTCCGTATCGTTCGCTTGTGTGCAAGCACAAAAGCTCATTCGCTGCACTGCTCCTCCTCTTCCCCAAAAGTCTCCGACTTTTCGGGAACCCCTATACGAGCGAGCGCCTGATGTACTGCGGTGCATTGGGACAGCACAGCGCCTGCCGACAAGCAGGAGTGCCTGTTGGAACTTTAACACGGAGAAAGCGGCAAGCAAAAAATTATTTTAAGAAAGGAAGAAAAAGGATATGGAAAACAGATTTATCCGAGCCGAAGATGTGGCTCAGGAACTAAACGTATCAAAACCTTATGCATATAAACTCATCAGACAATTAAATGAGGAATTGAAAGCAAAGGGCTTTATTACGATTGCAGGGCGTGTAAATCGCCAGTATTTTTACGAAAGGCTCTACGGAGCAGGAAAGGGGGAAATGTAAATGCCGGTATTTAAGAATGAAGATAACGGTACTTGGTATGTGATGGCAAGGTATGTGAACTGGAAAGGGGAACGCAAGCAGAAATGCAAGCGTGGCTTTGCTACCAAACGAGAAGCACAGGAATGGGAAAGAATGTTCAAATTGCAGACTTCTTCAGACCTTGATATGAGTTTTGAAGCCTTTACGGAGCTTTATATCAATGATGTGAAGAACCGTTTGAAGGAAAACACGTGGCTTACCAAAGAGCATATCATACGCACAAAGATACTTCCGTATTTCGGGAAACTGAAAATCAGCGAGATTTCCACAAAGGAGATTATTACTTGGCAGAATGAAATGCTTGCCTATCGTGATGAGAAGAAAAAGCCTTATTCACAGACGTATCTGAAAACGCTGCACAATCAGTTGTCCGCCATTTTCAATCACGCTGTCCGCTACTATGAACTGCGTTCCAATCCTGCGGCAAAGGTGGGAAATATGGGACGTGAGGAACACAAGGAAATGCTGTTCTGGACAAAGGAAGAATACAAGAAATTCTCTTTTGAGATGATGGACAAGCCTGTTTCCTTTTATGCGTTTGAAATGCTTTACTGGTGCGGTATCCGAGAGGGCGAGCTGTTAGCTTTGACTCCGGCAGATTTCAACTTTGATAAGGAAACAGTCACAATCAATAAATCCTATCAGCGTTTGAAAGGGCAGGATGTGATTACTTCTCCGAAAACGAAAAAGAGCAACCGCACGATTAAAATGCCGAAGTTTCTGTGTGAGGAAATGAAAGAATATCTCGGTATGCTTTACGGATTGAAGAAGAAAGACCGTATCTTTACGGTGACGAAAAGCTATCTTCATCACGAGATGGACAGAGGGGCAAAGGCGGCAGGCGTGAAGCGTATCCGCATTCACGATCTCCGTCACAGCCACATTTCACTCTTGATTGATATGGGCTTTTCTGCGGTGGCGATTGCTGACCGAGTTGGTCACGAAAGTATTGATATTACTTATCAGTACGCACACCTCTTTCCGTCAAAGCAGATTGAGATGGCAGAAAAATTAGATGATTTAGGGAAAGGAGATTTTGAAAATGTCAGCTAAGAACAGAGATAACAAAAATCGTTGGAGGAATATCACAGTAGGGTTTCGAGTATCGCCCGAAGAAAACGAACTCATTAACAGAGCTGTAGCTCTATCAGGATTGCCAAAACAGGAGTATTGTTACCGCCGTTGCTTAAATCAGGATGTGGTGGTACAGGGCAATCCGAGAGTGTATAAGGCGTTGAAAACGGAATTTGCCACAGTCCTTGCGGAACTGAAAAGGATTGAAGCAGGAAAAGGTGTGGATGATGAACTGCTGAGTGTAATAGAACTGATTTCCATTATTCTCGGCGGTTTGAAAGGAGAGGATGCGAATGGAGAATAAAAAAGAAATGACTATTCCAAATGTATCTGCGGCAACAGATGCGGAACAGTCACTTTCCAAATGTACTGACAATAGTATAGTCAATCAGGATACGGATTTCAAGGGGTACGAGCAATCTTTTGAAGAAATGCAAAGGGAAATACTCAGACAGTTAGACCCTTCCTATCTGAAAACAGTATCAATGACAACGCTGTATGATACGGTGTTTGAGGTTCAGACACCACTTATCGACGGTCTGCTCCAAAGGGGAACTTACCTTTTCGTAGGTTCCCCGAAAGTGGGAAAGAGCTTTATGATGGCACAGCTTGCCTATCATATCAGCACAGGCACACCGCTTTGGGAGTATAAGGTGCGTAAGGCAACGGTGCTTTATTTTGCCCTTGAAGATGATTACCCACGTTTGCAGAAGCGATTGTTTCAGATGTTCGGTGCAAAGGAGACAGGCAATCTGTATTTCGCAACGGAATGTAAAACGGTCAATGGCGGACTGGAAGAACAGATAAGAGGGTTTATGAGGGAACACCCAGACACAGGCTTGATTATCATAGACACCTTAAAGCGTGTGCGTGAAGCAGGCGGAGCAGATTACAGCTACGCAAGTGATTATGATGTTGTGGCAAGGCTGAAAGCGTTGGCAGACAGTTACAAGGTTTCAATGCTTATTGTTCATCATACACGCAAACAAAAATCGGAAGATATATTCGATATGATTTCAGGCACGAATGGTCTGATGGGTGCGGCAGACGGTGCATTTGTTCTCAGTAAGGACAAGCGTACTTCCAACAATGCCACACTTGATGTTGCTGGCAGAGACCAGCAGGATATGAAAATCCATCTTGTAAGGGACAGCGAGCGATTGGTGTGGAACTTTGCAAAATCGGAAACGGAGATGTGGAAAGAACCGCCCGAACCTCTGCTTGAGAAGATAGCGGATACGCTCTTTTCGGAAAGTGACAGATGGGAAGGAACTGCTTCGGAACTTTGCGAAAGGCTTGCGGTGGATATAAAGCCGAATGTACTTTCTTTAAGGCTCAGTATCAACGCAAGCAGGCTGTTTCGTGATTACGGTATCCGTTATCAGAACAGCCGCACACACGACGGAAGAAAGGTTTCACTTTGGAAAGAAACCGAGCAGACGGCGTGACAAACGGTGTCAAAGGTGTCAATGTTTTTGAGAGCAGCACGCTGTGAAAAACATTGTCACCATCGTCACACTTTGACACCGGATAAAGTTTAGGGGAGTGTGCAGAGAGTGCCTTTTCAAAGGCGGCTCTTTGGTCTCGCCTGCTGGCTCGGTCGGTTCGCAGGCGTGTGTGCCACCGGCACACGCTCACCCCTCGGAGAGCCTTCGGAGAACGCAAAACCTGTTTACAGGTCGCATTTTTGATGGGTGTACCCGTCAAAAGTGCTTTTGCGTTACTTTTGACAAAAGTAACAAAACCTGAGAATGTTGAAATTTACAGATGGGAGATGAAAAAATGCAGAGAACGATAAGTGCAATGGTCGGTAAAGGCTCGGTCAATCACAATAGCCGAAAGTTCCGAGCAGAAAATGTAGACGGAACTCGTACTCATCTCAATATCGACTACTGCAATGAAAATATAAAGACAGTTTATCACGAATTGTTTGATGAAGCATTGGAAAGATACAATGCCAAGCAGATAAGGTCAGACCGAAAGATAAAAGATTATTATGAAAAAATCCGAAGTTCCAAGCAGGAAAAACCGTTCCACGAAATCATTTTACAGGTGGGCGGTAAGGGAAATATGAACGCCGATACGGAAAACGGAGAACTGGCAAAGCAGATTTTAGATGAATACTATCAGGGTTTTCAGGAGCGAAATCCACAGCTTCGGGTGTTCTCGGCTCATCTGCATATGGATGAAGCTACACCACATCTGCACATAGATTTTGTACCTTTTACCACAGGCAGCAAGCGTGGACTTGATACAAGAGTGTCACTAAAGCAGGCTCTTGCAACGCAAGGTTTTAAGGGCGGCAGTCGTGGCGATACGGAGTGGTCGCAATGGATACAGTCCGAAAAAGAACAGCTTGCGGCGGTGATGGAACGTTATGGGATTGAGTGGGAACATTTAGGCACACACGAAAAACATCTTTCTGTTTTGGATTATAAAAAGCAGGAAAGAGAAAAAGAAGTGGCGGCATTAGGTGCGAAAATCGAGCAGAAACAGATTGAATTTGATGTGTTGTCGGAACGAGTATTGAACTATGATAAGGCAAAAGACGAGCTGTCAAATCTTGAAATAGAGCTTGATACTGCACCGAAATATCAGTTGCCAGAACCAGAGAAATTTATGACTGCAAAGGCATATAAAACCAAAATGGCAGAGCCGGTTGTAAGGAAATTGAAGCAACTTGTCAAAACGGTGCTTGCCCGCTGCTTTGAGGGGTGGGACAACTATCATAGGCTGAATACAGCGAATGCACAGTTATACCGCACCAATCAGCGTTTGGAGAAAGTCAATGAAAGATTGACCGAAGAAAACAAAATCCTAAAAGCAGAAAATAAAGATTACAGCCTGCTCCGTAAGGTTTTTGGTCGCAAACAGATAGATGATTTGTTGGAGCAGGCAAGAACAGTTAAAGGTCGCAAGCGTGATAATACACGATCACGATAGACAAAAATCACAGGAGGAAAAGGAAAATGACAAAGACAATTTTTGAAGAAATGGGCGGAACTTATAGACAGGTGGGTGATTATTTATTGCCGAACATCACAGTACCAGCCGAAGAAGAAATAGAGCCGATTGGTTTATGGGGGAAACGACATGCAAGGCATTTAAAGGAACACTATAAAGTGTTATATATGAACCTGCTGACAAGCGGAAAGCTGCATAGTTATCTTGCAGAAGTCGATAAGCAAGCAGAGGATATGTTTCTTCGACTGGTAAAGGAATATGCCGACAGACAAGATGTGACGGAACAATTAAAGAAAGATAATCCCTACGAATGGATTGGAAGAATGAATAATATTCAGGCTTGTGTGAGGGAAGTTGTAGGAACGGAGTTGATTTACACATAAGCGTTTTACGGTATGGTGCTCCTGCGTTTGCTGGAGTGCTGTGGTTGTGGTTGTAAAGAGGTTGTGAAAGATTGAATTTCGTAATGGTTGGATGTATAATTAGGAAGTGAAAATTTTAATTTGCACTTCCATAAGGTGAAATGTATTGACACAAAAAATACAGTATGATAGTATTGCCATTAGAAGAAAGAAAGGCACATTTTGTGTAAGGTGAGGAAATGATTAATAGATAATTTGATTTAAGTAAGACACATATAGTTATTGAGCCTGTAGAGAATAGGTTTGTTTTGTGTACGCTTAAGTTGGATTATCGCAAGAGGCATTTCCTTTGTTTTCCTTTTGGAAAAGAAATAAGGGGCTATTTAGCGAGTCTATTTTTGCGTATGCAAAAAAGACTCGTTTTTGTGTGTTCAAAATAATAATTGGCTCAGACTTCGAAAAGGAGAAACTTTAATGTTGCAGATAAAAAAATTAAATTTAACACATAAAAAAGACCTGAGAATAATTCTTAATGATTTCAACCTTGTGCTAAATGATGGAGATAAGGCAGTTATTATTGGAGAAGAGGGAAATGGGAAATCGACATTAATGAAGTGGATATACAATCCGTCGCTTGTAGAAAACTATATAGAAGCAGATGGGGAAAGGATAATGGGACACGAACGTCTTGGTTATCTTCCGCAGGAGATGCTCGATGAAGATAAGGAAAAAACAATATACGAATATTTTTCTGAAGAGGAAATATTCTGGGAGAAAACGCCTAAAGAATTGTCTGTTATTGCGGGAAAATTTGGAATGAAAAATGATTTTTTCTACAGTAACCAGACAATGGGTAGTCTTTCAGGAGGCGAAAAAGTCAAGACACAACTTATGAGGCTTTTCATTCGCGATGTTTCTGTGCTGTTGTTGGACGAACCTTCCAATGACATCGACATTGCGACGCTTACATTACTGGAAAAAATCATAAATGACTGGAAGCACATTGTGCTTTTTATTTCACACGATGAAACGCTGATAGAGCGTACTGCCAACATGGTGATACATATCGAGCAGATTATACGAAAAACAAAGGCGAGATATACCGTGGCAAAGCTTCCCTATAGACGCTATGTGGAAGAACGGCTTCATAAATTTGAAATCCAAAAACAGCGGGCACTGAGTGACCGTAGGGAGAAAAAGATTCGCGATGAAAAATATCAAAGAGTTATGCAGAGTGTACAAGGTGCATTAAGAAGTTGTACCAGACAAGCACCGTCTGTTGCCAAAAACTTAAAGGACAAAATGCATACGGTTAAGGCAATGGAACGAAGATTTGAAAAAGAAGATGAAAATATGACTCAGATGCCGGAACAGGAAGAAGCAATCTTTGTCAAATTAGGGGATGAAAACTCACACATTCCCGCAGGAAAAACGGTCATAGAATATGAACTTTCAAAGCTTGTGACTCCGGATGGCAAAAGAATTTTAGCAGAAGGAATTCATTTAAAAATAAAAGGTTCAGAAAAAATCTGTATGATAGGAGCCAACGGGGCAGGAAAAACGACTCTTCTAAAAAAGATAGCGGAAGAACTCCTAAATCGGAATGACATTAAAGCAGAATATATGCCTCAAACTTATGAAGACCTGCTGGATTTGGATGTTACACCGGTTGATTACCTTGATAAAACAGGAGATAAAGAAGAGCGTACAAGAATTAGAACATACCTTGGTTCACTTAAATACACACCAGATGAAATGGAGCATCCGATTCGGGAGTTATCAGGCGGACAAAAGGCGAAAGTGCTTCTCTTGAGGATGAGCTTAAGTGGTGCAAATGTTCTTATTCTGGATGAACCGACAAGAAATTTTTCACCATTGTCCGGTCCGGTAATAAGAAAAATGCTCCGAGAATTTCCGGGGGCTGTCATTAGCATTTCTCACGATAGAAAGTATATTGAAGAGGTGTGCGATAAAATATATCAGCTAAATCCTAATGGATTACAGCTAATTGGTGATTGATAACAAAAAGGATGAAAGACTGACAAATTTCAGGCTTTTAGTGAGTTGGAAAGCATACAAAGATTTGAATTTGGAGGATAGATTATGGTACGTACAGAAGATGCATGTGAAATTATAAAATATGCTTTGCAAAACGAAATTAAAGTATATTTAGATGGCGGATGGGGTGTTGATGCACTTCTTAAAAGAGAATCAAGAATACACAATGATATTGATTTGTTTGTTGAACTGAAACATTATCATGATTATATTTATGTGATTAAGCAGCATGGATTTGAGGAAGTAAATACTGATTATACAACGGATGGTCATACTGTCTGGAAAGATGATAAACAAAGAATCATTGATTTACATTGTTTTGAATTTACAGATGACGGAATTGTTTATGAGGGAGATATATTTCCATCAAAAACTTTTTCCGGTATTGGAAAAGTTGGAGATATAACTGTTTCTTGTATTGAACCATTGAGTCAGGTAATGCTTCATTTGGGATATGAACACGATAAAAATGATGTGCATGATGTGATGCTGTTGTGTGAAACATTTCAAATAGCAATACCAGATGAATATAAGGAAAAGTAAAATTTCAGTTTTGTGTTGAATCTCTAAGCAAAATAGCTTATAATTTGACATGCTACATATAGTTATTATCCACAGTTATCGAGTAGGTGTTATCAATGCCGATAACAAAATGATAACATTAGCTCGTATAGGCAGGATAATATGGATATATCAAATAATCAAAAGAACGAGAAACATTACAGAGAATAATTCCTAAACAAAAAGCGTTAGTCTTTGTAGAGTTTGACTTAGACTTAGATGAACTGGATGCAACCAGTGCAGAGACGAAAGCGACCTATCAGGAAATCAAAGATTATGTGCTGAAAGAATTTGGCTTGAAGGTTTCAAATTTATATATTTCTCAAATCAAAAGGAAATGTGGAATCGAAGTAGGAGAGAACTATAATCTGCCAAAGACAGAAAATCCAAAAGTGCCACAGTGTCCGAAAGAGAAAGAAGATGCCATTAAGGCTGCCCTGAAATATTTTGCGATGATCTAAGGATATCGCTGATTTCAAGGAGGAATAACACATGAAAAGCACATTTGAAAAGATGGGTGGAACCTACACACTGGGAGCAGACGGAATTTACTATCCGAATCTTGTCAGTACAGATGAAGAACCGCATTATGGGAAATATGGAATGATTCGGAAAACGTATCTGAAAGAGCATCGTCCGGCAATGTATTCACTGTATATGTTGGAAGACAGACTGGTGGAACATCTGAATCTTGTGGATGATGAAGCGCAGGAGAGAATGGAAGTTCTGGTGCATCAGATGATGGAGAAGCAAGGCGTTACAGAGGATTTAAAAGCTCGTGATCAGATGGCGTGGGTTGGAGTTGTAAATAACATCCGGAATGTAGCGGAAGAGATTGTGTTAAAAGAATTGGTCTATATTTAAAGTGTGGAAAGCTCCTTCGGGAGCTTTTTACCGTTTCTACAAACAATTTTTTCACGTGCCGGAAAGCAATCTATTTACACGGAACAGATGCAGAGCGAGAAAATATTGGAAGGTTATGATTCTTGATCAGCTTTTTTGCTATTGCTCTTTTGAAGATGGTAAAAAAACAAGTGATATGGTAAAATAATACTATTAGATTGAACAGACAGAAATGAGGAAAGTTGATGAATTAAGAAATGTAATTGCAAATCAATTTGCCTGCGAATATAAGGCTTATGACTTTGGGGAAATCTGTAATGCATTCATTGATGATTTGATTAGATTAATGGAAAATAGTATTAAAAATGAACAAGGCAATTTTTAGTTGACATAAGGAGAACAGAAAAATATGAAAAAATATTACGCAGAAAGACATGGTTTACTTACAAAGCAACTACAGATAGATTTTGATGAGTTATTACAGTATTTCAGACAGGTATATCAATATTTTTGTGATAAAGAGTATTTTGAAGTGGCTACAAGAGGAGTGTGGAGGCAAATTCCTTATACACAGGATTCGGAGCAGATTTTACCACCAAGTTTGTTGCCATCACCGGAAGTGTATTTTGCAACATGCTTACAGGATAAAGAGGTTTGGCCAATTTGGCAATATCTTGAAGAATATGATGAGCAGACATTGTTTTCAGTGATTGAGATTTTATACGACCATATTGGTGTTTATAACTATGAAACAGATCAGTTTGAAAATGAAGCACAAAAGGAAGAATTTGCTGAACAAATTAATAATATCTTACGTGCATATAAAGAGGGATATTATCTTGAACCGACAAATGGATTTATAATGCAAATACCTAACGGTGCGTTGCGTGAACAGTTAGAATATGACGGGTCTGATTTACCCGATTCAGTATATGAGCAATTAGTAACAGCCACAGAAATGTATTATCGTTTTGATGCCAATTTGGAACAGAAAAAGAAAGCTATTAATATTCTTGCCGATATTTTGGAAAGTGAACGTGAAGAAGTAAAAGATACTTTAAATGCTGAGTATGAAGTTCCTAAAAATGAACATGATAAGTTGATTTTTGGTATAGTTAATGGTTATAATATTCGCCATAATCGTGCAGATCAAAAGAACGATTATAGCAAAGAAATATGGTATGATTGGATGATGCAATATTATACAAGCGTAATAATAGCATTTTACAAGTTGAAAAATAAGTATACCGATATTGATTTTTAAATGGTGAGTTAAATGATATCTCCCTAAGTGGAGTATAAACCTTTTCTCAAAAGGTGATGGTTTCGCTATTTAGCATAAAAAGTAACTTAGAAGTTTCAGAATTAAGTTAATCGTGCCATATGGCTTGATTATAAAAGCAAAGATAAAAACGCAACGTACATCTTTGATGTGCCAGAGCCGGTAGGTAGCCCGGCCGTCCTATATAAATAGGGTAAGTAACCTGCCCCTCCGGGTTGTCCATTCTTTGTTCAATCAATTTTAGGAGGGATTCTTATGGACAAAGTAAATGGAAAGCTGACAGTATTTTTTGAAGAGCCGTTTTGGGTGGGAATCTTTGAACGCATCGAAGATGGCAAACTATCTGTGGCAAAGGTAACATTTGGTGCAGAGCCAAAAGATTATGAAGTACAGGAATATATTCAAAAGTGCTATTTCAGTTTGAAATTCAGTCCGGTTGTTGAAACTGTTGTAAAGGATATCAAAAGAAATCCGAAACGGATGCAGCGGGAAGCAAAGAAGCAGATGCTGGAAATAGGCATTGGTACAAAATCGCAACAGGCGTTGAAATTACAGCAGGAACAGAACAAGCAGGAACGCAAAGAGAAAAGCCTCAAGAAAAAAGAGGCAGAAGAGCAGCGAATGTTTGAACTGAAACAGCGAAAGAAAAGAGAAAAGCATAAGGGACATTAAAGTCCCTTGGACTTTTACTCAAATCGAAAAGTGTTGAATAAAGCTTTCGTGAGGTGTTTCTATGAAGAAAAAAGTACTTGCAATTATGTTAGTTGCCGTATCAATCATGTTGATTTCAGCGTGCGGAAAAAAAGAAAAACTGTACGAAATTCCTGATTTATCGCAGTATAAGACAGATTATGTAGGAGATTCTTCAAATGTTATAAATATTGTAAGCGGTCAAGAGTATCCAGAGGGATACTCATATGACAGTATAGAGATACAGTCTGAAACAGAGCCTTATGGATTAACAGTTTTTCTAAAAGATGAGCCGTCGGCAGTCAAACTTGAAGATCAATTGCAGGTTAATGCAGATATGACATTTGACTTGATTGGTAATTTGGGAACAATTGATTATAAAACAGCAGATAGCAAAGAAATTATTGCATCATATGAACGGTGATATATTTTTAGTCAACTTTTAGACAATTTGAAGAACGGAATATAAAAAGGCGTATGGAAGTTTTAGATCCATACGCTTTTTTGAAAAAACTCATTTTTGAACAAGAGATTTGTAAGAACATATTATCTATTCAAAGACGGTTACAATTCTATATCATATGATTTTTTCTTAGTCCGAGCAGGCTGATTTCGCCGTATTTCCCGTTTCCTCTGATATTCCAGTTCCCATGCACGATGGGAGAAGACATCAGGATCTTCTACATTGAGATAATCCACCTCATTGGCTGCAATATCACGACGGTGATAGTCATAATATTTACCGAAAGTACCTTTGAGTTGCTCTATCAGCTTATCCTGAAAATCAGGACGTATCTGGATTCTGGTGTCCAGCAATTCTGTGTATTGTTCTGGATCAGGACGAAATTTTTCTTCCCGGAAAGCAGCGGCGTCTTTTTCGAGCTGTTTTTTAAGGGAGATGTCCTGAGAATCAAGAATATCAAGATTGTTATTCATCTGGTCATATTTCTTGGATAGATTTATCATATCTTTATCAGTAGAGCATTGTGCCTGGAAGATTAGCTGCTCTTTCCTTGATTTCAGTTCTTCAATTTCTTCGGTAACGGTTGTAAGCTGCTGATTCAATTTTATATGCTGGATGGGATTCAAAATACTGGTTTTATCCTTTTGCACATTCAGTTTTTTCCGTTCCGTAACTTTAGCTTTGAGTTTCTTTTTAACGGTGTTGTATTTATTCAGTATTGGATTAAAATGATTCATCCAATCATGAATTACTTCTTTTTGCCCAACTGATGATGGTAGCTGCGTGGTTCTGATATTGCTTTCCGGTAGAAGCCATATAACCGGATAAGCGTTCAATATAATCCTTCCAGTCAGGGATTGTCTGCTGTATATCTTCCAGCTCTTTCTCTGACAGAAAAACATTTTGAAATTTTCCATAGGGTGAGAGTGGCTCCTTACTCCCTCTTATTGCTAAATTGTTCTTTTTTATCTCTTTCTTATTACCAGACAGTTTTCTGTCTGTCTTAGGGAAAGAAATCTGTCTGTATAGTGGATGGTTTCTTTTGGAAGTTTTACATAAATCCGATTGGGTTGTCCGGGTCCCTGCCGTTTTCGGAAGATAAGTTCCTGTTTTCCAGTACTGCCAGAGCAGTTTTAACCGTCATCTGGCTTTTGTGGAGAACTTCTGCCAGCGCTTCAATCGTAAAGTAAATGAACACATGACCATCTGTATCTGACCAGCCCTCATTTTTCTGGGAAAGCCTTGCCCGGTCGAGCAGGATAATATAAAGCATTTTGGCAGTTTCGTTTATTTCCATGTCCAGAAGGAAACGGGGAAACATCATATAAGATGGCAGGTTTGTGTTGCGGATATTGTTCTGCATGGTTTATCCCCTCCTTTTCAGGTACATCTACAGCAATGATTTTTGTGTTTCTGAGTTCTCGCATAAAAAATACCTCCGTTTTCGTATTGATTGATTCAGCAGGTCATACCGGTGTGGTACTGCTTTGCTGTGAGATAAGCATACGAAAATCGGAGGTAAAAGACATTGAGTGGAAATTGAGCAGGAATTGAGAAAAAAGATATATTATGCGTACGTTCTTCATGTACTCTTGTTGTGATTTCATTGTTTTTTATCGTATAATATGGATACTGGAGGTGGTTTGGATGAACTACAAGATTTTAGTTGTCGATGATGATAAAGAATTGGTGAAAATGCTTTGTAGTTATTTTAATATGAAACAATATGAAACCATTACGGCTACAGATGGAATGGAAGCATTAAATAAAATAAAAATGAAACCGGATATTATTTTATTGGATATCAACATGCCACGTATGGATGGGATTGAAGTATGTCGTCTGATACGCAGTAAAGTGTTATGTCCGATTTTGTTTCTAACAGCAAGAGTTGATGAAGATGATAAAATTAATGGGTTGCTTTCGGGTGGGGATGATTATATTACGAAACCATTTAGTCTTCGGGAGTTGGAAGCAAGGATTGTCACAAACATAAAGAGAGAAGAAAGGCATCAACAAAAAACGGAATACCGTTTCATGGATGAAATGCTGATTGATTATTCTGAAAAAATAGTAGCTATAGCTGGACACAGGATAGAGTTCACAAAAATTGAATATCAGATTATTGAATTCTTATCCATGCATCCAGGGCAGGTGTTTGATAAAGAACGTATATATGCACAAGTCTGTGGATATGATGCGGAAGGGGACAGTAGAACGATAACGGAATTAGTACGGCGTATAAGGAAAAAAATAGCGGATTATTCAGAAAAAGAATACATAGAAACTGTATGGGGGATTGGATACCGATGGAAAAAATAAGAAACTTGTCACTGAAAAAAACAATTCTGCTTTATTTTGTGATTAGCTTAACGGCAGCATTTCTGTTATCTGGATTTACAGTTCATTTTGCAAGAAATATGCAGAATAAAATATGGGAAAAATATATTGATTATGCAGATTATACGGACGTGTTTCAGCAATATGGAAAGAAATACGAGATTGAGATATCAAGACCTAATCAATCGCAGATGAATCGTTTGGACTATCATTTTTCGGAAATGTGTGACTTTATGGAAACATATTCGGTACTTATTTTTTCGATTGTTGGGAGTGTTGCTGCGGTATTCTTTTTTTATAAAAATAAGTTAAAGACACCTCTACAGGAACTAAAAGATGCCTCACAAATGATTGCAGATAATGAACTGGATTTTCATGTGTCCTATGAAAATAAAGATGAGATGGGAACTTTGTGTAAAGAATTTGAAATGATGCGAAGTGCTTTAGCAGATAACAATAGAAAGATGTGGCGAATGATTGATGACGAGAAGGCTTTGCGGAATGCAATTGCACATGATATACGTTCTCCACTTTCCATATTGCGTGGGTATCAGGAAATGCTCTTAGAGTTTGTTTCTGCTGAGAGTATAAAAACAGAGGATGTTATTGATATCTTACAAACAGGCATGTATCAGATTGACCGTATAGAGCATTTCACGGAAAACATGAGAAAAATGTCCCATTTAGAACAGAGGGAACTGCAATGCTCAGAGATAGAATTATCGGAACTGGCAAAAAAGATTGAGGCAGAAGCTGCCATGCTGTCCAAGAAGGAAAGTAAATTATGTAAGGTAGAAAGAGTGCAGGAACAAAACATTGTGAAAGTGGATGAGGAACTTGTCATGGAAGTGGCAGACAACTTACTGGAAAATGCGGTTCGATATGCACAAAAAAGTATTGTTTTGCAGATAAAGAAAAAGGATGGTTTTCTTATAATTTCTGTTGAAGATGATGGAATAGGATTTGTGGATACTGAGGAAAAAGTAACAGAACCATTTTATCATAAGAATCCACAAGATGATTTAAAGCATTTTGGCCTTGGTATGTATATTTCTCGTATTTTCTGTGAAAAGCATGGAGGAAATTTGAAAATATATAATGCCAGACAAGGCGGTGCTCATGTAGAAGCTCTTTTCAAAGCTGAATAAAAATACTTTATAAGGCTGAAATCACAAATAAAGTGGTTTTAGTCTTTTTTATTGTGAATTTATTGAGAATTGATTTGTATGATGTTGTTAAAGAAATAAAGAAAGGAAGAGATACAATGAAAACAATCATAAAAAGAAGTATACTTGATTATTTAAAGAACCCTGTTTTGTGGATTGGCTTGATTATTATAGTTGCCAGTATGTATCAATGTCTGTCATCGTATTTGCAAATTCATTATATCAAACAGAATGAACAGATCACACAAAATGACGTAGCATTGGAAGATGCTGATGTCATGGATGGGTACATTCCCACATCTGATGATAAAGAAAGAAGAAGGGAGTGGGAAGATACGATCAAAGAGACGTTAATGGACACCTCCAAAAATGGTTTTGGATTTAGCAGGCAGGAAGCAGATCATGTAATGAAAGAAATTCAGAATATGGATGTAAAGACTGCTTCTGAGTTTTTGGAATCCCAATATGGCTATTATAATGCAATATATGCTTATGAGGACCTTGAAATTCATAAGGGGACAGCAGAAGAAATCAATCATTATATCGAGCGGAAATTATCCGAACATTCTTTTTCCTGGTACTTTGCCAAAAAATTTACGGATTTTGCAGGATTGCATATGGCCTTTTTTGCAACAGTCTTGCTATCATTTTTATTTATTCAGGATACACGAAAAAGTACCTATGAATTATTACATACAAAGCCTGTTACGGCAATCCAATATATATGTGGGAAAGTAATAAGCGGATTCATTAGTATGCTGGGAGTATTAGTGATTTTGAATGTTATATTCTTTATGCTGTGTTTGAAAACGTCTTTAGAATCGGGCTTTCCAGTAACACCAATTGATTTTTGCGTGAATTCTCTGATCTATATTGTTCCGAATCTTTTGATGATATGTTGTGTCTATACAATTACAGCATTAATATTTAAAAATCCGCTTCCGGCAGCACCAATCTTGTTTTTACACATTATATATTCAAATATGCTGACCATGAAGAATGATATTTATTATATGAGACCGTTCTCTATTATGGTGCGATTCCCTGGCAGATTTTTTGAAACACATGTAGCCAAAATGTCAAACATAAATCAGATTATTCTTGTAATTTCATCAGTTATATTAGTATGTATTTCTGTTACAATCTGGAAAAGGAGGAGGGTTCATTGAAAACGGAACTAAAAAACTGCCTGTCGTTATATAAGATTTTTTATTCATGTGCATTTATACTGATATTGTGTGCTATTCATCCGATTATATACTATGAAGAAATCGGTTCAGCGATTCAGTCTCCAATAGCATTTTTAACAATTATTTTTTGTAGTGACACATATTTGATGGAAGTAAAAAGTAAGCGTGCCGATGTATTTCATTTGTATGATCAAAAAAAGCAGTTAAAAGTAATATCACAGAGAGTGTGCGTTCAAATATTATATTTATTAATACTTTCCTGTGTTGGATATGTTTTGTTTTTCTGGCAAAAACCGGGCAGTGTAAACGAAGGCATTTCGGGTATTCAGATATTTCTTTTATATTTCATTGCAATGTTTGGAACTATCTGGTTTTGGAGCATATGCACTGTGATTTTGTGTACATTGCTTCGAAATATGTGGGCAGGTATTGGATGTTTATTTGGAATTGTCATTGGACTTATATCAAAAGCGGGAAGTTCATTTTTCGGAAATCTGGGATTGTTTTCTTTCAGCTTTTGTGAACCTACTCAATTAATGTCCGAGAGTTGGATTTATGGAACGCTTGTGTCTTTTATAGCGGGGCTGTTTTTATTTGCAGTATTACCAATGGCTTTAAAGAAAAGAGGATAGATTATGAGTATTAGAATAAATGATTTAACAGTTAGATTTAAAAATGGTGTAGTTGCAGTAAATAAGGCATCTCTTGAAATACCTAAGGGAATTTACGGACTTTTGGGTGAGAATGGTGCTGGAAAAACCACTTTGATGAGGGTTCTTACAACTGTTTTAAAACAAACGGAAGGAATGGTTTCCCTTGATGGAATTCTGTATAACGAGGGAAATTATGAGAAAATACAGAAAAAGATTGGTTATCTTCCACAGGAAATCGACTTATATCCGAATCTTACGGTGAAAGAATGTCTTGTATATATGGGGGGACTGTCAGGAGTATCCAGAAATGACCTCGAACAAAGAATTACCTATTATCTGGAAAAGACTTCTCTTACAGAGCATCAGAATAAAAAAATGCGACAATTATCTGGTGGTATGAAGAGACGTGTCGGACTCATACAGGCACTTCTTAATAATCCGGATTTTTTGATTATTGACGAACCAACAACTGGGTTAGATCCGGAAGAAAGAATCAGGATCCGCAATCTTCTGGTTGATTTTTCAAAGGATAGAACGGTGCTGTTTTCCACTCATGTAGTAGAAGATTTAGCAGCAACCTGTACACAGCTTGCCATTATGAAAAAAGGAAGTTTTTTATATTCCGGAAGCGTGAGTGGATTGCTGGAAAATGCAAAGGGCTGTGTTTGGAATTGTACGGTACAAAATGCAGAAGAAGCCCGTTTGTTAGAAGCCAATTATTCTATATCATCTAAGCAGTATGTAGAAAATGGAATTCATATGAAAGTATTAAGCAAAGGAAAGCCAAATGAGAATTGTGTCCTAGATAATGATATCACTTTGGAAGATGCATATATTTATTTGACGAATAGCTGAATATAACGGCGGGCAAGTTGCCCGCCGTAAATTATGCTTATTTTGTTAAAAGACCGGATAGATTTTTTCCAATGCAAAATCCAATCTGTGGATATAACTCCTGAATTTCCTGATATTTTGCTTCAATCATTTCTGGTTCATCAGCCCAGATCTTTTCATATATTTTGAAAGCTCTTTTAAAATGTGTTTTGGCTTGCGGAAGATTGGCAGTCATCAGATAAATGGTTCCAAGGGTTTCCTGTACTTTGGCATAATCCAGACAGTCATCGGAATGGTATTCCTTGATGATGCCGGATAATTTTTGCAATTCAGAGATGCCTCTTTCGGGTTCCTGCTGTTCTGTCAGGAACATTGCATAATTGGCAATCTGAGGTATGCTGTCATTTATATGAAGCAGGTTAAATTGGTCAAGCAGTGAGATACTTTTTTCCATGTGTTCTCTTGCAAGATCGGGATGACCGTTCATACGGTAAAGTCCACCGAGATTGGCATGAAGGTTGGAAACAAGGCGAGCATTGTCGGCAGTGATATTTTCTATCTGGGCAAGTGCATCCTTTTCCAGTTTTATTGCTTTTTCAGGTTTGGTTTCAAGAGTTGCCTGAAAATCTAGTAATAATGCCCGGTCAGAGTCGGTTCCAATGTTTTTTGTCTTTAACAGCCCCGTCAGTTCCTGAATGATTCCATTCATACCTTTGTAGTAGTTATAGTTATCCATGTATGGAAAGTTAAAATGAGGTTTTCCCCATCTTAACTTGCCATTGGCTATTCGTTCTGTTGCAATCTACGGTATAGTTCTTCGGAGTCATTTGGTGACATGTAATCGCAATGACTATGGATTCGCTTGGTGTTATAGAATGCCTCCAGGTATTCGAATACCAATCTATATACATGATTATAGTCGCGGATTTTGAAGCGATTCAGCCATTCACGCTTGATCAGTGAATGAAATGATTCAATGCAGGCATTATCCCATGGATAAGCCTTTTTAGAATAACTGCACTGCATGTTTGCAGTGACACGTTTGTATTCCTTTGAAACATACTGTACGCCGCGATCGGAATGCATAATCAATGGTTCTTCAATTTTTCGTTTTGCCTTGGCTTTGTTTATTGTTTCAATCACGCAGGACACTTCCAATGTATTTGACAATGTCCAGGCAATGATTTTCCTGGAATATAAATCCATAATACTGGTCAAATAGACGAAGCCATCTATCGTCCAGATATAGGTAATGTCTGAACACCAAACTGCATTTGGCCGTTCTGGATTAAATTGTTCATCAAGGATGTTTTGAAGTTTGCTACTGAAATCGGAGTCTCTTGTGGTGATTGTCCACGGCTTTACCCACTGAGCCTTAATGCCCATTTGTTTCATGTACTGCCCAACAGTACGCTCGGAAATAGTTTCTCCTGTTTTGCGCGTAACACTTGTGTGATTTTGGGAGCACCGTAATTCTGTTTAGATTTATCGTAAATATCCTTGATTTTGGCTTTTACTGATTCCCGACGCTTTTCAGCATTGGAAGGAACATGTTTCAGCCATGCGCGATAGCCAGAACGTGAAACGCCAAGTATTTTCAACATTCCGGAGACAGAAACACGGCGTTTAGCCTTGTGGGCTGCTTCTGCCTTCTCAGTAACTTCGAGGTAAATGGCTTCCGTCATTTTCCCAGAATGTTGATGGCTTTTTTTATACATCAAGTGCATCCTGCGCATCACGTAGTTCACGCTTTAAACGTGCAATTTCCTTTGCTTCATCAGAAGCATAGTTGCCAGAACCACGGCTCTCAATGTCTCTGGTATCACGCAGTTCTTTCTGCCAGCGAGACAGTGTCTGATGACTGATTCCTAAGTTTGAAGCACAACCCTGCAATCCTAATTCTCTGTGATCATGATAATACCGGATTGCATTCAATTTAAATTGTTTGTCATAGTGCTTTGCCATAATGAGGTCCTCCTTCAGTGCGGTAACTACATAGTACCATAAAATTTGTAATTAGGGATTCTCATTTTGACTTGTACTATTTATATTCTAGCACCACACCAGATAGCGAGAACCGAATGGCTCGTGCAATGTATAAGCTGGCGGTGGAAACCTCAAAGCTGTCCCATGTGATTGCATATAGTCATGGAGTGGATGAAGAAGCATTAAAGAAGCTACAGGCAAAGTGTACGGATGAAGTAAAAAGAATTAATGGTGCTGTAACTTTTGAGGATGCATACCGTTTTCAGAATGAACAAATTATGCTAGATAATTGGCGAAATAAAAGAGCTGTGCTATGATAAATATATACTTGAAAGAGGCCGATATTTATAACGGAGGGTAAGACATATGTCAGAAGATATTAGAGCAAAATTCTTTTTACCGCCAGATGATTATGAAATTCTACGCTTTGGGGGCGAGTCTGTTAAGGATGAAGAAAAAGGAATTGAGAGGATGATGAGATATTATCAGGAATCCGGATTAACAGAAGAGCAGTTGCGAGAGAATAGTCAGAAGTATAACCTTAATCAGATGTTTCAGATTGTAAAAGATTATCTTGAAAAGGAATATGGTTATCATGGTAAGGGAATAGAACTAAGCAACCGTTATCAGCACTCTGTGAACAGCTATATTTTCTTGGATGAGGGAAGAGAACAGTTTGTACATATTGATGAATTATTTGAATCATCCGTGATGTCCTTTTTCCTAGTGATTTTAAAATGGTCGAAAGAATTTGATGACCCAGAGATATATGGAAATTGTTTTTTGTATCTTTTATTTATAATGAATGATGTGAGTATATTGGGTGATATTCCGAATGAGAAATCAAATGAAGCATTGTTACAGATTATGCAGGGGGATGCACAGATTATGAATCTGGCATCATCATGCTATTGGACAGTGGTCATATTTAGTTTGGCACATGAAGTTGCACATTCATATTTTGCTAGTATAGGAAGAAAATTCTCAGACAGACGGAAGGAAGAATTTGAAGCAGATGCAGTGGCATATGATATTGTTTTAAAGATTATTATTGACCAAAGCAGGCTGGAAGAGCAGAAAAGAATTATAGAAGACTATACTTATCTTGCACCAGTTATGTACATGCAGTTTTTTGATTTGTTTTATTACACAGACAGGGTGCTGTATAATAAAAGGATAACAACGGATACACATCCTCTTCCCAAAGATAGGATAAGTCATTTGTTTGCTATTGCCAATGATGATAAGTATGATTTTGACACAGTGGATGGAAATCATTTATACAGTGGATTTTTGGATGCATATGACGAATATCGTACACAGTTAATTCTGAAAAAAGAGAGAGGAAAATTGGCTAAGATTATTCGAACAGAAGAAAGAGAACGGAGGTAGAGAAGAGATGAACAGAACGGAAGCCAGACAATTGGATTGTGAAATAAGAGAATGTTTAGAGAACTTTTCAATAGAGCAAGGTTTAAATCCTGAATTTGGAAAAATGATAATGGATAATTACTTAGAAATTATTCCAGATAATTCAAAGAGAGAGATGATTTTTCTTGGAAAAGAGTCATCTTCATACAAAATGGGAAACATTAGGTTGGATTTAAGAAGCGTATTAATTGCACTTGCAGATTTTGTGGCATCTTTGAATAAACCGGAAGCCTTTTTTCAATATGTACAATTAGTAATTATTTCTATTTTTTGTGTAGGAGCTATTACAAAAAAGGAATTAGATTTTAATTGTGCAGTAATAGTATCGGTTCTTCATAGACGAAATGCTTATGAGATAGGATTTACTGTTGAACAAGTGAAAGCAGAAATTAATAAAATGAAGGACGATGGTCAATTAGAAGAATTTGTCATGGAGAGAATAGACAAAAATATTGCAAACTTGTTAAAGTGGAATGTTATCTGTATGGAAGAAGAAAAAATATATCTTAATGAGAGAGTTTGGGGAAAGATTCAATAGCTTATGAGCAAAGGAAAGGTGGATGCTGGTTGAAAGATTTCGTGAGTTTTATTAAGAATTATGCGACAAGAGATTTTATCTATTTTTTCTCAGAAATATCAATCGAACTATATAAGAAACAGCAAAATAAGTCAGAAGGTGAATTAAGGTGTAGTATCACATTTCCGTTGAATGCTATCTTGCATGGATTTATACATCGGCAGGTGCAGGTGATGTTGTCGGCGTGGGATATTCAAGACATGGCGTATGTCTCAATTGTTAATGCAAATGATTACAGAAAAGAAATCATGGAAAGAGAAAAAGCTGGTACGGTGGTAAATTTGTATAGAGGATATGAGAATGAACATTCCAATAGCGAATATATCAAAGATGCAAAATTGCCGGATATATTTAAGTTTATGATGGGTATGACATATGAACAGTTTAAGTATCAGAATTTGGCTTGGACATACCAGAGCTTTAGCCGTAATTATCATATTTTGCTTGGCTCAAGTAAAATTAGCAGGGATGAGATTGTAGATATAAATGAAATTACAGAAGAATTGTTTGGTATGAGTGCAGACGAGTTTCTGACCAATGTACTTTATTTGTTGTGGCTATGTAGTGAGCGTCCCGATCCGTTAGGGGCAGAGGATGATTTATATAATCACGGGGCAAACAGCATACTCACTAAAGAGAATTTGGAGAAAATTATTTATTATTATTCTGTTACATATGATGATGTAAGGAAGTCTCCAATACAGAAACAATTGTTTTATAGCAAACCTTTTGTGATTACTCAAAAGAACAAAGAGCCGATTATGGTCAGTATGTATTTGGTACAGATGCTCTTTGCGGATGGTTTATATTGGTTAATTCGGGATTATTATTATAAGAATGGTAAGGGAACCGGGTTTATTAATGCTTTTGGAACAATGTTCGAAGAATATTTTATGGAACTGGCTGAGAATTATATGTCAGAGGATGTGTGGTGCAAAATTCCAGAGCAAGATAAAAAGAGTGCGGATTTCTTTGTAGAATTTGAGGATGCGGTATTCTTGTTTGAATTGAAATCAGGACTGCTTGGAATAAAGGCAAAGCAGCAGGCACCAGATGTTCAACAGATTGATACATTTTACAAAAGAAATATTTTAGAAGCACATGAACAACTTAAAATGTCTGAAAAGGAATACTCAGGACAAAAGCCGGTTATTAAAATTTTTCTGTTGTATGAGAGTATGACCAATACACAAATAGTGATGTCTTCGATACCAGAGATATTTGTTGATGACAACAGATGTTATATCATGACCATAGAAGACTTGGAGATGATGCTTGCTACATATAAGAATGATAAGGAAAAATTTGTGAAGGTAGTAAAAACATTGGTAGATAATCAGAACAGCAATGCTCAGGTTACAAGTGTTTTACATGTCTTGAATGATTGCGATGCGGTTGGAGATATGCATTTTATTGAGGACAGGGATTATTTTATGAAAATAGCAAAGAGGATGGAACAGGAACTGGAGGTATAATGAAATTCTTTTGATGCTATGGTAAAATAGGACATATATTGATTTGAATATTGCGGAGGTTATTATGTCTGATAATAATATTGAGTGTTATGGAGAATTAGTTTCAGAAGTGCTAACAGCAATTTCTCAAGTTTATTGGGGAAGAATGTACAAGTATATTAAAGATAACAATATTGATTATAAGGATGTGAATTGTTTTATTCTCAATCCTGAAAGTATGGCAGTTTATTTTAGTAAAACATTTATAGCCATAGAGTATTGTGGTAATCCATATGTAAAAGATATCGTGGAAAAGTCGGAAAGAATGATTGTAGTGCGTGATTTCACAAAAGAAGATTTAACTTCAAAGCAGGTTATTGAAAAGATTATTGGGTTTACCTTTGATGGGACAAGCAAAATTTCATTTCCATTACATTCTGATATATATGAAGACTTAATGATTCCGACAAATGCTGGTTTAGATAAGTTGGTTGATTTGAAATGGAATTTTGCTGCACAAAATAGCATGGTAAGTTTTAATTCACAAGGATTGGATATTGTTGAGGGTCATTTTGTGAGATTAATTAATGGAATGTTTTTTGATGCAAAGGATGATGATTTAAAAACTAGAATTATTAAATGGATTGATTTTATCCCTTGTCATTACAACGAGCCAACAGAAGGGGAAGTGGATGAAATAGGATTTAGTTTGGAAGTATATGACAGATTATGGCAGGCAGATCTCTTTTATCAGTATCCTGAACCAGCGGATTTTAAATATGATAAGTTACCGAAAATTAATAGGTTTATTGAGTTGTTTGGTGACTCTGAGAATTCCGAACCGAATATTACTTCCTTTTTAGCACAACGAGAAAATCATTTTATTCTAAATATGGGATTTATGGGAACAGGAGTACATTCTCAAGTTAAGTGTGATTGGCAGAGTGAGGAAAAAGACGAAATTATTCCAGATTTTTTTGTTGTGAGAGCAAATGGATATGCGGATATTGTAGAGTTCAAATTACCAAAAGTTAAGGGAAATACTGTGGTTGGACGGAATAATCGTGAACAATTCAGTGCAGAAATTAATTCATACATTGCACAGACAAGAGTATATAGAAGTTATTTTGAGGATCCTAATAACAGAAAGTGGTTTGAGGAGAAATACGGATTTAAAGTATACAAACCAAAAAGATATTTAGTAGTAGGACGAAGAAATGATTTTGAATGTGATGAATGGGTAGAAATTAAGGCTGATTATACAGATGTGGAAATTGTTACTTATGATGACTTGATAGATACAGTTGTTTCACAATTTTATCAATAAGAGGTACTGTAAGAAGGACAGATGCCCAAACTTATTTTA